>CAZJNA010000235.1:0-1034 GCA_964547325.1 uncultured Opitutaceae bacterium | reverse complement strand
TATGCGAACTACCACGGCGGGGTGACGGTGCTTCGCAACGACAACGACACGGGGCATCGGGTGATCGTGGATCTGCGCGGGACGAGCTCGAACCGCTTTGGTGTGGGTACGACGGTGCGGATCGAGAGCGCGCTTGGGGTGCAGGTCCGGCAGTTGACGCTGGCCCGCGGGTACATGTCGAGCAGCGAGCCGATGGTGCACTTCGGCCTGGGTGCGGACACGGAGATCCGGATGATGGTGGTGACCTGGCCGAGCGGGAAGGTGCAGACCTTCGAGCATTTGTCGGTGGACCGGCGCTTCACCGTCACCGAGCCTTCGGGACCGGCCGTCCTCTCGGATCCTGCTCCTGCGCCGCCGGCTCAATTTGAGGAGGTGGGCCGGCAGGCGGGCCTTGGTTTGCAGTCGCGCGAGGAGCCTGTGGACGAGGTCTCCGTCCAGCGGCTCATTCCCCTGCGGCTGAACCGCCGCGGGCCGGGCCTGGCGGTCGGGGATATCTTCGGCGATGGCCAGGACGACGTTGTCGCCGGCGGAACAACCCTCAACCCTCTTCGGATTCTGCGCGGATCGGCTTCGGGGTCCTTCTCCGGCAGCGACTCCTCTGCGTTCGCCCCGGAGCCGGGCGCGGTGCCGGTCGACGACGGGCCGGTTCTTTTGTTCGATGCGGCGGGGAGCGGTAGGTCCGATCTTCTGGTGACGAAGGGGGGCAATTCGCTTCCCGATGGGGCGCCCGAGTACCAGCCGCGGCTCTATTTGAACGACGGGCACGGCGGCTTCCGTCCGGCGCCCGACGGCTCTCTCCCTCCCCTGCCGATCAGCGTCGGGGCGGTCGCTGCGGCGGACTTTGACAGGAGCGGCCGGCTGGGCCTGTTCATCGGCGGGCGGGTCCTCACTGGAGAGTATCCGCAGGCCCCGAGGAGCGCGCTTCTCGCCAACCGCGGCGGACGGTTCGAGGACGTGACCGACAGCTTGGCTCCGGCTCTGCGCGAGGTGGGCATGGTCACCTCGGCCCTCTGGACGGACGTCGACGGCGACGG
>CAZJNA010000234.1:0-1067 GCA_964547325.1 uncultured Opitutaceae bacterium | reverse complement strand
GAATATCTGCCGAGACCATTCTCGATTCGTGACTGTAGGCGGTCTCTATCAGTATGCCGAAGCTGCTGGCATATGGCGTAAACACTCTAATGACATCATCCAATACGCTATGCGGTAGGCACGGGACAATTCGTGGATCATCAATTCGAGCCATATCAAGGCTTATATTGAAATCTAGCAGGAACGCATCCAGCTCCTTCAGCAGAAGAGAGCGATGTTCTCCAGATAATAGATCTTCTTTTCCTTGGTCCAACAAATCTAGGGCTGCACGTATCGAATCAAGTCTATTCCGTGCGTCATGACTAACTTGTGACGCTATAAAGCCAAGTGTAGCGAGCCTGTCATTGTGAACAGCCTTTCGCGCGAGAAAGATACGCTCGCGACCAATTTGGAAAATAGTCTGCAATTCGGAGATGAAGACAACTACCCGATGCGTCATCACTTTGAGACTTGATATATGGCCGACGAATAGTACGCAGAGATTTCCTTCATTTCCGGAGACCAAGACCAACGCAAGATCTTCGGCGAGAAACGCATCTTGCAAGGTGCGTGCATGGTTTTCCGCTACGATTCGGTGCGTAGATGCTAGCGTGAGCCACCCTCTCTTTGAGGCTTCGGTTAGCAAAAGCCGTCGATTTTGCGAGAGGTCGTTTTTTGTCGGTGAATCGACGAAAGCAACTTCAACCCTTGCTTGCTCCGTAAGCGAACTGACGAGAGAACAAAACCGTCCTGTTAGCCTTTCCTCAGACCACTCATCAGCTATCAGCTTGGTGACGGAGGCCTTTGTTTCATCCCACGCCGAATTCTCAAGAGGTTTTACAAAATTGTGTGCGATATGATGCCCGAGGACGCTCGCAAGATAAATGGCTGTCGCCAAGATGATTGCAAAAAACGGGGCCGGTAGGCTGACGCTAAAACGCAATAGAAACCAAGTCGCTACGCATGGAATAACTAAGGAGACAAAAAGCCGAGCGCTTGCATGGGAAAACTCGCAGATAGAGAAAAGGCGTGGTGTGGTCATCATCCATGCTGCGATTGGAAAATAGAGTGCAAAGACAGCGTTAATC
>CAZJNA010000233.1:0-1067 GCA_964547325.1 uncultured Opitutaceae bacterium | reverse complement strand
CGGACGGGCGCCGTACTTTTGTCGTAGCCCTTGTCGATCAGGAGCTGCTTGGCCTCGTCGCTGAACTCGAGGCTGATTTTCCGTTCCACGAGGCGTTTCGCGAACTTCGCCACCTCGAGCTCGACGATCTTGATCAGGTCCGTCTTCTCCAGCGGACGGAAGAAGACGATGTCGGAAATCCGGTTGAGAAATTCCGGCTTGAAGACGCGCTTCGCCTCCTCGAGCACCTTCTCGCGCATCTTCTCGGCATCGTTGAAGCTCGAGGCCGCGGCTGAAAAGCCCATGGAGGTCTGCCGCATCAGAAGCTGGGCCCCGATGTTCGAGGTCATGATGATGATCGTGTTCCGGAAATCCACGGTGCGCCCGAGCGAGTCGGTGAGCCGCCCGTCCTCCAGGATCTGGAGGAGAAGCTGGAGCACGTCGGGATGGGCCTTCTCGACCTCGTCGAACAGGATGACCGCGTAGGGCCGCCGGCGGACCGACTCGGTCAGCTGGCCGCCCTCCTCGTAGCCCACGTAGCCGGGCGGTGAGCCGATCAGGCGAGAGACGGAGAACTTCTCCATGTACTCGCTCATGTCGATCTGGACGAGCGCGTCCTGGTTGCCGAACATCTGGGCGGCGAGCTGCTTGGCGGTCTCGGTCTTGCCGACGCCGGTCGGCCCGACGAAGAGGAACGAGCCGATCGGCCTGCGCGGATCCTTGAGATCGGCCCGCGAGCGGCGCAGCGCGCGAGCAATTGCTCCCGCAGCGACCTCCTGGCCGATGACGACCTTCTGGATTTCGTTTTCGAGGCCGAGAAGCTTCTCGCTTTCCTTCTTCTCCATGCGTGAGAGCGGAATGCCGGTCCAGTCGGCGACGACCTGCATCATCAGGTTCTCGTCGATGCTGACCCGATGCTCCTCGCGGGCCTTCTTCCACTCCTCGGTCACCAGCTCCTGCTTCGTGCGCAGCTGCTTCTCCCGGTCGCGGAACTTGGCGGCCTCCTCGAAGTGCTGCTCGCTGATCGCCTTTTCCTTCTGGGCGCACACCTCCTCGATCTCCTTGGCCAGGGCCTCGATGTCCGGCGG
>CAZJNA010000232.1:0-1073 GCA_964547325.1 uncultured Opitutaceae bacterium | reverse complement strand
TCAGCTCGGCGCGCGTCTTGGCGAACTTGGCGACGAGGCGCTGGCGCTTCTTGTTTCGTTCGATGGCGGATGTCTTTGGCATGGTTCGACGGGCGGATCAGGCTGCGTGGGTCTGGGGCTTGGGGGCCGTCTCGGTCCGGCGGAAGGGCATGCCGAGGAGGCGGAGGAGTTCGCGCCCCTCATCGTCGGTCCCGGCGGTGGTGACGATCGCGATGTCCAGGCCGAGGCTCTTCTTGACGTTTTCCACGGTTATTTCCGGAAAGATAGTGAAGTCCGTGACGCCGAGGTTGTAGTTCCCCTGGCCGTCGAATTTCGGGGACACGCCGCGAAAGTCGCGGATCGTGGGGAGGGCGACCGCGATCAGCCGGTAGAGGAACTCCCACATGGAGTTGCCGCGCAGGGTGACGTGGCACCCGACCACCTGGTTCTCCTTCAGCTTGAAGTTGGAGATGGCCTTGCGGGACTTCGCGAGCACGGGCTTCTGGCCGGCGATGAGGGTCACGTCCCGCTGGACGTCGGCGATCTGGTTCTTGTCGGCCTCGGCGTCGATGCCGGTGTTGATGACGACCCGCACGAGCCGCGGCACCTGGTGCTTGTTCTTGTAGCCGCGGCTCTTCACGAGCGCGGGGGCGACCTGCTCCAGGTAGGTTTTCTTGAGTGATGGAACGTACGGCATGGACAAAAGGGTGGGCTGTCTTGGGCGGAAAAGGTCGATTAACGCACTAAAGGTCGGGTCTTGGCAAGCGCCCAGCTTCAGGCTTTCACCGGGGCGGCCGACTTGCGGGCGCGACGGGCGTCGTGCCGCGCCTTGAGCATCAGGTTCGAGACATGCACCGACCCCTCGCGCTCGACGATCGCGCCCTGCGGATGGTCCTGCGATTTCTTGAGGTGGCGTTTGATCATGGCGACGCCCTCGACGCGGGCGCGGCCGGCCACGCCGAGGATCTCGAGAACCTTCCCCTCCTTGCCCTTGTGGGAGCCTGCGATGACGACGACGGCGTCGCCGCGTTTGATGTGGAACTTCTGCATGGTCAGAGTACCTCCGGGGCGAGCGAAATGATCTTCATGAAGTT
>CAZJNA010000231.1:0-1101 GCA_964547325.1 uncultured Opitutaceae bacterium | reverse complement strand
CCTCGCCGATCAAGTCGGACCGGATCCCGGACGGGATCGACATCGTCTGCATCCGAGAACTGACGGGCGGGCTCTACTTCGGAAAGCCGAAGGAGACGACGCTCCTGCCGAACGGCGACATCCAGGCGGTGGACACCATGATCTACCGGAAGAGCGAGATCGAGCGGATCACGGAGACGGCGATCGCGGCGGCGCGCTCGCGGAAGAAGAAGCTCTGCTCGATCGACAAGGCGAACGTCCTCGAAACCTCCGTCCTGTGGCGGAAGACGGTGACGGACTACGTGGCGAAGCATGCGCCGGAGCTCGAGCTTAGCCACATGTACGTGGACAACGCGGCGATGCAGCTTGTCCGCAACCCGAACCAGTTCGACGTCTTCGTGACCGAGAACATGTTCGGCGACATCCTCTCGGACGAGATGGCGGTCATCTGCGGCTCCCTCGGGATGCTCTCGTCGGCCTCGCTCGGCGCGGGCAAGAACTCCCGCGGCCTGCCCTTCGGGCTCTACGAGCCGGCGGGCGGCACCGCCCCGGACATCGCCGGAAAGGGCCTGGCGAACCCCTGTGCCCAGGTGCTTTCGGCGGCGCTCATGCTTCGGTACAGTTTCGGGCTGGAAAAGACCGCGGCACGGATCGAGGCCGCGGTCAGGAAAACCGTCACAAGCGGCACGCGGACGGCCGACATCGCCTTCGGGGGACAGAGCGTCTGCACGAAGCGGATGGCGAGCGCCATCATCACGAACCTCTCCTGAGCCGCCATGACGTCCGCCCAGATACGCCAGTCGTTCCTGGATTTCTTCGCTGAGCGCGGGCACACGATCGTGCCGTCGGCCTCGCTCCTGCCGGATTCGCCGGGGCTCCTTTTCACGAATGCGGGAATGAACCCGTTCGTCCCGATCTTCCTCGGAAACAGGCAGCCGGACGTCTCGACATGGGCGGGGGCCCGGCGGGGGGCGGACACGCGGGCGGCGGACACCCAGAAATGCATCCGGGCCGGGGGAAAGCACAACGACCTGGAGGACGTAGGCTTCGACACGTACCACCACACCTTCTTCGAGATGCTGGGCAACTGGTCCTTCGGCGACTACTTCAAGAAGGAGTCGC
>CAZJNA010000230.1:911-1161 GCA_964547325.1 uncultured Opitutaceae bacterium | reverse complement strand
CTGGCCAAGGTGCCGCGGCGAGAACGAATTCAACCAATCCGATTTACCGAGGTCGAACATCGATGCTGGGCGATGCGCTGTGAGGTAGGGTCTTAATTTTCGATAGTCGATCACCTCCTCGGGGGTGATCATGACAACCTGCGGACGAAGAAACTCGACGTGCCGCAGATCCTCCGGCGACACAGCGTCAGGCAACATGAACTCTGCCGCTTTAAGTATCTGGGCTCGGTAGCCCCAATGCAGAAGGGCG
>CAZJNA010000230.1:0-901 GCA_964547325.1 uncultured Opitutaceae bacterium | reverse complement strand
CGTCCGCGTAAAAATGCTCACTATGCAGGGGAAGGATCATCTTCAACCGAACGATGGATATGTCGCGATCCCTCGCCACATCCAATCCGATTTACCGCCGAATGAATGATCGTGTACGACAGTGAATTTCGGTGGCCTTGTTGCCACTGGGCGTTGCCACTAACGCCGTCGGTTTTTGTAAGTGGCTTGCTATCAAAATGGGGCGGCCAACGGGACTCGAACCCGCGACCCCTAGATTCACAATCTAGTGCTCTAACCAACTGAGCTATGACCGCCGTAAAATGAGGAGCGGGAACTTTCTTTCATCCGCTCCACGGCTGTCAATGCTCGCGTCCGCTCAATACGGACCCGCCTCCGGAGGCGGATAAGGCGAAGGTGAAGGCGAAGGGGGCGAGCCGGAGGCCGGGAGATACTCCCGGGTGAGGTTGATCAGTCGGCGGGCGGATACCCGAACGTTCCCTCTCTTGCGGAGCCATCCCACGTGCTTCGGGCTGACAAAGTATTCCCGGACCTCCTCCCAGACCTGGTTCATCTTCACCGCGCGGCGGACCTCTGAAATAAGCTCCCGGTCGACGGAAAAGTACTCCGGATTAAACAGGAGGATGAACGGGGCGATCGGGAGCGCGTGGCGATGCAGGCACTTCCAGAACAGCTTGCGCGGCAATGCCTCCGGGGAGCATCCCGTTGCTTCGCAATAGTATTCCTCGAAAGTCTTCATGTACGTTGGCTCACCGCGGAGCACAGGCTGATATGACGCCAACTCCGCGTCTCGGTAGCTTAGATGCCACCGATTATTGGATGCAAGCATGGGGATTACGTACGGGCGTCGCCCAATACGCCAATCCGCCCCCAGCGACAACTAGACCTCGCCTTGACGACAACTAAAACCCGCCGTTCTGAG
>CAZJNA010000229.1:0-1161 GCA_964547325.1 uncultured Opitutaceae bacterium | reverse complement strand
GGTCGCCGATGATCAGCTCGCGCTGGCCGCGGCCGATCGGGATCATCGAGTCGATCGCCATGATGCCGGTGAAGAGCGGCTGGGAGACGGATTTGCGGACGATGATGCCGGGGGCGATCTTCTCCACCGGGTAGAATTCCTTCGCGTCGATCGGCCCCTTGCCGTCCACGGGATTGCCGAGGGCGTCGACCGCGCGGCCGAGGAGCGCCTTGCCCACGGGGACGGAGAGGAGCTTGCCGGTGGTGGTGACCTCGTCGCCTTCCTTGAGCTGCGAGATGTCTCCCAAGACCACGCAGCCGACCTCGTCGGCCTCGAGGTTGAGCGCGATGCCGATGGCGCCGCCGGGGAACTGGACCATCTCATTGTACATCACGTCGGAGAGGCCGTCGATCTTGGCGACGCCGTCGGCGATGGTGCGTATGTTGCCGGTGTTCTTCTTGACCGCGTGGCTGGAAAGCTTGGCGATCTGCGATTCGATTTGTTCGAGAATGGTGCTCATGGAAAATTAGACGCTGGCGGCCAGGGCGGCCAATTGGCCGGCGACCGAGGATTCATAGATGTCGTCCCCCACCCGCACGCGCAGTCCGGCGAGGAGCGCCGGGTTGGGCTGGGCGGAGGTGGTCAGGGCGCGGCCGTATTTCTTGGCCAGGGCGGAAGTGATGGATTGCAGGACCTGATCGGAGATGGGGCCGGCGTGCTCGACTCGCACTTGGCCGCGGTTGAGCTCGATGGTGATGAGGCGCTCGTAGGCCTTGAGCACCATGATCGGATTCGCGGGCCGGTGTTTCTCGACCCAGGCGAGGATGCCGGCGACCCGCTCGGCCGAGACCACGCCGTCCGCCACGCTCAGTTTGAAAAGCTGGCGGGCGAGCTGCTGGGCTTGTTTGGCGTGGCCGGCCATGGTGCTCAGACGTTGGTCAGCTCGCGGCCCGCGGCCTCGTTGTAGCGGCTGCGGTCGGCCTCGGAGAGCTGCTGGCCCAGCACTTTCTGGGTCGTGGCGACGACCAGGCGGGCGATCTCGGTCCGCGCCTCGGCGAGCATTTTCTTTTTCTCGAGCTCGATGGCCTCCTGTGCCTTGGCCAGCAGCGCGGCCGAGCGTTCGACGGCCTCCTGCTGCTGCTTCTCGGCGAAATTCTTGGCGGCCTTCTGGGCCTCGGCGAG
>CAZJNA010000228.1:0-1177 GCA_964547325.1 uncultured Opitutaceae bacterium | reverse complement strand
TGCCAGACTACTACTTCCGAACAGGACTCCGCCAGTTCTAGTTCAATGGATTTGTGCCGGTAGCGAAGAGAAAAAATGCGACCTAATGGATGGTAATTAACCAGAACCACGCCTTCGTCGTGCGCGACATCCGGCCGCGCCGCGAGTACGAGCCCACCCCCGATCACAGGACTGCCAAAAAGTTCGGAACCACATTCCTCATAAAGCCGTCGGCACAATTCCGCCATGGGCGTCCACCTCGCGTCCGTCTTCAAGAATGCTGGGAGGTCACTGGCGGTGTCTATGAGCCGAGGCAGGGGGCGTGCCCACCGCCGAACCGGCCGGCCAGGATGCGAGTGTGGTATTGGATGACGATTCACGTTTTAGCAGCCAGTAGATTCTCAATGTAAGTTGGGATCGAGTCGGCATCAATCGCGCAGCGCCGCAATATTTTGGCTAGAATCATCTTGTCGTGCTTGGCCATGGCTTCATCCCACTCCGGGAAGAGTTTAAAGTGGGAAAGCCGTTCGTTCATCGTCATCCCAGAGAGGAGTCGTTTCTCTCGATCTTCTTCCTCCTTCAACTCGAGCCAATACAGGATGTCCCGGTAATCTTGGCTCGCCCGCTCAACGAGGTGTGCCACCTTTTTGAGATCGTCGTCCGCAAGACGGACAATGGCTGATCGAACGCGGTCTGGCTCAGGCCCGGAGTAGGACAAGAGTAGACGACCGATCTCCTTCCCGGTCGGATCAAGCGGTTGGTCAGGTTGATTTGTCACTTTTGATGCGACCGCGAAACTCGGTCCACGAATTCGCCACCTTCTCAGCATACCGTGCTTCCATCCCGATCATCGGTAGAGAATAAACGGCACCCGTGTGATTGAACGCCAGTATTTCGCCACTGCCGTTGCCGCCAAACCCGAGAAATCCTGGCGCTAGCGACTGGACGCTCATGTCCGCATTGTTCTTCTCGATTTCGTCGGGATGCCAGAGGACGAAATACCCGGGGAAACCATCGGCGAATCCTTCGGCGATTGCGCCGTCGCTTTCGAGGTAGTCCCAATAGTCGTCTGGAAGCTCGATCTTCATTCTTTGCTGAACGTCAAAACGTAGGCCGTTCAACGGTCACGCCCGGCCTCCGTACCCTTGGTTCCATGGCCTGCTGCGGACTGCTGCAATGTCACCGGCTTGCAGAAGCC
>CAZJNA010000227.1:0-1194 GCA_964547325.1 uncultured Opitutaceae bacterium | reverse complement strand
AGGGTCCGATCGGCACCAAGGGCCCGCGCACCACGACGAATCTCTCGATTCCCGGCCGCTACCTCATCCTCACCCCCTACAGCGACGGGTGCGGCATCTCCCGCAAGATCGAGGATCCGCATGAACGCCGCCGGCTCAAGACACTGATCAACGAGCTCACGATACCCGAAGGCATGGGCGTCATCGTGCGCACAGCCGGCGAGGGCAAGAAGGGCCGCTATTTCGTGCGGGACCTGCACCTCCTCCTGAAGAAGTGGGAGGAGATCGCCCAGAAGATGCAGCGCGACAAGTCCCCGGCCTGCCTCTACACCGAGCCCGACCTCGTCGAGCGCACCGTCCGCGACTTCCTCACCGAAGAGGTCGACCGGGTCCTCATCGACGACCGGTCCGACTACGAGCGCACGCAGACCCTCGTCGGCCTGATCTCGCAGCGGTCGAAGTCCAAGATCGCGTTTTATTCGGACAGCATCCCGATCTTCGAGCGATTCAACATCGAGCGCCAGATCGAGCAGACCGGCCAGCGCAAGGTCGCCCTGCCGAGCGGCGGCGAGGTCATCATCGACGAGACCGAGGCCCTGATCGCAATCGACGTGAACACCGGCTCCCATAAGAACCGCTCCGGCGACGAGAAGAACACGATCTACGCCGTCAACCTGGAGGCGGCCAACGAGGCCGCCCGCCAGATCCGGCTGCGCAACCTGGGCGGCCTGATCATCATCGACTTCATCGACATGAAGGAGCGGCGCCACCGCAACGCAGTCTATGAGAAGATGGTCGAACTGATGGCATCCGACAAGGCGCGGAACCACATCCTGCCGATCTCGCAGCTCGGCATCATGCAGATGACCCGCCAGCGGCAGCAGGAGTCGCTCTCATCGAACCTCTACACGGACTGCCCGTATTGCCGCGGACGCGGCATCGTCAAGTCGGCCACCACGATGTCCGTAGAGCTCCAGCGCAGGCTCTCCTCCGTCGCCCGGCGCCTCCAGCTCCGCAAGGACGGGAAGGAGTATTCGCTCCGCGTCCTCGTCAATCCCGCGATCCTCGAGCGCCTCCGTAGCGAGGACGCCGATCTTCTCGTCCGCATGGAGAAAAGCTTCGGGGTCAAACTGGCCTTCCGGGCCGACCCGAGCTACCACATCGAGCACTTCAAGATCATAGACTCCGCGACGGGAGAGGAGTACCGCTGATTGG
>CAZJNA010000226.1:0-1197 GCA_964547325.1 uncultured Opitutaceae bacterium | reverse complement strand
TCTGAGGACCCAGGGACGAAATGTGCAGGAAGCCAGGCAAAAAAATTGCATTGGTGGTAGGGCAGTCGCACGTCGCGGTTTAGAAACGCAATTGAGGCACGCAAACACCACCACGCAGATGCCCAGAGTGCAGACTACGCATGCGCACAGCAGCAGGCCGCAGGTCGCAGGTCGGTGCCGAATTTCGGCCGCGGTCGAAGCACGGCGTGAGCATTAGCCACTGCAGCAGCAGGCAATTGTCTAGCAACCGAATAGTCTTGGGCGGCACGGACAAGAGCAACGAAGCAGCCGTTCCGAAAGTTCCAATCGATCGGCACCACCGCAGAGAGGCCTCGAGGTGCCGCCAAAGAAGCAGTTACATGGTCCACAGAATTGTTGGGTGCCTTTCAGTCACAGAGGTCAACGATCGAGAGTCGATTTGCGGCACCCAAGGAGCGCGCCGACAAAACCCGGTTGAATAGGTGCCAATGTGCCTGCAATGTTGAATGACAGACAAGTTACAAACGCTGCGGCGCTTTGGGCCTTCGGGCTTACGTCATGGCGGCGAAAAGTTGAAGTCAACTTTCCCAAATCGAGTCGCTCGACTACCGCTAACGACGATCGCAAGACGGCCCATGTAATGCAGACAAGGTGTCAGGAAGAGCGGGTGATACAGGAACCAGTGGTTGCTTCAATTGAAATGGGATCGGCACAGTTTCCAGGTAATTAGGGTCGTAATGGCCTGCAATGTTGAATCACGACAGATTAGACGTTGTTGAGATCGACAGTGCGCGACCCAGTAGCAAACTGAGCGCAAAAACTGCGAGTCAACTTTCCCAGAGCGAGAATGCAAATGAAAAAAGCATGAACGAGTTTCACACGACGATTAGACCTTGCTACACCCAAGTAGCTCGGTAATTTCGACAGCAAATCCCGCGACAAGCAGGTTGTTCTTGTGATGTAATACTTGGCCACATAGAGCACAGCTGCATTTACAATATGCCAATGCACTTGGAATGGCACAAATGCGACCAGTTCACGCGTCGCGAATTTCTCTCAGCGACAGGCACACCTCTCGAGCACCCTAGCAAAGCCTCAAGCAGTCACCGACGTAGCCAACACAAGGGAAGCTCTTGAACACTTCACAGTGGCAGCCCTGGTCTCCGGCGAGTTGGCGGAGTCCAATGTGCAGCAGCCCCGCGCCGTCCCGCTGCCAGA
>CAZJNA010000225.1:0-1205 GCA_964547325.1 uncultured Opitutaceae bacterium | reverse complement strand
AGCGCGGACTTAGTTGAGGGTTAATCTATTGCGAACGGAAACAAGCAACAGGCAGACGCAATGAAGTGAAAGCAAAAACCGAACCGCTGACAACCTTGGGGCAACCTAGAGGCGCACCTGCTCGGTGATCGATCAGGGTTTTCGTTCGACGTAGGGCCTGAACTTTATGTCTCCCAAATAGGCGTAGTTTAGATTCATGGCCCTAACCTTGCCAAAGTCATAGGTCATGGAGACACGGACGCTGACGTTGCGGGGATGATTCGCCTCCAAATATCCGATCACCTCCTTCAAATCCGTCTCAATAAAGTTAAAGCCGGCAAGATTTTGAAATGTCATCTTGGCAATCGAGCGGCCGTTCTCTCTCTCGATGGCGTATGTGACGGGCACAGTCACTTCACGGTCAACGCCAACAAAGAACACTTCGAGGACGATAAGAGCCAGGACCGCGAGCCCTGTTAACGAGAGAATCCCACGCCGAAAGATCTTCGGAGGCGCATTGGCTGGAATTAGTCCGTCATTAGTCTTCCGAAGTCGGCGGGCGATCTCGAAAATAAGGAGTCCCGTAGTGCATCCGAGCAAGAGACCGGGAATAAAAACCAAAACTGGGCCGCCCGTGCTTGCAGTCGTGACCAGTGCGGGCACATAAAATATCCAAAGAGGGACCGAAGCACCCATCGCAATCCATATTGCGCGACGCAGGGAAAAAAGCGCGACGTAGGCGGACGCGAAGAGGATCAGCGAGCCACTGAAACCCACCAATTCGAGTGGATTCAAAGGTTTGCCCCATACCCCCATCAAAATCTGCTGCGAAAGCTGCCACCCGGTTGCAAGGGCGGTGACGATGAAGAGAAGAAAAACGGTCATTGGATTTCAGCTCACGTTTCAGCTAAAGACGGAATGTATCCGGGTCTTGACGTGCGTCCCAGATTCTCGCGACCTCCACCAACTGCCGGGCTTCGTCGATCCGGTAAAAAATCAGGAACCACGGCCGATGAAGGATTCGCCGATATTCCGGGCGCGCCTGAAACGCCAAGCCGCGCCGTGGTAAGGTTGCGAGTGAAAGCGCATCATCAACCAACGCATTGCCCAGCCGCTCGGCTGCACCCGGATTCTTTTGAGCAAGGAAGCGAACGATCTCCTCCAGGTCTCGGTCCGCGTGTGCCGCGAACGTTACCCGGTAGTCCATGCCTTGATTTTCTTGCGTA
>CAZJNA010000224.1:0-1207 GCA_964547325.1 uncultured Opitutaceae bacterium | reverse complement strand
CACAAAGAAGTTCACTTGCGTCAGCTGCGCGCAATAGTTGCTGATCGCACTGCTGAGCAACGGAAATATCAATGCGGATTTGGGATGCTGGATGAGGCTTACGAGGTGCCCGATGGCCAGTCCGATATACTGGTCATTGCTGTGTTACGGCACGAATTTAAAAGCCGTGAAAATGAGGAGGAAAAAACCGGCGTAGATCGACCATCCGATTCCAACGGCGACAATGGCGCGCCAAACGGATGTTCGCGCAATGAGAGCATAGAGGACAAAAAAAAGCGCCCAGGCAAAGCTGTCGTACGTGAGCATCGTCAATCCTAGAAATATTCCCGCGGTGCAGATAGGCGCGAAACTTTGCAAACGCGTGGCGTTAGCCAAGCGGTGATAGAGAAGGATGAGCATCGCAATCATCGCATAATTCGCGACGTAACTCATAGGTTGTGCCCCATACATGATGAAACCAGGGCCGCACGCGGTAAGGGCGGCAGCGCTGGCTGCAATGGTGCCGGATCCCGTAAAGTCGCGCGCCAAGAGAAAAACGGACATAATCGCTGCCAACCAAAACAGAAGATTGAGGACTAGGAACGAGTGATAGGCACCGATGAAGTAGCTAAGATGCGCGCTGATATAGTATGGGAATGCGCGGCGCACAAATAGCACAGTTGTCTCGGGGCTGTAACCCAGGTATAGCTCTTCCAATCTGCTAAAATATCCAAAGTCAGCGTTTACGACCCCTCTGCCATCGGGCAGCATTTTCCAAGCGTAGACGTAATGCGCCGCGTCCGGTTGCTCGAAATGGGAAATGTAAGTATTGGGCGACCGATTGGATAGGTGCAACCAGGTTTCGACCGTTATGAAAGCAAAGAGCAATAAAAAGAAGCGGTACGGCAGAGGACCCACGAATGTGGCTCGCCGTGACTTAAATGCACTTTGCCTCAGAAATATTGATCCCAATATGGCAATGATCAGCAATATTAGTAGCAACGTGTCAGTAGCATTCCAGGGGGCAAACCGGTGCCCATGCCCAAGCCATTCGGGAACGAAGTTTTTTTCCACCCCATAGGAGGAGGGACGATTCTTCAGATAAAAAAAACGTTCGAGGCCCAGCCAGCGATAAGGCAAATTCAGCAAGACGGTGGCAATGGCCAGGACGGGCCAGCACAACCTTCGTTCAGAATAGCCAAATGCTAGCGCTCCCGTGTAGGCACCG
>CAZJNA010000223.1:0-1220 GCA_964547325.1 uncultured Opitutaceae bacterium | reverse complement strand
GGTCTGGTGTGAAGATCGCGAGGGCATCAGCGTGTTCTACCGCAACCGCGAGGGCGAGATCTTCCATACCTATTCCTGCTTCGCCCGCGGGATCGACATGATGAACACGGCCTACCAATACCTGGATCTCGTGCCCAAGGGGAGGGACGAAGGCGAACGACCGCAGTCCTGGGTGGACTATCACGACAAGTATCGGGCAAAAGCAGGGAATTCTTAGGTTCCACAATCAAGAACGCCGGAGAATGTCCGTCGTCGATGGGCGCTGAAGTCGGTCCGGCTCAGCGCCAGCCCAGCGCAGGCGCGACGTGGGCAAGAATCGCTTCCATGACGTGCACGTTATAGCCAACGCCCAATTGATTGGGGATTGTTAGCAGGATGGTATCCGCCTCGGCGATGGCGTCGTCCTTCCGGAGTTGTTCTATGAGAACGTCCGGTTCGGCAGCGTAGCCCCGGCCGAAGACAGCCCGCGTGGTTGAATCAATAAACCCAATCTGATCTGCCTGCTCCTCGTCGCGCCCGAAGTAGGCGCGATCAAGGTCGTTCATCAAAGGGAAGATGCTTCTGCTCACGGAAACGCGTGGGGCGCGAGCGTGACCTGCTTCGGCCCATGCAGTTCGAAAGGCGCGGATTTGGGCAGCCTGCTGGACGTGCAAAGGCTCGCCGGATTCATCGAACTTGAGCGTCGAACTCTGAAGGTTCATGCCAAGCTTCGCGGCCCACACTGCCGTCGAATTGGCCGCCGAACCCCACCAGATCCGCTCCCGCAAACCCGCGGAAAAAGGCTCCAGCCTCAGGAGTCCTGGGGGGTTGGCGAACATCGGGCGGGGGTTTGGCTTCGCAAAACCCTTCCCTCCGAGGAGCTCCAGGAACTTCTCGGCATGACGCCGTCCCATGCCCGCATCGTCCTCCCCTTCATTGAGCCGTTGGCCAAAGTAACGCCACCCGTCGATAACCTGCTCGGGAGAGCCGCGGCTTATCCCCAGTTGCAAGCGCGAGCCGGCGATGAGGTCCGCGGCGCCTGCGTCTTCGGCCATGTAGTACGGATTCTCGTACCGCATGTCGATGACTGCGGTTCCGATCTCGATTTTTTGTGTTCTTGCGCCAACCGCCGCGAGCAGCGGAAACGGCGATGACAATTGCCGGGCGAAATGATGAACCCGGAAATAGGCTCCGTCCATCCCGAGTCGCTCAGCCTCAACGGCAAGGTCAATCGACTGCAA
>CAZJNA010000222.1:0-1250 GCA_964547325.1 uncultured Opitutaceae bacterium | reverse complement strand
CAGGGGCGGCGGTAATACAAAGCGGAAAGCGGGGCAGGCAAAGCGGAAAGCGGAAATCGGAAAGCGGAGAAACCGGAGGGCGGGCAAAGCGGGAAGGCAAAGCGGAAGTCGGAAAGCGGAAAGCGGGAAACCGGTTCGCGGAAGCAGAAACCGAAGCGGGCGGCGCAGAACTACGGCTGGCGGAGCGTGAGCTTGGGGAACCAGCGCTTGAAGTCGGCGCCATTGCGGGTCACCAGACCCTGGTGATTGGCGGCAAATGCTCCGATCAGAATGTCCGCTATCGGGCGCTTGGGCGCATTGCCGGCCCGCTTCGATCGCACGTAGCTATTCCAGGCGGAATGGGCGCCTTCGGTGTCAGCGGCGGTCCACCCTTCCCCGTAACCGATACCGGCCTGGTCGAGGAAGCGCTTCTGTTCAAGCAAGTCGCCGCCGAATGCTGCGCTGAGCTCGATCATGGTGACCGGGCTGACCGCCAGGCCTTGGCGAAGGAGGCGCTGTAGCAGCCCTGCGGAAGCGCGCCCAAATTCCGGATCGTCCTCCAGAACATCGAGGACGACGCACGTGTCCACTACCCAGGTCATCCGCGTGCTCCGCCGGCCCGCAAATCGGACATCCAGTCGGCAGTGCGTCGACCGCGGTCGCCGCGGAGCTTCGGGCCGTAGCCAAGGACGGCCATTGGGCCGGCGGGCGTTTCCGGTTCGACCATTATGCGGCACTCCCGCTCCGAGATTCGTTCCCAGCGGAGCCGCTGTCCTGTACGGAGCCGCATCTGCTTGCGGAGCGACGCCGGCATGGAGACCTGTCCCCGTTCGGTAAGCGTGCTCATGTTGGCCGGCATGTGGGGGAATGTATCATGTAAAACCATCATGTCAACTGGAGGGATTCCTCGGCAGTGGCGAGTTTGGTCCTGGGATGACCTAGAAATCATTCGTGATATCCCCTGCCCCCAGGTATCCACGTGCGGCGTGCCAAAATCGAACGATCCCGACGACACGATTAGATTCGTCGATACGGTAGATGATCCGAAAGGGCTTGAGAACCAGTTCCCGGATTGTCGGGTTGTCGAATTCGGGTACGATCCGCCCGAGGAGCGGGAAGGTCGCCAGGGGTTTTGTTGCGTCGATCAGAGCGTGGCCCAGGCGGCCTGCTGCCTCGGCTCGGTCTGCAGCGACATAGACGACAATGGCCCGCAGATCCTCGATTGCACTGGGCGCGAAGATTATTTTGTAGTCCACGAGGCGATCATCTTT
>CAZJNA010000221.1:0-1261 GCA_964547325.1 uncultured Opitutaceae bacterium | reverse complement strand
CGAGCGCCGATGGTCTGCCCAACAGCACGCCGGCGCAACAGGCAGCATATAACGCCTACAACCAGACGGGCGGAACGTTCAATGGTAAGACGTACGTTGGCGGCCAAGCGATCGTCAACGCATGGATACACGCCCCATTCCCATCCACCTTCTTCTCGAGTTATGCTCTCACCCCATAGATCAATCCGTTGATCCCATTGAAGACAGGCAATTTGAGGGACGCATATTCGCAGCCTATCAATGATGTGAATGGCGCCGTCACCGGAGGCGGTTCGACGTTCGGAAATCACCAGATCACCGTGGACAACCTGTCCAAGGGCACGGAGTTCGAGCTGACGGCCCAGCCGCTCAGAAATTGGGACATAACCGTCAACTACTCGCGCATCAATGCGACCCACAAGAACATTGATCCCGCGGCGCAAGCGTTCATCGGAGCCATGACCGCCTTCATGAACGGTCCCGGCGGTCAGGTTCGCGAGTGGTACAATGGCGGCTCGACGCTCGGCAGCCAGTGGAACTCGAGCATCGTCGCCCCCTTCACCGTTCAGCTGAACGAACTCGGCCATGCGGCTCCGGAAGTTTCTCCATGGAGGCTGAACACCGTCACCAGCTACACCTTCGACAGCTCGTTTCTCAAGGGGGTGTTCGTCGGAGGAGGCTTGAGGCTGGAGGCCGGTCGTATCATCGGCTACCACTTCGATCCGAACTTCAAGAATGCGAACTCAACCGATCCGAACTATGCCGGAGTGACGGCCCTGACCCTGGGCGGTTTGAACGTCAACCAGCCGTTCATCGGAAGCAACGAGACGCATTTTGACGCCTGGGCAGGCTATACATGGAAGATGAGTCACAAGGTCAATTGGCGCATCCAGCTCAACCTGACCAATGTGGGTGAAAACAACCGACTCATTCCGGCCCGGATAAATCCGGACGGGTCCCTCGCCCTGGTCCGCATTTCAGAGGGCATGGGATGGACACTGACCAACTCATTCGACTTCTAGCTGACTCAGCAGCCGGGCCGGGTCCGACCCCGTCGCGGCGATAACGATTCAAGTCCGGCGGCGAAAGCCGCCGGACTTTTTCGTGTGGTCACCCGCCAGAGCGCACCTGCTTGCCTCGCCCCCGCAGTCCGCTTGGCGTTTCTCCCGGGATCAGTTTCCTCCGGGAGTGAGGGTGAGCGAAGTCGAGCCTGGAGGGAAAGGGTGACGGGTCTCCTTGCCCGACGGCCAGCGGACGCGGACGAGGGTGGGTGGATTGGAGT
>CAZJNA010000220.1:0-1397 GCA_964547325.1 uncultured Opitutaceae bacterium | reverse complement strand
CCCCCAGCGACAACTAGACCTCGCCTTGACGACAACTAAAACCCGCCGTTCTGAGGCGGGTTTTTGATAGGGTCGTTGGACTGCGCGACCGGTAGGCTCGGGCCTTTTCGCAGGCCCATGATCACCGAGCACCAGTATCGACGTCTAATGAAGCACTATAAATTGAGCGGCGTGGTTGACCACGCGGCGATGAAGGCGGGGATGCACCGTGAGACAGCTCGGCGGTACCTTGCGGCGCAAACCGGGCCGCAGACCCTAAAACAACCACACACCTGGCGGACCCGAAGCGACCCGTTGAGCGGGATCTGGCCGGAGGCCGAGCGCTGGCTGGAAGAGAGCCCGGAGGTGGAGGCAAAGGCGCTATTTGAGTACCTGTTGGCCACCTTTCCGGACCGAGTTGAGGGCCGGGCGCTGCGGACGTTCCAGCGCCGGGTTTCTGAGTGGCTGCGGCGCCATGGGCCACCGAAGGAGGTCTTCTTCGCTCAGGTGCATGAGATGGGCGAGTGCATCCAGACCGACTGGACCAACGCCAACGAGCTCGGGGTGACGATTGCCGGCGACGTGTTCGCCCATCTGCTCTGCCACTCCGTGCTGCCGTATTCCAACTGGGAGTGGGCGATCCCGTGCCTTTCCGAGTCGGTGCTTTCCCTAAAACGCGGCCTCCAGAGTTCTCTCTGGGAGTTGCGCGGCGTCCCGCGGTTTTCTCAGACCGACCAGAGTTCGACGGCCACCCATCAGCTCAAACGCGGCGAGGGTCGACGCGGGTTCAACACCGAGTACGCCGCGCTCTGCCAGCATCTGGGCCTGGAGCCCCGGACCATTGCCATCGCCAGCCCCAATCAAAATGGCGACGTCGAGGCGGCCCAGGGCGTGATCAAGCGCCGGATCAAAAACCAGCTAATCCTGCGCCGCAGCCGGGACTTCGCTTCGGTGGCCGCCTACGCCGCTTTCGTGGGGCAGGTCTGCCGCGGAGCCAACGCTCTGCGGGAGCCGAAGGTCACCGCGGAGCAGGCCACGCTGCGTATGCTGCCCAGTCAGCGTTTCCCGGAGACGCATGAGACCACCGTGCGAGTGTCCAGCTATTCGACGGCTCGGGTCCGGGATTGTGCGTATTCGGTCCCGGCCAGGTTGATTGGAGCCTTTGTTCAGGCCCATCTGAGCGAGGATACCGTGCGCTTCGTGTACCGCGGCGAGGAGATCGCCTCCTACCCGCGTTCCATCGGTAAAGTCCCTCAGATCGACTATCGGCACATCATCGCTTCCCTCGTGCGCAAGCCCGGGGCTTTCGCCCGGTATCTCTACCGCGAAGAGCTTTTTCCAAGGCCTGTCTTCCGCCAGGCCTTCGACCGGCTTAACGCCATTGAGGAGCGCAAGGCGAGCGAGCGCTACCTGCGCCT
>CAZJNA010000219.1:0-1444 GCA_964547325.1 uncultured Opitutaceae bacterium | reverse complement strand
GTCCCATCGTCCCGGAAAGTTGACGCCGGACGTCGGGACCGCAACCGGGAATTCCAAACATGGCCACGCCTCTCATCCCTCAAATTGTCTGTTCGTTTCCGGGGCGAGCGGCTGCTAGAATCTGTCCAGATGGAAGATGACGCCCAACTGCTTCGCCGCTACCTCGACGGGTGCTCGCAGGAGGCCTTTACGGAGCTTGTCCGCAGGCACGTCAATCTCGTCTATTTTGCCGCCCTGCGGCGTGTCGGCGGCGACAGTCACCTTGCAGACGACGTATCTCAAAAAGTCTTCGCCGATCTTTCGCAAAAGGCGCCGTCGCTCGCGAACCGGCCCGCCCTCGCCGGGTGGCTGTACACGAGCACCCGGTTTGCGGCGGCGCAGGCCGTGCGGGGCGAAAGGCGCCGGAGGACCCGCGAATTGGAGGCCCATACCGTGAACGAACTCAATGCGACGCCGGGCGCCGGCTGGGAACAGCTGCGGCCGATCATAGACGATGCGATGGACGAATTGAACGATGTGGAGCGCGAGGCCGTGCTCCTCAGGTATTTCGAAGGCAGACCTCTCGCCGAAGTCGGGGCCAGGTTCTCGCTGAGCCCGGACGCCGCGCGGATGCGCGTCGAGCGGGCGCTGGACAAGCTGCGCGGGCTCCTCGAGAAGCGGGGGATCGCCTCGTCCGCGGCAGCCCTGGGCGCGGCATTCGCAAACCAGTCGAGCCTGGCGGCCCCTGCCGGGCTCGCGGCAAAAATCGCGGCCCGCGTTCTCCGGCAGGGGGGAGCAGCCGCGGGCACGATGGCCGGCATGTGGAAAATCCTTGTCGGCGCCGCCGCAGCCGGCCTTGGCGTTGCGTTCGTGTTCCATGAGGCAAGGACGGCGAGAGTCAGCGCCATTGCAGCGGCCGCGCAGGAGGTGGCAGTCGAAGCACTTCCGATGCAGGCGAAGGCTCGGGCCGTTGAGACGGCTTCGCCGGCCATCGCGTCCAATGTCCCGCCCGCACAGGCGGCCCCGCAGCCAGCCCAAGCCGGCACCGTCGGAGGTTTCTCAGGGATGCAGAAATTCATCATGAAGAGGCTCTGGGAACTCGAAATGGCCACGCCGAACACCTTCCCTAAGGTTACGGCGTTCCGAATCAATCCGCAGTCGCCGGATTTCCTGGAATTCGAGGCCGAGGCCGGGAAGCTCCGGCGGATGGGCCTCGTCGGCATCAAGCCCGATACCGGCGCGGTCTTTCTCACCCGGAGCGGCGTGGACTTCTGCGCAAGTCACGCGCAGGAAATCGAGGCCGATTGAACGCGGCATGAAGAGTTCTCCGAACCTCGGGAATTCCATCCTTCCCTTTTGCTTTGAACCGGGAGCGTGGGCAGATTGGGATTGGCGTCCATGCCATCCCCGACCGGCCCAGCGAGGCTCTGCACCTGCCAGGCCGGCTATGAGGCGACCCTCGTCC
>CAZJNA010000218.1:0-1473 GCA_964547325.1 uncultured Opitutaceae bacterium | reverse complement strand
TCACCTGCTCGAGGATCACGCTTCGCTCGCCGTCGGCGAGTTCGCTGTCGATCTCGACGCCCCGATTGATCGGCCCCGGGTGCATGATGATCGCCCGCGGGTTGAGCCACGAGGCCCGCGTCTTGTTCAGGCCGAACATGCTGGTGTATTCGCCAAGCGATGGAAAATGGCTGCTGACCTGGCGCTCGTGCTGGATGCGGAGCAGCATGACGACCTCCGCGTCCGCAAGCGCGGACTTGAGGTCGTGGGAAACCGTGACCCCGAAGTCGCTGAACCACCCGGGAACCAGCGTCGAGGGCCCGACCAGGGTGACTGCCGCGCCCATCTTCGTCAGGGCATGGATGTTCGAGCGCGCGACGCGGCTGAAAAGGACGTCCCCGAGTATGACGACCTTGCGGCCCCGAAGGGACCCCAGGTGCTCCACCATGGTGAAGGTGTCGAGCAGGCCCTGGGTCGGATGCTCGTGCGCGCCGTCGCCGGCGTTCACGACCGGGATGTCGAGCAGGCGGGACAGGTAGAGGGGGGAGCCGGATGCGCCGTGCCTGAGCACGATCATGTCGGCGTTGAGCGCCTGGATGTTCTGCGCCGTGTCCCGGAGGGTCTCCCCCTTCTGGGTGGAAGAGCTCGCCGCGTCGAAGGAGATGATGTCCGCGCTCAGGCGCTTGGCGGCCATCTCGAAGGCGAGGCGGGTGCGGGTGCTCGGCTCGAGGAACAGGTTGACGATCGTCTTGCCCCGCAGCGCGGGAACCTTCTTCACGTTCCGCTGGAGGATCGCCTTGAATGCGCCCGCGGTCGCATGGATCTGGCCGATCTCAGCCACGCTGAGCTCTTCCAGGGTCAGGAGATGTTTGCGGTGCCAGGGCATTGGGGCGTCACTTGAGGCTCGTGACCGTGATCTTGTCCCTTTTGGAGGCGCTCTTGTCGAGGGCGACGATTACTTTTTTGTCCCCGCCCGCATCGAGGGCCATCCCGACATAGTCGGCCGCGACTGGCAGCCGCCGGCCCCCGCGGTCGACGAGGACGGCGAGTTCCACCCGGTCGGGTCGGCCGTGGTCAAAAAGCTCGTCCAGCGCGGCCTTCACCGTCCGTCCCGTGTAGAGGACGTCGTCCACGAGGACTATGTGCGCTCCGTTGATATCCCCGGGGAGGAGGGTCGGGGTGAAATCCTTCGGAATCGGGTGCCGCCCGATGTCGTCGCGATGAAATGAGATGTCCAGGATCCCCATGCGGGCGCCGATCGCCTCGGCAAGCCTGCGCGCCAGGCCGATTCCACCGTTCGCAATTCCAAGGAGCAGGAGGCGCTCCCGGGACCCGTGCCTCGCGCCAATGGCCGCAGCCAGACGCCCGATCGCAGCGTGGATGTCTATCGGGGCGACGGTCGTGGGCTGGGGCATCAGGCTATCGGCAGGCGCACCCGGGAGGGAAGGGATTCAGGGTTCAACGGGACGGAGGTTTCTCGATTATCGGCAATTT
>CAZJNA010000217.1:0-1536 GCA_964547325.1 uncultured Opitutaceae bacterium | reverse complement strand
TTCCGCTTTCCGCTTTGCCTGCCCCGCTTTCCGCTTTGTATTACCGCCGCCCCTGCGCCGGTTGCTACTATCTATCCTTATGCCCCCGGACACCTGGCCGCAAAACACTTGTAAAAAAGCAAGGTAACTTGCTAAAAAGCAAGTATGAAGACTGACCCCTCGCCATTCGCCGCGGCCGCCAACCGGATGGTTCGTCCGATCGACCGGCAGCTCGCCTCCATTCTCGCCTCTGAAAAAGGGGTTGCGCGGCTCCTGGGACCGCGTCGGGTCGGCAAGACCGAGCTCGTTTCCCATTATGTGCGCACCGTCAAGGAGCCGATCATGTCCGTCACGGTGAAACCTATTCCGGCAGATCTGGCGCCCGGGCCCGTCATCCTTGCGATCCTGCAGAATGAGCTTGAGACTCTCGCGCATGGCCGGCCGAAAATCGCTGCCAAAATGGCGAAGATCGGGCGGGGCCGCGCGGCTGATGAAACCCAAAAGGAAATTGGGGGCGAAGTGAAGGTTCTGGTGGCGAAGGTCACTGCCAGGAGGGTGGAGCGGATAAGAAAGGCCGAAAGCGCCGGACCGGCGGATGCGGACGTGCAGATCGCGTCCATTCTGCGGCGGCTTGAGCTCGCCGCGGTGGAACTGAAACAACGCCCAGTCGTTTTCTTTGACGAAATTCAGGAGCTCCTCCTCAAGCATGGCGACGGGCCCGGGATGGCTACCATTTGGGCGATCCGAAACGAAGTCCAGCATCACACCGCCTGCCGTTATGTCTTCGCTGGGAGCAACCAACGACTTTTCGCCAACCTTCAGGTGGGGAGAGGAGCGCCCCTGTTAAACCTCGGCACTGCGCTCGAAGTCCCCCCGCTAACCCCGGTGGAAATTGACACCTGGGCTCTCCCAATCTTCGAAAAGGGGGGTAGGCATGTTCGCAGCCTGGCAGTCGCCACGGAGTTATTGTGCGGGAAGATCGGTGAAGTCGCGGAGGTTTGCACGTGGCTCTGGCTGCACTCGAAGCCCGGGGACTTGCTCGACGAGTCCGTGCAGCGATCCGCCGTGCGAGCGGTGGCGCGCCAGCAACCCGAACTCGAATTGCTCGTGCGCCAGCTTACCGCACCCCAAACCGCCGTGCTGCGTTGGATCCTGTTGCATCCCGGGGTCAGCCCCTACGGAAAGGCGGCCGCCGAGGTATTCGGACTAAGCGCAGGAACCGTTAATACGGCCCTCAGGGCTCTCTTGCAGGCGGAACTCATCGAAAGTTTCAGCAAAAGTGAGTTCGTCGCCGTGACGCCGCTAAAGCTCATTGCCGCCCTATCGCCCGATCTTTGGCTGATCGACCGAACATAGACCACCCGCACCGGGGAGGCGAGGCATCCAGCACTCCGCAGCCAGTCATTCCGACTGACTTACGATAAGTCGTAAAATAGTCGCGACCATTTTACGACGGCTTCCCGCTTTGCCTTCTTCGCCTTCCGCTTTCCGATTTCCGCTTTGCCCCTTCGGTTTCCCCGCTTTCCGCTTTCCGATTTCCGCTTTGCCTTCCCGCTT
>CAZJNA010000216.1:0-1556 GCA_964547325.1 uncultured Opitutaceae bacterium | reverse complement strand
AGGACAGTAATTAGGGGCCGCGGTTGCCGCGGGCGTTCCGCTAATGACTATTTTCGCTCCGCCACCAAGGAATGATAGGCGGCGGCCTTCTGCTGGAAAACAGTGGCCATATCGAAAGGCCATTCGGTTTTTAAACGGATCTTCCAATCGGGATGTTCGGCGAAAGTGGCCTTCGCCTCCTCAAAATACGGCGTGTGGTCGGTGCGAAAGTAGAACGGCATCCCCTGCCCTGCCCGTTTCGCCACGGCACCCAGGAACACGGGCTCGAGAAGCCGATTCTTGTGGTGGCGCCGCTTGGGCCATGGATCCGGAAACAGCATATATACAGCGGAAAGGCGCGCCTCGGCGGGCATCACCTCGACAAAGTCTCTCGCATCCGCGTGGAGGAAGTGAATGTTTTCGAGGCAGGCCCGCTCCCGCTTGCGTTCGGCGCGTCTGACGCGGTCTAGCACGATGTCTATCCCAATGCAGTTTTGGGTAGGATGGTCTGTGGCATACTTGGTGAGAAAGTGCCCATGGCCGGATCCAATCTCCCACACGAACGAGACGGGTGCCTGCAGGATTTTAGAGCAAACATCATGTAAAGCATTCTTGCGGTGAGTTATACGTGATGTGTGCTCCGCATTCATTGGTGGGGCAAGCAGCGGAGTTGGTTAGAGTTAGGGCCTGACACCAAGGCTATTTCGGCTCTCCCCTACCCGACTCGATGAGCACGATCAGGATGCTTATGTCAGTTGGATTCACGCCGCTGATCCTGCTGGCCTGGCCCAAGGTAAATGGTCTGGACTCCGCCAACTTCAGGGCGCTCTCCCTGCGCAAACCCTTTACTGCCAGGAAGTCTAGATTTGGGGGAATTCGTATCTTCTCAATTTGGCCCAATTTCGCAATTTGCCGCTCCTCCCGCTCGATATATCCCCTGTAGCTTATTCTGTACAAGACCTCATCCTGGATCTCTGCCGGCTCCGCACCAAACCCCTCTGGGCGTGGCCCTTTGCCGGCATCCCGCCTCACCCAATCTGAAAGGCTGAGTCCTTGATGACGAACGGCATCGAATGAATGCACCCATGCGCGGATGCGAGAGGCCTTCGTGTTGACTCGGATTATCCTACTTTCAGTTAATAGTTTATGACTTACTGAATGCTGTTGAAGCCTCAGTTCGGCACTGCCGTGATTGAAGAGTAAACGGTGCTCTGCCCTACTCGTGAACATTCGGTAGGGCTCCTTGGTGCCCTTGGTTACAAGGTCGTCGATGAGCACGCCGATATACCCCTCATGGCGACCTATGATCATGGGCTCAACTCCCCTAGTCTTCTCAACGGCATTTACGCCTGCCACAAGGCCTTGGGCTGCCGCCTCCTCGTAACCGGAGGTTCCGTTGATCTGGCCGGCAAAAAAGAGATTCTCGACCTTCCTTGATTCCAGGGATGGATAAAGCTGCGTTGGCGTCGCAAAGTCGTACTCCACGGCATACGCTGGCCGAAGTAATGCACAATTTTCCAGTCCCGGCACACTATGCACCATATCGACTTGCACATCGAACGGCAGACTTGTTGACA
>CAZJNA010000215.1:0-1563 GCA_964547325.1 uncultured Opitutaceae bacterium | reverse complement strand
GAGCGCCCAACTTGAGTCCGACGACCCAGAAAAGACATTTTAGCCGGTCCGCCTGGAATTCTGCCGGTACCGCGAAATCGAATCTCACCTCGTAGGCCAGGTAAAAGCTGGCCGCGATCGCGACACCGTAGGTCACCGCCAGGATCAAAGCCCGGCGCGACAGCCACGCCCCTTGGTTGGCCCTGTGAATCTGATTGGGCGTCATTTGGGATCGAACTCCGGCATCGTAGCCTCGCCGCGGGCGCTGATTCCTTCGCGAAAAATCACAGCTTTGAGGGTGAGCGCGAGGATTTTGAGGTCGAGCCAGAAACTCCTCGTATCCACATAGCGCACATCCCATTCGAACTTCTCCTGCCAGGTCAGAGCGTTGCGCCCCATGACCTGGGCGAGCCCCGTGATGCCGGGCCTCACCTCATGCCTTCGCGCCTGCCGCTCGCTGTAGCGCGGGAGATATTCGACGAGAAGCGGCCGAGGCCCGACAAGGCTCATGTCACCCCGCAGCACGTTCCAGAGCTCAGGAAGCTCATCCAGCGAGGACGCGCGCAGCCACCGGCCAAACGGAGTGAGCCGTTCCGCGTCCGGCAACGGGCGCCCCGAAGCATCCGCCGCGTCGCGCATCGTCCGGAACTTCACCAGCTCGAATATCACCCCCCGCCGGCCCGGACGCCTTTGCCGGAAAAGCACGGGGCTTCCAAGCTTGATGCGCACAAGGGCCGCAACCAATGCCAGGACCGGCGCCCAGATCGGCGCAGTGACAATGACAGCCGCCAGATCGGAGGCTCGCTTCATTGTCAGGCCGCCTTCGCAGTGGCGCAGCGCCTCACCACCTTCGCCACGCGCTCGAGTTCCTCGGAACTGAGATTGGACCCCGAAGGAAGGCATAGCCCCCTTGCGAACAGCCCGTCAGCCACCGCGCCGCCAAAGATCTCGCAACCCACAAACACCGGCTGCTGGTGCATCGGCTTCCAGAGCGGCCGGGCCTCGATATTCTCGGCCGCAAGCGCCAGCCGGACAGTCTCACGATCCACGCCGAATCTGGCCGGATCGATGAGGACGCACGTGAGCCAGCGCGTGCTGCGCCCCCAGGGCGCCTCGGGCATAAATTCGATCCCCGGCAAATCGGCGAATGCCTTCTGGTAGAAGGCACAGACTGCCCTCCGCGCCTCCACCCGCTTTTGCAGCACTCTCAACTGCCCTCTGCCGATCGCGGCGAGGACGTTGCTCATCCGGTAGTTGAACCCAATCTCCGAGTGCTGGTAGTGCGGCGCCGGATCCCGGGCCTGCGTGGCCAGGAAACGGGCCTTCTCGACCAGCTCCTTCTCCCTCGACACAAGCATCCCCCCGCCCGAAGTCGTGATGATCTTGTTCCCGTTGAACGAAAAAATCCCCATCCTCCCCCTCGTCCCCGGCGAAATAGTGCAGTCTTCCGCTTTCCGCTTTCCGATTTCCGCTTTGTCTGTCCCGCCTTCCCCGCTTTCCGCTTTTCCCGAATACGACGCTCCCAGCGCTTCCGCCGCGTCCTCGATCAGCGTCACTCCGTACTGGTCACAAAGCCCTCCAATC
>CAZJNA010000214.1:0-1593 GCA_964547325.1 uncultured Opitutaceae bacterium | reverse complement strand
CATGAGATGGGTCAATAAAGTCGGTCTGCTGCTGTCATCGCTCGCCATCGCCTCACCGGCGATGGCTGAGGAAGGACACGGGGTCGAAGCCATGGCCGGCACGCTCTTCCATGTCGGCCCGCTGCCGGTCACCAACAGCATGCTGATGACCTGGCTGGTTGCCATCGGGCTGGTCATCCTTGTGCGGCTGATGGTGGGAAAGCCCCAGCTCGTGCCCACCCGCGGCCAGGCGATGGTGGAAGGTATGCTGGAATGGCTTAAGGACATCGTCGGCCCCATCATCGGCAAGCGCGCGATCGCGGCCACCTTCCCGCTCCTGATCGGCCTCTTTATTTTCATCCTGATCCAGAATTGGAGCGGCCTGATCCCGGGCGTGGGCACGATCATGATGCGCAGCCACATGACCGGCGAATGGATGGAGCTGGTGCGGCCGGCCGGAGCCGACATGAACAGCACGATCGCGCTGTCCTTCTGCGCCTTCATCGCCGGCTTTATCCTCGTCCTGCGCTTCGCGGGACCCAAGGCAATCCTGGTGGACCTCTTCGGCAACAAGGCAGACAAGAACGACGTCTCGCCGTTCGTCTACTATCCGCTGTCCCTCGTTTTCATCGCTGTAGGATTCCTCGAGCTGGTCTCAATCTTCATCGCCCGGCCAATCTCCCTCTCGTTCCGTCTCTATGGAAATATCTTCGGCGGGGAGAACCTGCTGCACTCGATGTCGGCCATCCTGCGCTGGGGCCTGCCCCTTCCGTTCTACGGCATGGAGATCCTCGTGGGCGCGGTACAGGCCTTCGTCTTCACGCTGTTGATTGCCGTCTACATCGGCCTTCTCACCAGTCACGGGGATCACGATCACGAGGCCTCCGGCGGCGCGCATCCGCCCCCGCACCACTAAGCCCTTTCCCGCCGGGACCATGCTTCGCGCGTGGGCGGCGGACCTCCAACCAAAAAACAAAACAGCATATGACACACATGATCGCAGAAATGACCGGCAGCATTCAGGGCGGCCTCGGCTGCATCGGCGCCGCCCTCGGCGTAGGCTTCGTCGGCGCCAAGGCCGCGGAAGCCGTCGGCCGCAATCCCGACGCCTCCGGCAAGATCCTCGTCCAAGGCATCATCGGCATGGCCTTCGCGGAAGCCGTCGCATTCTACGCGCTCTTCCTCGGCAAGTAAGCACCGCCGTTTTCCCGCGCCCGGCCTAAAAACCACGGCGCGGCCCCTTTTTTCCCGACATGAGCCCACTCCTTCTCACCCTGGCCGCCGCCACGCCTCCGGACAGCGGCAATGCACTCGTCAAAATCACGCAGGATTTCGGCATCAACCTGCCCAGCATCCTGGCGCAGATGGTGAGTTTCTCGGTTGTCGCCTACGTGCTGTGGCGGTTCGCCTTCAAGCCCGTCATGGCCACGCTGGACGAGCGCCAGAAGAAGATCGCCTCCGGCCTGCAGTATGCGGAGGAGATGAAGGCCAAGCTCGAGGCCGCCCACCAGGCGAGCGAGTCCCAGCTGAAGGATGCCCAGGTCAAGGCGCGCGACATACTCGCCGAGGCCCAGAAGGCCGCCAAGAATTTCGCCGAGAAGCAGCAGCAGGAGG
>CAZJNA010000213.1:0-1602 GCA_964547325.1 uncultured Opitutaceae bacterium | reverse complement strand
TTCCACCGGGGGGCGGCCCTCCGCCTCATCGCCACGACTTCGAGGAATCGTTCACCATTCTCGAAGGCGAAATCGAAGCGACCTTTCGCGGCAATAAATCGGTCGTGCGAACGGGGGAGACCGTCAACATCCCGGCCAACGCGCCTCATTCATTCACGAACGCGTCCAAGGAACCGGCGCGGTTGCTGTGCCTTTGCTCGCCGGCCGGGCAGGAAGAATTCTTCTATGCGGTGGGAGTCCCGGTGGCTACCCGGACCACGCCGGCACCCAAGCCCGGCCAAGCCGCAGAGACGGAAATGAAGGCGAAAGTCGCCGCGCTCCTCCCGAAGTTCCGCACGGTAATGATCGAGCCATAGGCCTCCGACGGTGTGCTTTTGACTTGTTGCTGGCATGCGCCGCCCCAATCTGTAACCCACGAATTGGTTGAACCGGCACTTCGGTTTTGCCAGCTGATGACTATGCGCATGCCAATCCTCCTGCTCGCTGGAATGTTGTTGATGGCGGACGCGGTCCCAGCCGCGCCCGGCTCCTGGCAGCCACTTTTCAACGGCAAGGACCTTGCCGGCTGGGACACGGAAATGATGATTCTTCCCGATCCGAAGTGGGATATTCCGGGCCTCCCGCGCGACGCGAACGGAAATTACACCCAGCCCGTCGGCAAAAACAACGACCCGCTGCATGTATTCACCGTGACCACCGTCGACGGAGGGCCGGTCATCCACGTTTCCGGGCAGGGTTTTGGCGTGATGATGACCACCGCGACGTTCGCCAACGTTCACCTCCGTCTGCAAATCAAATGGGGCGACCGAAAATGGAGCAAAAAAAGCGATCAGCCGTACGACACCGGACTGCTTTATTTTTGCCACAGCGACGCCGGAGTTGCACCCACAGACAAACTCAAGACTTGGCCGCGCTCCTTCGAATTTCAAATCTGCCAGAATGAATTCGGAGATCTCTACGCGCTCGGCGGGCAAATCGTCGTGCCGGCAATCCAGGCCCAGTGCAAGACGTGGGGCAGATCGCAATTTGTGGATCGAAAGCTATGGCGTTACGACCCCGCCGGCGCCAAGACGCTTTTTGTCCAAAAGGCGCCCATCGGAAATCATTGTGTGCATTTCGTGGACGCCGAGAAGCCGAAGGGTGAATGGAACACGCTCGACCTGATCACCTACAATGGGAACAGCATACACGTCGTCAACGGCCAGGTTGTCATGCGCCTATACAACGCGCAGCGGCTCGACGGCGACGCGCCTGCGCCGATCGCTTCTGGGAAGATATGTTTGCAGACGGAGGGGGGTGAATGCTTCTTCCGCAACGTGGAAGTCCAGCCCATCACAGAAATTCCGGCCGAATTTGCAGAACGCTGAAGGGAAAGGGCGAAGCCGGACAATCGTCGACCCCATCCGGGGGTTCTTCATCCCTCCATCGCTTCGCAACTTGATGCTGGTCCACAGGAAATAACCGACATCAAGATCGGCCCGTCTTCGCTTGCTGAACGCAAGCTACGACGTGGCAATTTTTAACGCGGGCTTCGTTGCGTTAAAAATTGGCGGAGAGGGAGGGATTCGAACCCCCGGTACCTTGCGGCACACCTGATTTCGA
>CAZJNA010000212.1:0-1630 GCA_964547325.1 uncultured Opitutaceae bacterium | reverse complement strand
AGAACATGACACGAAAGCAGGCGAGAGATAAACCTGCAGATATTGTTCACACTATTCCCCAGCGTCCTGAGGACGTAATGCGGGCGCATGGACTTTAAATGCTTATAGCTAAAGTGCCGGATAACCCCAAGCGGCGCGCCCTCGTCAACGACAGATGTTTCCCGGCGGTGACGACAATTAGAAACCGCCGCGGTTGTGAGGACGGGAGACGAATGCGGATTGATGCCTTGGCCGGCTCCGAGGACAGGAGCATCAAGCTTACCGCAGGAGCCGGCCTGAATGCGGTTGGCTCCGGGCGCCGGCGTCTACAAGCGGCGGCTTTGTTCAATCATTCGCGTCTCCGTTGAACCCAATGGACTTGGTTGGACAACAGTCGGCCGCCAACAAGGCTGCGTCCTCCTCCACCTTGTCGCGCGGTTGAGCGAAGACGAAGGCCCAACCCATTTCCTTCGACTCGCGAAAGGTAGCTGGAGCCGTCTCAACGCAGAGTTCGCAGTAAATGCATGTCCTATCCACATAGAATTTGCCCGGCGAGTTTTGAGGGACGCGGTCGTGAAATGAGGCCATGTCTGAAGTGCCTAACATTGATTGTACCACTGCCAACGGCACAATCCGTTATTATACACACACCACTTAACTTTGCCGCTTCTTGGCAGCGTGGGCGCGGATGCTCTCCCCGGTGAACTCGAGGATAGTGGCGTGGTGAACCAACCGGTCGATAGCGGCCATGGTCGTCATAGGGTTCTTGAAGATCTGGTCCCACTGGGAGAAGACCAGATTGGAGGTGATGACGACGGTCTTTTTTTCGTAACGTTCGGCAAGGAAATGGAAGAGGACCTCCATCTCCTCGGGGGACTGCTGGACGTAACCGATGTCGTCGATGATGACGGCATCGAAGCGCTGAAGCCTGGTGATGGCCTGAGGCAGCTTCAGGTCGCGCTTGGCGACGAGGAGCTGGGTGACCAGCCGAAAGGCCGGGATGAAGAGGACCTGGAGCTGGTGGCGGCAGATCCACTCGCGGGCCAGAGCGGTCACGAAATGGCTTTTGCCGCGGCCGGCCAGACCGAAGCAAAGCAGATTATCCCCGCGGCGGACGAAGTCCGCCTCCAGGAGCCCGGGCAGCTGGCGGCGCACTTTATCGGGGAGTTTTTGCTGGTCGAGGGACTCCAGGTTCTTGCCGGCGGGAAGGTTGGCGTCCTTCAAATGGCGCTCGATTTTGCGCTGGAGGCGGTCGTTGGCTTCGGCCTCGAAGAGATACGCGAGGAAGCGTTCATAACCCCAGTTCTCGGCTTCGGCCCTGGCAATCGCCTGGTCGTGCTCACGGGCGATCGTGGGCAGGTGCATGGCCCGGAGCAGGAGCGGCAAGGTGGAGGCGCTCATAGGGCCACCTCCGTGATCAGAGCGTCGTAGGATCCCAGCTCTGGCGTGAAGACGGTGAGAGCCAGCGGGGTGACCGGGGCGGGCTCGCGCAGCTGGACCTCGACCACGTCGGCGAGCGGTGACTCGCCGGCGCGGAGCAACGCGCCGAGACGATCGGCGACCCGGTCTTCACCGAAGTCCGAGGCCAGCTGGAGCAGGCGCAGGTAGCGCTCGCTCGCCTTGCGCTCCTCAATGGCGTTAAGCCGGTCGA
>CAZJNA010000211.1:0-1697 GCA_964547325.1 uncultured Opitutaceae bacterium | reverse complement strand
GTACCGGCGCAATTCGCCGATGAACGGGAAGCGCACCTTGAACATGCTCGCGCCGAGCGCCGAGACCCCCTCGGTGAGCTCGGTTACGGTGTCCATGGCGAATCCTCGGAGGAAAAATCCGGCCCGGAAAGGAGAATTTTGTTCCCGGGATCGTAACGGCGCCGCCACACGTTCGTAACAATCGCCTGTTACAACAGGGGCGTTCGGATCGGACCAAAACCTACACACACAGATATCGCCCCCCCATGCTAAACAAAAAAATCCAATGGTGCGCGCTGCTCGGAAGCGCCCTTCTCACTGCAAGCGCGGCCCTCGCGCAAGCCAACGACAAGGCCCTCCTCAACGTCCTGATCGAAAAGGGCGTCCTTACGGCCGGCGAGGCCCAGCAGATCACCGACGAAATGGCCAAGGCCAACGGCGGCCAGGACGTGATGACGAACCCGGCCGACAAGTACCTGAAGAAGCTCACGCTCACGGGCCGCTTCCAGGTCCAGTTCGCCGATCTCGGAACGAGCATCGACGGCTTCAACATCGCCGCGCCCTCCACGCTTCCCGCGCATCCCGTCGCCTCGGAGCATTTCCTCATGCGCCGCATCTATCTCGGCACGCGGGTGGATTTCACCGACAATTTCTCCGGCGTCGTCAATTACGACTTCGCGAACGTCTCGTTTGACGCCGCCTACATCGAGTGGAAGCAGAGCGACCAGCTCATCGTCGACGCGGGCTTCAGGAAGGCTCCCTTCGACTACGAGGAAGTCACCTCGAGCGGCAGCCTGAAGGCCATCGAGCGCTCGCCGATCACGCGGTTCTTCGACGAGCCGAACAACGGCCGGCGCCTCGGCGCCGCGAGCTACCGCACGGGCCTCTACGCCAGCGGCACCTACAACAGCTTCTTCTACCAGGTCGCGGTGACCAATCCCGAGCGCAACGAGTACAGCGGCGATGCGACGGCGGGATCGACGGCGGCGACCAACTCGGTCAACGGCTTCGGCGGCGTGGGCAACTACAGCACCGCCAGCAACAACAACCTGGCCTATTACGCCTGGGCGGGCCTGGCCGACAAGTTTGACGGCGGCACCTACCGGGTCGGCGGCGAGGCGGGCTACCTGCCCGACCAGGGCGGCCCCGGAACCGCGGTCGGCCAGGGAAACAACCTGACGATCTACGGCGCCTATGCCGACGTGACGTACGGCCTCTTCAACCTGCAGGGCGAATGGCTCGACGCGAACGACCAGCACGCCGTGACGGTGCTCGGCGTCAACCGCAGCTCGAACCCGAGCGGCTACTGGATCCAGCCCTCCTACTACCTGATTCCCAAGGTTCTCGAGGGCGTTGCCCGCTACAGCTATGTGAACTCGGACAACCGCGGCGTCGCCCTTTCGGACGGCATCCGCGGCGCGACCTCCGGCGGCACGATGAACAAGATGAGCGAGCTCTACGTCGGCGGCAACTGGTACATCGAGGGCAACGACGTCAAGCTCCAGCTCGGCTACATCCACGGCGAGGGCAAGGACGCGATCCTACCGGCAGCCGCGAACGGCGTGATTGCAACCGGCGCGGCCATCAAGGCCTCGACCGACGGCGTCCGCAGCCAGATCCAGGTCAACTTCTAGTCCGAAACCCATCCCAGCTTAAGCAAGAAATTCCATGAAAAAGCTTCTCTTCAGCGCCCTGTGCAGCCTCGCCCTCGCGGGCGC
>CAZJNA010000210.1:0-1704 GCA_964547325.1 uncultured Opitutaceae bacterium | reverse complement strand
CTTGTGGTCCAGATCGATGTCGTAATAGAATCCCGTGTCGGTCGGCGGACCGATGTCGAGCTTGGCGTCGGGAAAGAGGCGAAGGAGCGCCGCCGCCAAAATGTGCGAGGCGGAATGGCGCAGTTCTTCAATGGGGGTCATCGGCATGGATGCGCGGGGCTGGGAGGCAAAGACTCGCCTATTTCCTCACGGGCTCAAGCTTGTAGCCGTCCTTGCCGTCGAGCATCGACCAGCCTGCGGCGGCAAGGTCCTCGCGGAGGGCGTCGGCGGCCTTGAAATCCCTTGCCCGCTTCGCGGCCCAGCGTTTTTCGGCCAGTGCCGCAACCGGTTCGGGAACCTCGATTCCGGCGGCTTGGGGCCCGCCTGGCCTCAGCAGACCGAGCGCGCCCTCGACGACCGTTTCGAATGCGCTCCTGCTGACGCCGTTGGGATGCTCGCGATTCAATGTGACGAACAATGCGCCGAGGGCCGCGGGGAAGTTGAGATCCTCGCGAAGCTCGTCCAGCACGGAATTGAAGAGGTCTGTCCGCCCGCCCGAGGGAGGCAGGGACTGCCAGTACGAATGTATCTTGGTCATGGCGCTGTCCGCCGCGTGAAGCGAATCCAGGGTGAAATTGAGCTGCTTGCGAGGATGACCGGCGAGCAGGGCGTAGCGCACCGTCAATGGGGAAAAGCCCCGGGCGACGAGGTCGCCGAGCGTATAAAAGTTGCCCAGGCTTTTGCTCATCTTCTTCCCGTCCACCAACAGGTGCTCGCTATGGTACCAATGGCGGGAAAGAGGCTTCCCATTGCAGCATTCGCTTTGCGCGATCTCGTTCTCGTGATGGGGGAAGAGGAGATCCACGCCTCCCGTATGCAGATCGATCGTCTCGCCCAGGATCGCCTTGCTCATCGCGCTGCATTCGATGTGCCAGCCGGGGCGCCCCTCCGCGGCACCATCCGGGCCTGCCCATTTGTTGGGGCCATCGTCGGGCTTCCAGGCTTTCCAGAGGGCGAAGTCGCTGCCGTCCTCCTTCTCATCCGCGTCCGCCGCAAGGGCTTTCAGGGTGTCCCCGGGCTGAAGTTCGCGTTCCTTTAGCCGCGAAAGCGCGCCATAGCCGGGAAATGAACCGACTTTGAAATAGACCGAGCCGTCGGGCACGCGGTAAGCATTCCCCTTCCGCATGAGGCATTCGATCATGTCGACCTGTTCGCGCATATGCTGCGGATCGGTCGCTCGCGGCTCTGCGTAGGGACGCAGGCAGTTGAGTGCGGCGCAGTCGTCGCGAAACTTCTCCGTCCAGCGCCTCGTCACCTCGCCGAGCGGTCGGCCCTCCTCCCGGGCCTGTTTGATCGTCTTGTCGTCCACGTCCGTCAGGTTCCGGACGTGCCGCACCTTGTCCTTCCCGAATTCGAGCTCCAGCAGCCGGCGGATGACGTCGTTGATCAGAAATGTCCGGAAGTTGCCGATATGGCCGGCCGCGTAGACGGTTAACCCGCAATTATAGAAGCGAAAGACCCCATCCGGCTGGGCGGGCTGCAGCTCGCGCATTTCACGCGTCATTGAATCGTAAAGGCGGAGGGGCACAGGACAGGGAAAAGCGGAAAGCGGAAGGCGGAAAGCGAAAACGCGAGGCGAGGCCGGGCATGGGTGCCCCGTTTGCGCTTTCCGCCTTCCGCTTTACGCGTTCGACTGCCCACGTGCCCGACCCCTTCAAGCGCGAC
>CAZJNA010000209.1:0-1756 GCA_964547325.1 uncultured Opitutaceae bacterium | reverse complement strand
GGGCTGCATGGCCTACATCACGCATTTCCCGTGCATCCACTGCGCGAAGATCCTGGCAGCCGCGGGGATAGCGGAAATCAAGTTTCGGGCGGACTACCGGAACGATCCGCTGGTTGGAACGCTTCTGGCCGAGGCGGGCGTTAAGACCTCAAAGCTCTAGACCAATGCCTGCCCCCGGGACACTTTTTTCAACCGTCTGCTGAGGCCATGCGCGCACGCGGAAAAGACCGCCCGGTATCGTATTCCGGCTCCCTCCTGCTGGCGCATCCCGGGCTTCGCGATCCCAACTTCCGCAGGACGGTGGTGCTCATGACGACGCACGGGGCGGACGGAGCGATGGGCATCGTCCTCAACCGCCCCCTTGGGAAAAAGCTGGGCGAGCTCGGCGACGATTTTGCGGCCGGCGCCCTTGCCTCAGTTCCGCTGTTCAAGGGCGGCCCCGTCCAGATCGAGCAGCTGATCATCGCGGCCTGGCGGAGCCACGAATCGGGATTTCAGCTCCACCTGGGCATAGAGCCGGACAAGGCGGCGCAGTTCCTTGGCGGCGACGGCATGTTCGTCCGCGCGTTCTTCGGCTATTCGGGCTGGACGGCGGGTCAGCTCGAGAACGAGCTCAAGCAGCACACATGGATCGTGGCTCCTCCCCCTCCCGATCTCTTCACCCGGGAGGCCGACGATGGGCTGTGGCGGAAGGTGCTCATTGGGCAGGGAGCCGAATGGAGGCTCCCCGCGGAGGAGCCGGATGAGGCGGGCGAAAACTGAATTTATCTTCCCGATGGAATCAGTCGGGAGTTGGGAATGCCACGGAAGCACCAATCCGACTCACTTTTTTAAAGAGATCCTATAGTAGCGTGTGAGGTTGGTGGTGTATAACTTCTCGGCGCGAATGCCGAATTTCGGTTTCGCATATTCCAGCCATGCCAAAAACGCTTCCGGAACCTCATCTTGGTGGCAGCCCCAATCATCGAAGAGAAAAAACATAGGTTGAACACGTTCAACGAGATACGGTTCGATTATCCGCAGAGCATCGGTCGTTGAAGAGGCCAAGTCCGCATCGAAGTGAACCAAGCAGATTGATTTGCAAATGCTCTTGAGTTTGACGGCAACTTCGGGGTCCGAAAACCAACCCTTGATCAGCGTAAAAGACCTTCCTGCGGAAATACGCCTTTCGATATTTCTTTCGGCGATTTCGCGGGAGGTGTTCTTGAATTGTCCCTTATCCCAGACGGTCGATGTCTCGGGAAGCCCTTCAAAAGAATCGATTCCGATTAGGCGCCGCGGCGTTGGGTCGCCCCGAAAGCACAATTCGAGAATCGTCAGCGCGAGCCCCTGCCACGTTCCAAATTCCACAATGTCGCCCGCGAAATCGTTAGCCATGATCTCGTCGGCAATTTTCCTCATATTCAGGAACCGTCCGACTTGGTGCTCAACTTCCCGGACCTTCCTGTGCGTCACGTAGAATTCCGCCGAAACAGTCGGCAGGTGCGACAGGATGTACTCCTCCTCCGACCAATCGGCATCGAGCGCCTTGTTCTCGTCTGTCTTTCCCTGGGCTTCGGAACACAAGCGTTCGAATGACGCCGCCAGGTGGGGATGCCGATTGAGCAAATTCCTGAAGATCTGCAGGGTCTTCTCGACTTCGTTCACGAGTGGGCGTGCATTTTAATGGGTCGCGACCCGATTGAAAGAACCGAATGCCTCCTGGCATTCTCACCTTTAGGGATGCCGGCTGCGGCGCCCATCCGGGAATTGGCAG
>CAZJNA010000208.1:0-1821 GCA_964547325.1 uncultured Opitutaceae bacterium | reverse complement strand
CCAGCGCGTTGGGGACAACGCGCTCCACCTCAATCGCCGGGATCGATAGGTTGCGCATTTGTCAATCACCCCTCTAGCGGGGCAACAAATATCCGTAGCGTTCGAGGACAGCGCGGGCCGCCGGACTCGCCAAAAACTCAAGGTAACGGCGGGCGGCGGCGTTTCCGGCCCCGCGCTTGGTCAGGACCGCACCTTGCTCCAGCGGAGTATAGAGCGCCGGCGGGACCTCGATCCAGCGACCCTGGCCCTTGAGCTTCGGTGAAAGAACGAGCGAAAGGGCGACAAAGCCCGCATCGGCATTCCCGCTGGAGACATACTGGGCTGTTTGCGTGATGTTTTCGCCGAAGACGATCTTCGGCTTTGCCACTTCGGCCAGACCGAGTTTCGCGAGCGCCTCCACCGCGGCCGCGCCGTACGGCGCGGTCCTCGGATTGGCGACCGCCAGCCTTTGAACGGACGGATCACGGACCACCGAGTCAACCGATGTGAGCGCCAGCCCGGGTCGGGTCGTCCAGAGGACGAGTCGGCCGATCGCGAACGTCCTCAGGCTGGAGCCGTCGGCGCCGCCCAGCCTCACGAGCTTCCTGGCGAAATCGAGGTCGGCCGACAGGAAGACATCGTAGGGTGCGCCGTTGCTGATCTGCGCCACCAGCGTGCCGGAGGCCCCCGTCTCGGTCGTGACAGCCACGCCCGGCTCGGCTTTCGCGAACTCCGCATTCAAGGCGTCGAGCGCATAGACAAGGTTTGCCGCCGCAGCCACCGCGACCTGTTCTTCCGCCGCGGCACGAGTCCAGAGAAGGGAAAGAAGGAGGCCTAGAATTATCCGGTAAATTTGACGCATCGCGCGCAGTAGGATTTTCCGGTCTCCTTGTCATCGGGAAAGCGAAGCCTCGGCTGCAGATGAACAATGCCTCGACTCACGACGGGAGCGTGCCACGGCGGCCATTCTCGTCAGCAAAAAAGCGAGGATGACTTTCGCCACTCCCGCCCGGTAGGTGAATACCCCACGGTCTTCACCCCATTAATGCTCTAATCTGCCCCATGGGAAAAGAGTCGCTCCGAATGACCAAGTGCTGCTTGGGGGCCGGCTCCGCTGTGGGACGCCTTCCGAAGTGCCCGACGGGCATCGACGGCTTGGACGAGATCACCGGCGGCGGATTGCCGCGCGGGCGGCCCACGCTCGTCTGCGGCGGAGCGGGTTGCGGCAAGACGTTGTTCGCGGCGGAGTTTCTCGTGCGCGGCGCGGCCCAATTTGGAGAGCCGGGTGTGTTCATGTCATTTGAGGAGACGGATTCGGAGCTGGGCGCCAACGTGGCTTCGCTGGGGTTCGATCTGGCAGGCCTGGTGCGGCGCAAGAAGCTTCTGGTCGAACATGTCCACATCGAGCGCAATGAAATCCACGAGACCGGCGAATACGACCTGGAGGGATTGTTCGTCCGGCTGAATCTCGCCATCGATTCCATCGGCGCCAAGCGCGTGGTCCTGGACACCCTCGAGGCGCTTTTTGCCGGGCTTCCCAACGAGGCGATCCTGCGCGCCGAATTGCGCCGGCTTTTCGGCTGGCTCAAGCGCAAGGGCGTGACGGCCGTCATCACGGCGGAGCGCGGGCGCGAGCAGCTGACCCGGCATGGATTGGAGGAATATGTATCCGACTGCGTCATTCTGCTCGATCACAAGATCATCGACCAGATTGCCACGCGGCACCTGCGCGTGGTGAAATACCGGGGCACCCTGCACGGCACGAACGAGTTTCCATTCCTTATCGGTGACGAGGGTCTCAGCGTCCTGCCGATCACGTCGCTGGGGCTGACCCACAAGGTG
>CAZJNA010000207.1:0-1843 GCA_964547325.1 uncultured Opitutaceae bacterium | reverse complement strand
ATCTCCTCCGTCGGGAGCGCGGCACCCCTGGATTCCGCTTCGGATCGCCCGGGATGACAAACGGGGCGTCCCAGAAGGACACCCAGGCTTCGTGCTCGATCACGGCTTTTGAGGTGATGTCGACTCCGAGCCCGCGAAGCGGGGCGAGCCCGGCGAAGTCGATCCGGCGCTTGCCCGTCTGGACCTCGATTTCGGGCGCCAGATCCCGGCCGAGGACGGACCACCCACCGTTCGCCGGGCGCACCGCCAGTTCGCGCACGACAGGCTGGCCGTGGTCTATCGCATAGCTCGCCCGCAGCTCGGCGCCGGCCGTGCCGGTCCAGGTGACCGTGAGCACGTCCTGCGAGACCGTCGCAGTCAGCCCCGGCATGGCTGCGTAATTCGACAGATCGCAGTTGAGCGGGCCGGCGAACAAGGCCGGAGCTGGCGCTGCGCCAATCAGGCAGACCAGGGTCGCGATTCGCAGGACGGATTTCCAGGGGAGGGCGCAGGGGGTTTTCATCGGGGTTGCCCGCAACCTACGCCCGGAATACCCCCCTTGTCCATTCCCGCCGCCAGCCGCGCGCGCCTCCCGTTCCCGTTGGGGAATGGCTGGATTTGAACCAGCGACCGAAAAGGTAGAAGCCTCTTGTCAGGAGGGCAGTTCAAGAATCGGACCAATCAGCGACGCACAAATAGGCGTACACAAATCGGTCTGCCCATGCACCGGCTTGGCGCGCGTCGTCGCCTGCTGGCCCAAGCTGGGGCCCGAACTGCAGACTGCAATTCTGGCCATCATGCGAGCATTTAAGCTCAGGCCACGACCTATGCACGGTCTGCGTCGCGCGGTTTGGGGTCCGTGCGATCCGCTCCTTTCCCCCCAGGCAGGGCGTCCGACAGGAATTGGGACCCATCTGTCACCTTTTCTCGCCGCCAGCCTCTTAAGTGGCAGCATGCATACCAAGGCCGTGGCATTAACCGAGACATCCGATGCAAATTTGGTCGCACAGAGCCTGGCTGGGCAGCGCGAAGCCTTTGGCCAGATTGTAAGGCGGTATCAATCGCTCATCTGCTCTATGGCCTACAGTGCCACCGGCAGCATCGCTCGAAGCGAGGACGTCGGTCAGGAGGTCTTTCTAAGCGCATGGAAACAGCTCCGGCAATTGCGTGAGCCGGCTCACTTGAAATCCTGGCTTTGCGGAATCGCGCGCAATGCCCTCAACAGCGATTTCCGCCGGAGCCATCGGGAGCCGACTCATGGCGCTGAATCTCTCGAGGGGTTGCCGGATACCGCCTCCCTTGAGGCTTTGCCATCCGAGCGGACAATCAACCGTGAGGAGGAAACAATTCTGTGGCAATCACTCGAACGGGTCCCGGAGGCCTATCGGGAGCCGCTCATTCTGTACTACCGCGAGCACCAATCCATTGCGCGGGTCGCGGCTGCTTTGGACCTGTCGGAAGATGCGGTGAAGCAGCGCTTGTCACGCGGGCGAAGACTGTTGCAGGAACAAGTTTGGTCCTTCGTCGAGGGAGCCTTGGAGCGGACCGCGCCCGACCAAACCTTCACTCTTGGCGTGCTCTCGGCGTTGCCCCATCTCGCGATCGTCGCAAGTTCGGGCGCCGCGGGGGGCGCCGCGGCCATCCAAGCGGGTGCGGCGGGAAAAGTGGCCACCTCAGCCGGGGGCATTGCCGCTTTATTTGGGCCCTTCGCCGGGCTTTTTGGCGCCGCAATCGGCACCAAACTGGCTATCGAGGCCACGACATCCCAACGCGAAAAAAAATTTGTTCGGAAGGCTTGGGCGGCGATGTGGGTGGGCGCGGCCCTGTATTGCGCTGTGGCCTATCTTGGCGTCCGCCTCGCAGC
>CAZJNA010000206.1:0-1851 GCA_964547325.1 uncultured Opitutaceae bacterium | reverse complement strand
TTCGCCGAATCCCGCAACGAATAATCCGCGGTTCCGCTGTCAACGCTGCAGCCAGACCGGTTGGACGAACGCGCCGTTGACGGCGGAATCCCACACGGCGAAGCGCACCCACTTTTTTCCGGTGGCATCGAACGGAAGCACAAGATGCTTCGTGCCCATCGCGCCCCATTCGGTCGCGCGGATGATCTGACGGCCGGTCGTCTTTCCGTCTCCCCAGACCACCTCGACGAATTCCAGCGGGAACGTCCAGTCGACGTCGGCGACGATCGTCCGCTGGCTGCCGCTCCCTTGGACAGCGTAGTTCTGGATGAACACCTCCCCCGTCGTCACGAAGAAATCGCCGTTGCGAAGCGCCGTCAGGATAGGGGTCCAATCCTCGTCCGGACCGGGCACCCGGTCGAGCTTCAGGTAGTTCACCGTGAAGCCCGGGAAGAGATCGTCGTGCGGCCATTTCTGATACGTGTCGACATCGCCGATCAGGAGCTTCGGGCGCAGGTTGGAGTCGGCGTTCATGTTGTTCATCTCGTCGAGCGAGCCAAATGCGCGCCAGTCGGCCAGCCGCTGCTCGGACAAGTCCATGCCCATGCCTGGCTTGAACGCGACGCCGAGGTAGCGGTCATTCTTCGCAAAGAACTTGTCCCAGTACGCGTCCGGATAGCCCGCCGAGCTCTTCGTCCGGGGATGCGCCGTGTACCAGTACGCGTTCGCCGCATCCATGACCTGCTGCATGTCCCCGGAGCTGCCCACATGGTAGACCGTCCCGTACTTCGGATCCTGCTCGGTCAGCGGCTGCCCTTCCCGCCGCACCTTGGTGAAGTAGAGCGGGCGCGGATTGATGAGATTCGTATGCCCGCCGAAATAGGTGCTCGGCTCCTCCCAGGGAAGGACGAGGAAGTCCTTGTCCGAGGCGCGCCGGGTGCCCTCGAAGTAGTCGTGCTCGTCGTCGAACCGCCCTGCGCCGGAATCGCTCTGGCGCAGCTTGTCGGCGTGAAAATCGCTCAGGCCGATGATGTTCAGCCCGAGCGCCTTCATGGCGGCGAGATCGGGCATCTGCGTGTCGAGGGAGCCCGACTCGCGCAGCCGGTCGGTGAACTGGAGGTGGAAGTGGTTCACCATCGTCTTGTAGCCGGGAATCGCCTTGAACGTGTCGTTGTTCGTGAACGCCATGACGGCTGTCCGCGTCGCTGCCGCGTCGCCCGTTCCCAGGTAGAAGTAGCCGGCCATCCGCTGCCAGGTCCCGGGCGGCGCATTGTAGCAGGCGAAGTTCTGCAGGTACCGGGGGTCATCCTCGTGATCCGCCTGCTTGATTCCGATCGAGTAGCCCGTGTCGGTGTCCTTTCGATACCAGACATAGCCCAGGTTGGTGTCCACCTCGCGTGCGGAAAAGAAGACCGTCGGAGGGGGAAAGACCGCGATCGAGCCCGACGGGCCCTCGGCGACCATGACGCGGTTCTTCGCCCGGACCGTGACGGGCGTGTCGTGGCGGGCGCCGCCGAATTGGTATTCCTGGGGATTGCCTCCCGTATCGATCCAGCGCGTGCGGGGCAGCGTGTCCGTCGACAATCCCCTGAGGCCCAGCGTATATTTGTAGGCGACAAGGTTCTTCTCCGTCTTTGCGATCGCCTCGACCCGCAGGAGGCTTGTCCCCCGGTAGTGCGTGAACCGGATGCCTCCCGAGAATATCCCCATCGTGAGCCCCGGGAAATTGACCTCCAGGCGGGCCCCGTCGGTTTTCACGTCGCAGGATGTGGTGCTGAACGTGCCCGCCGCCCGCTGGACCTCCGTCGGGGAGCGCGGCACCCCTGGATTCCGCTTAGGATCGCCCGGGATGACAAACGGGGCGTCCCAGAA
>CAZJNA010000205.1:0-1858 GCA_964547325.1 uncultured Opitutaceae bacterium | reverse complement strand
GACGAAGAGCTTGCCGTTGTGCACGTTGAAGGTGTGGCCGATGAAATCGGGCGTGATGGTCGAGCGGCGGGACCAGGTCTGGATGGGCTTCTTCGCGTTCGACTTCACCGCCTTCTCGATCTTCTCGAGCAGGTGGTAGTCGACAAAGAAACCTTTCTTGATGGAACGGGCCATGGATGGAGGGGGCGGGCTACTTCTTCCGGCCGCGCGGCTTGCGGCCGTTGTGATGGACGATGATCATGCTGTTGGAGAGCTTCGAGCGGCGGCGCGTCGGGAAGCCCTTGGCGAGCTGGCCCCAGGGGGAGACGAGCTGCTGGCGGCCGCCGCCGCCCTTGGACTTGCCCTGGCCGCCGCCGTTGGGATGGTCGACCGGGTTCATCGCGACGCCGCGGACATGGGGCCGGCGGCCCAGCCAGCGGCTGCGTCCGGCCTTTCCGAGCGACTGCTTGGAGTGGTCGCCGTTGCCGACAATGCCGATCGTAGCGCGGCACTTGGCGTGCACCATCCGGAGCTCACCCGAGGGCATGCGGAGCTGGGCCGAGCCGTGCTCGACCCCGACGAGCTCGAGGGACGTGCCGGCCGAGCGGGCGATCTGCGCGCCGCGGCCCGGGACGAGCTCGACGGCGTGGACCTTGGTCGACGGAGGGATGAGCTCGAGCGGAAAATTATTGCCGACGAGGAAGTCGTTCGTCGTGGCCCGGTTCGAAGTCACGATGGTCGCGCCAACCAGGAGGCCGTCCGGCGCCAGGATGTAGCGCTTTTCGCCGTTGCTGTAGGCCAGCAGGGCGATGTGCGCGGTGCGGTTCGGATCGTACTCGATCGCCTGCACCTTGGCCGGCATGTCGAGGACCTCGCGCTTGAAGTCGATGATCCGGTAGCGCTGCTTGTGGCCGCCGCCGCGATGGCGCGAGGTCAGCCGGCCGTAGACATTGCGGCCGCCCGTGCGGTTCTTCGCTTCGGTCAGGCTGCGCTCGGGACGCTTCTTTGTAAGGAGCGAGGTGACCTTGTTCAGGGACGTGAAACGCCCGGAGGGCGTCAGCGGGCGAAAGGATTTGATGGGCATGGCGGGATCCGGTTGGGGCGGCGGTTCAGGCGAGTTCTATCTTGTCGCCGGCCTTGAGCGTCACGATGGCCTTCTTGTAATCCGAGGTCACGCTGGGCTGGCCGCTGCGGCCGCGCTTGTTCTTGCCGCGGTAGTTCTGGATGTTGACGCGGCGCACCGTAACCTTGAAGACCTGCTCCACCGCCTCGGCGATGGCGTGCTTGTTGGCCTTTGGGTAGACCTCGAAGGTGTACTGGCCCAGCTCGGCTGAGAGCCGGTTGGACTTCTCGGTGAGATGGACGGTCTTGAGAATCTTGTCGGCGTTCATCCGTTGTTGTCTCCCTTGGCGCGGGCCAGGATGGCCTCGAGCGCCTTGCTGCTGACGATGATCTTCCGGTACTGGGCAAGGTCCCAGGGATTGAGCTGGGTCGCCTCCTGAAGGAAGACGCGGCCCAGATTGCGGGCGGCGCGAAGGGTGTCGGCCGCAAAGGGGGAATCGACGAGCAGCACGCGGCCCTTGGGGGCGATGCGTCCGACGACCTGGTTGACCACCCGGGTCTTCGCGGGGCTGGCGACGAATCCGTCGATGACGGCGATCTCCCCGGCCGAGGCGCGTTCGAACAGCGCGCGGCGGAAGGCCAGCGACTTCACGCGGGCGTTGATCTTCTTCGAGTAGTCCCGGGGCTTGGGTCCGAAGACCACGCCGCCGCCGCCCCACAGGGGGGAGCGGATCGAGCCGGCACGGGCGCGGCCAGTGCCCTTCTGCTTCCAGGGCTTCTTGCCGCCGCCGCGGACCTCGCCGCGGGTCTTGGTCGA
>CAZJNA010000204.1:0-1872 GCA_964547325.1 uncultured Opitutaceae bacterium | reverse complement strand
GCCCTTTTTCTTCGGTTTAATCGGCACGATTTTCTGTGCGATTTGCGTGATTAGCGGGTACTTATCCTAAACCACCAATGACGGATGATACCGAACTACTCCGGCGATTTGCGGATACGGGAGATCAGGCAGCCTTTGCCGAATTGGTGCAGCTCCGTGTCAACCTCGTCTATTCAGCGGCGCTTCGTCAAACGGGGGGCGATAGCCATCTTGCGCAGGATGTGACCCAGGCCGTGTTTGTGGCCTTGGCCCGCGCAGCGCCCTTAATCCGATCCCGACAGACGCTCGCCGGTTGGCTTTACACTACGACCCGCTTTATCGCCGCCAAGACCGTGCGCGGTCACAAGCGATGGCGCAACCGGGAGCAGGAAACCCATTTCATGAGGGAGATCGAAGATAACCACCCATCCGGGCCCAATTGGGAAGACATTCGGCCCTCGCTTGATGCAGCGATGCACCGTTTGAGCCAACGCGATCGTGACGCAATTCTTCTGCGCTATTTTGAGGCACTACCATTCGCCGAGGTCGCCGCCCGCATCAATTTAACGGAGAATTCAGCCCGGATGCGCGTCGAGCGGGCCCTGGAAAAACTCCGATCCCAGCTAGAAAAGCGAGGCATAGCTTCAACGGCCGCCGCACTCAGCCTGATGCTCGGTGATAACGCTGTCGTCGCTGCCCCGACAGGGCTGGCAGCCTCCGCCACGAGTGCCTCCTTTGCCGGTGTCACCGCCAGTGGGAGCGCGACCACGGCCGCACTCCATCTCCTCTACTCTATGACTAAGCTTAAAGTCGTCACTGGGCTCGCTATCATCGCCCTATGTGTAGTTGGTACCGCTGTCGTAACCCAGCAGCACTATCGAACGAAGCTCGCGCAAGCGATCGATACCCTGACCCATGGCGATCAGACACACGTGATTGCTACCCTCCAGGCAGAAAACGACCGCCTGCACTCCGAAGTTCATCGCCTGACGATGGCAAATACTTCCGCGGTTTCTGCATCAACTGCTGCCATTGCTGGTAGCCGTCATTCAGCCAATAACCGGTTGGACCAATTGCGCGTCCTGACTGATCTTCAGAAACGAAAGATTGTAAATCTCAGTGGCACCATGCCCTTCATCACTCAGAAGGGCGCACTGAGCTCCGCTTTCATTGAACTATTCGCTCTGACACCCGAGGAGCAGTCTACATTGCAAAAGGCGGTAGACTCTGCGCGCCAACAAATGGGAGAATTAGCGATCGCGAACTCCACAGTCAGTCGCGACAACAATGGTGGCGTGGTAATTCACGTAAAACCATTTGCAGAGGGTGTTTCGGTGGACGACCATTTGATGGATGCTTTTACTGAAACCTTGGGACCCGATCGCAACCCTTCATTCCTTGCGCTAGGAGCAGATCAGGTTGAAAGGTCGCTCGACAGTTTCGGAGCCGAAGAGCGCACTATTATCCTGACACCAAATCCATCCGGAGAAAAAGCCGGCTACGTGGTGCAGGATGTTGTCCACACGCCTAGCAGTACTTCAACTACCACGAGGGATTTTGCTAATTTAGATGAACTGCGTGGTCGGTATGGCCCTATACTCACGCTCGTGCCCGCCGGATTTTGAGGGGATAGCGCCATTTTGTTCGTTGCGGAAGCGTCCGCTAGGGATCATCCGATATGCCTCGAATATGCCGCCCGTGTTGTTTGCCGTCCGGAATTGAAAGTGTAGTCGAAGTTTAGTTTTTCCTTGAGGAGCCTCTGTCCGTGGAAGGCTCACCCATGCGCCGATGTAAAACGGACGTCCTGGGGCAAGCCCAAGGCACGCGAAGAATAACACTCCATCATATCGTACAGATAGGCGCTCTGATCCTTGGCCGGCTTAGGCTTCATAA
>CAZJNA010000203.1:0-1882 GCA_964547325.1 uncultured Opitutaceae bacterium | reverse complement strand
CCCCTACCCCTCCCAGTAGACGATCCGGCCGCACTGGTCGCAGAAGATCGGCTGCGCCTGGTCTCCCTTGCCGCGCGCGGCCGACTCGACCTCGCTGGAAACCTTGAGGTGGCACCCGCCGCACTTGGCGCCCCGGATCGGGACCACGGCGGGCAGTCCGCGAACCGCCATCCGCTCGTAGGCGCGAAGCCAGCCCGCGCCCACGGGCGCACGCGCCGCGGCGACCTTCTCCTGGGCCGCCTTGAGCTCGGCGGCGAGGTTTTCGCCGCGCTCCCTAAGCATCCGTATCCGCGCCTCGTGGCCGGAGATGTTTTGCTTCAGGACACCCTCGGCATCCGCAAACTTCTTCCGGGCTGCGTCGATCGCGAACATGATCTCGAGCTCCCGGCCCTCCATTTCGGCAATCTGGCCCTGCACAGTCTCGATTTCATGCCCGAGCGCCTGAAATTCGTCGTTTTTGCGCAGCGACAGCTGCTGGGTCCGGTACTTGGCGAGCGTCTGTTCCGCGGACCCGATCTCGGTCTCGAGCAGCTTCTTTTTGCTCTCCAGCTCCCTCAGACCCGTCCGGGCCGACTCGATCGCTCCCTTCTCATCGCCTATGTCCCGCTCAACCAAGGCGATATCCACGGGAACGGCCTTGAGCTGGGCTTCCAACTCGACCCGTCGCGCATCGCGGTCCTGGAGGATGAGGAGTGTTTCAATCGCGGCGCCGATCATGGGCCTGCCACTGTGGCGGTGGGCTTGGAGCGGTCAAATTAATCTGGTTTTTGCTGGATTGAAGGGGCGCGACGGGTGGATTTCCGGGCTTATCCCGGGCTTCCCCCCACCGGGGATAGCGGGTCGGAACCGAGAGGCCCGTAAAAGGCAAATCTGGGGCATTTCCGGGCTTATTTTTTGCCAAAAAAACCCTCGCGTGACCCCCCGTTTTCGGAACATGATTTTTCTTTAGTTTTTTCTGTCCACAAACCCTTCATGGCCGACCAAGACGACCCCACCCACAGCTCAAAAATCCAGGCCGGCGCGGACGCATACGACGCCTCGAAGATCCAAAAACTCGAGGGCCTGGAGGGGGTGCGCAAGCGCCCCGATATGTATATCGGGGACACGAACGAGCGGGGCCTGCACCACTGCGTTTTCGAGGTCGTGGACAACTCGATCGATGAGGCGCTCGCCGGCTACGCCCGGACCATAAAGGCCACGATCCACCTCGACGGCTCGTGCTCGGTCGAGGACGACGGGCGCGGCATTCCGGTGGACCTGCATCCCGTCTACAAGATTCCGGCCCTGGAGCTCGTCCTGACGAACCTTCACGCGGGCGGAAAGTTCGGAAAGGGCGCCTACCAGGTGTCGGGCGGCCTCCACGGGGTCGGAGCCAAGTGCGTCAACGCCGTCTCCGAATGGTTCGAGGCCGAGGTGCGGCGCAACGGCAAGGTCTACCGGATGCGCTTCGAGCAGGGAAAGACGACGCAGAAGATGGCGGTCATCGGAGAAACGAAGAAGACGGGCACCAAGATCACCTTCAAGCCGGACCCGGAAATCTTCCAGAACACCCGCGAATTCCAGTACGAGATCCTGGCGAAGCGGCTGCGCGAGCTCGCCTTTCTCAATCCCGGCATCCGGATCGAACTCGAGGACGAGAGGGCCCAGAAGAACGACAGCTTCTTCTTCAAGGACGGCATCACCGAATTCGTCCGCTTCCTGAACCAGAACAAGAACGTCCTTCACGACAAGCCGATCACCTTCAGCGACTCCATACCGAACGAGACGGACCCGTCGAAGCCGCCGACCGCCGTGGACGTGTCGCTTCAGTACAACGATTCCTACAATGACCAGGTCTTCGCCTACGCCAACTCGATCTACAACCTCGAGGGCGGCACGCATC
>CAZJNA010000202.1:0-1963 GCA_964547325.1 uncultured Opitutaceae bacterium | reverse complement strand
AGTTGGCGGAGACGGTCGCGACCTGGCGGATCTCCTCGCGGTCGGAGACCTTCTTCGAGCCCTTGTGCAGCTCGGCGATCGCGGCTTCGACGGCCTTGTCGATGCCGCGCTTGAGGAAGATCGGGTTCGAACCGGCGGTGACGTTCTTAAGTCCTTCCTTGTAGATGGACTCGGCGAGGACCGTGGCGGTCGTGGTGCCGTCGCCGGCGGCGTCGGAGGTCTTGGAGGCGACTTCCTTCACCATCTGGGCGCCCATGTTCTCGTAGGGATCGGGGAGTTCGACCTCCTTGGCGACGGTGACGCCGTCCTTGGTGACGGTCGGCGATCCAAATTTCTTGTCGATCACCACATTGCGGCCCTTGGGACCGAGGGTGACCTTGACGGCGCGGGAGAGGAGCTCGACGCCGCGCAGGATTTTCTGGCGGGCGGCCTCATCGAAGAGGAGTTGTTTTGCTGGCATGATATTTTATTTTCTGAGTTTAGAGTTTCGTTGTGCGGGCAAGGGGCTCAGGCGAGGACGCCGAGGATGTCGTCTTCGCGGACGAGGGTGTACTTGACCTCGTCGATCTTCACCTCGGTGCCGCCGTACTTGCTGATCAGGACGTGGTCGCCGACCTTCACCTCGAAGGCCTGGACCTTGCCGTCCTCATCCTTCTTGCCGGTTCCGAGGGCGATGACCTCGGCCTCCTGCGGCTTCTCCTTGGCGCTGTCCGGGATGATGATTCCTCCGCGGACCTGTTCCTTGTCCTCGTCGATGTGTTTGACGAGCACGCGATCGCCGATGGGCTTGATTTTGACTTTTGCCATTTGGATTTGGGTTCTCATTAAGGGTGGGATTGTTCCGGGTTTTGCGCCCATGCGCCGCCGCCCCGGGCTGGGGAGGAAGGCGAAAGGGTGCTGAAATTACTTTTTACTCTTGTCCTCGTCAACCACTTCGAAGTCGGCGTCGACGACGTCGGCCTTCTTTTCGGCCTTTTGGCCGTCCTCGGGGGGCGGGGAGCCGGACGGGCCGCCCTCGGGGGGTGGCTGCGAGGCGGCCTGGGCCGCGGCATAGATTTCTCCGCCGACCTTGGTGAGGTTCTCGAGCGCCGCCTTCATCCGGTCGGCGTCGTCGCTCGCGAGGTCCTTGCGGGCGTCGGCCAGCGCGGCGTCGATCTTCGACTTCTTGTCGGCGGGGAGCTTGTCGCCCGCCTCCTTCACCGTCTTCTCGAGCTGGTAGATCGTGGTGTCGAGCTGGTTCTTCGCCTCGGCGGCCTCCTTGCGCTTCTTGTCTTCGGCCGCGTGCTGCTCGGCCTCGCGGGTCATCCGGTCGACCTCGTCCTTCGACAGGCCCGACGATCCCTGGATGGTGATCTTCTGGTCCTTGCCGGTGCCGAGATCCTTGGCCGATACGTGGAGGATGCCGTTGGCATCGATGTCGAAGGTGACCTCGATCTGGGGGAGGCCGCGCGGCGCCGGAGGAATGCCGTCCAGCCGGAAGGTCCCGAGGGTCTTGTTGTCGCGAGCCATCGGGCGCTCGCCCTGCAGGACGACGATTTCGACGGAAGGCTGGTTTTCGCTGTAGGTGGAGAAGATCTGGGTCTTCTTTGAGGGAATGGTGGTGTTCCGCGTGATCATGGGCGTCGCCACGTCGCCCGCCGTCGTGATGCCGAGGGTGAGCGGGGTCACGTCGAGCAGGAGGACGTCGCGAACGTCGCCCTTGAGGACGCCGCCCTGGATGGCGGCGCCGACCGCGACCACCTCGTCGGGATTGACGCCCTGGTGCGGCGGCTTGCCGCCGAGCCCCCGGGCGATTTCAACGACCTTGGGCATGCGGGTCATGCCGCCGACGAGGACGAGCTCGTCGATCTGCGCCGGGGTCAGTTCGGCGTCCTTGAGGCAATTATTGAAGGGCTGGATGCAGCGCTCGAACAGCGGGTCGCAGATCTGCTCCATCTTCGCCCGGGTCAGCTGCACATTGAGG
>CAZJNA010000201.1:0-1979 GCA_964547325.1 uncultured Opitutaceae bacterium | reverse complement strand
TCTGCTGCCGGAGTACGCGGCGCATTTGGAATAAGCAGGAGAAAGCGGAAAGCGGAAATCGGAAAGCGGTGAAACCGAAGCGGGGAAGGCAAAGCGGAAGTCGGAAAGCGGTGAAACCGAAGCGGGGAAGGCAAAGCGGAAGTCGGAAAGCGGAAAGCGGGGAAACCGAAGAGGGGAAGGCAAAGCGGAAAGCGGAAAGGTCGATCGGGGCCTCACGGGAAGGCATCAAGATCGGTTACTCTTTCGGCATACCAACGAGTCCGAGGCGGCGCAGGCGCGCCAGTTCCTTTGGACCAGGTCTTGTCCCGCCCATCTGCTTTATCCATGCCCTAATACCAGGAAGGTCATGTGGCAATCCGCGTGCTCTGCGGCGATCCACTTTGAGGAAGCCAATTTTAGGGCCTGTCTTGCGTGTACGCTTCATGATTTTTTTTAAAGTCATCGATGGCTTGCGTCAATGCGTCGTTGAAACTCATGTCCTCAAGCCAATCCTTTCTCAGCAAACGACCTGAAGGAGTCACAAGATCGCGATGTGGCCGACCATGGGCTGTGTCGTAACGAGCGACATCGGTGGCCACGCCATTTCGGATGTGTACCAACCGAAGCGGGGAAGGCAAAGCGGAAAGCGGAAAGGTCGATCCGGAAGGCGGAAGGGTCGAGCGGGGCCTCACGGGAAGGCCTCAAGATCGGTTACTCTTTCGGCATTCCGATAAGGCCGAGGCGGCGCAGACGTGCCACTTCTTTTGGTCCGGGCCGCGTACCGCCCATCTGCCTGATCCATGCTTCGATGGCCGGAAGATCATGTGGTAAGCCGCGCAACCTGCTGCGATCCACTTTGAGGAATCCGATCTTAGGTCCTTTCTTCGGTGTACGCTTCATGATTTTCCTTAAAGTCATCGATTGCGTGGGTCAATGCGTCGTTAAAGCTCATGTCTTCGAGCCAATCTTTTTGCCGGAGCCGACCAGACTGGGTCAAGAGATCGCGATGTGGACGACCATGGGCGGTGTCGTAACGGGCAACATCGATGTCTCCCACGACACGAATGTGAACCAACCTGACCACGAAGGCGAGGATCTGTCCTTGGAAGCTTTTGAAATCGACGGCGATGTAAGTCGTGCCGCTCAGCCAGATGGTGTAGAGCCTTGAAGGCATGCGCCCTTTGATAATAGCAAGCGGCGCAGGCGCGGTCGGTGTTTGCTCGTCCAAGCCCAAATCTGTGCATAACTTTCATGGGGTGAGATGCTTGCTGATATTTTTTACCTTTGTCGGCTGCCGAGCGGCGACGATCGTGCTGCCAGCGGCGGCAGCGCCTGAGGAAAAGGAGGCGGCGAGGGATCTGGCGCATGTGTGGCGTGTGGGGACAGGGGAAGGCGGGGACGGAAAAGCGGAAAGCGGGGAAGGCAAAGCGGAAAGCGGAAAGCGGAATGCGGAAGGGGAGGGGGAGCGCAAAGCGGAAAGCGGAAAGCGGAAAGCGGAGGACGGAGGCAAAGCGGAAAGCGGGGAAGGCAAAGCGGAAAGCGGAAAGCGGAAAGCGGAAGACGAGGGCGGAATAGTTGTACGAGCCACCGAGGAGAAGAAGGAGGCGGCGGGGGCGAGCGAGACGGGGCCTTGGTTCTTTCTGGGGGAGACGGAGCTCGGGAAGGCGGAGGCGCCGCTGCCGGCCGGGCTGGATGCGGATGGGTTCAGGGTTTTGACGTTGCCGGGCGATCGGGTGATCCTTCGCGGAGCCTCGCCTGCCGGCACCGAAATGGCCGAGGCCTGGTTCGCAAGGCAGGTGCTGGGAGCGCGCTGGTTCCAGCCGGGCGACATCGGTGAGGACATTCCGCCCCTGCGCGGCTGGAAGCCGCCGGCGATCGACCGGACTGTCGTGCCGGCGTTCCTGTCGCGGTCTCTGGAGGGAGGAGTAGGTGAAATCGGAAATCGGAAAGCGGAAAGCGGGGAAGGCAAAGCGGAAAGCGGAAAGCTGAAAGCGGAAGAC
>CAZJNA010000200.1:0-1995 GCA_964547325.1 uncultured Opitutaceae bacterium | reverse complement strand
GTCCCCGGGCCGACCAGGTCGCCCACCTGCACCTGCGTGAGGCCGGCGACGCCGTCCACCGGCGAGGTGACGTGGGTGAAATCGAGGTTGAGCTGGGCCTGCGCGACGGCGGCCTGGGCGGCCGCGACCATCGCTTTGCTGGCCAGGTTGGACTGCACGGCGTCATCCAGCTCCTGCTGGCTGATCGCCTGGTCCTTCGCGAGCGGCTCATAGCGCTTCACGTCCTCCGCGGTCTTGCCGAGCTGCGCCTCGGTCTGGGCCAGCTGGGCTTTCGCCTCGGCCAGCGCGGCCTGCGAGGGCCGGGGGTCGATCTCAAAGAGTACATCGCCCTGATGCAGGGTCGTCCCCTCCCGGTAGTCCTGTTTCAGGAGATTTCCGCCCACCTGCGCGCGGACCTGGGCGTCGACGAACCCGTAGAGACTGGCCACCCACTCCTGGGTGACCGGGACGTCGCGCTGCTCCACAGCGGTGACGGTGACGTTGGGCGGCGGCGGGGCCGGCGGCGGCGCCTTGTGGCAGCCGCCGGCCAAAAGGAGGAGTAGGGCGGCAATTCCGGGAGCGGGGAGAGGAAGCCGGCGGGCGCTCCGGGGCAGGCGTTTGGAGACGGTCATAGGCGGGAAACCGTTGAGTGAGTTCGATTCGGAGCGCGTTGCAAGTGAGGCATGGATTTACAGATAGAGGTCCGGATCGGTCTTGCCTTTTTGATTAGCTGCCTAATTATAAGCTTCCTTACCGCATTCTGTCGACCCTCTTTTCATGCCTCTGTTGATGCTAAAAGACCTTCCGCGCTACGAATGTCTTCTCGAGGCGTCCCAGCAGTTTCCCGACCTGGATCCGTCCGCCTGCGAGGCCTATCTGCATTTGCTACGCGCCGCCGACGAGGTTTTTCACGCCCGCGAGGCCCATCTCTCGTCCCATGGTCTCTCCCAGGGGCGCTTCACGGTCCTCATGCTCCTCCTGGACAAGACCAAGAACAGTCCTGCCCCGCAGACGCCCGCCGAATTGGCCGACTCGGCTGGAGTCACGCGCGCGACGATGACCGGCCTGATCGACACGCTCGAGCGGGACGGGCTGGTGAGCCGCGAACCGGATTCCGCGGACCGGCGCATGATGGCGGTCCACCTGACTCCGCGCGGCGAGGAAGTCCTGCGAGCGGTCCTTCCCGGCCATTTCCAACGCGTGGCCGCGTTGATGGGCCTCCTGCCGGAGAGCGAGCGAAAGCTGCTCGTCCGGCTGCTGAACAAGGTCGTTCGGCAGGCGGCTGAACTTCGCGCCGTTCCCGCCGGCTAAGACCCGGCGCATCTCCTTTTTCATTCGCCAAGTAAGTATATTCTTTGATCTGCGCCGCGCCTGGCTTATCTGGGGCGCCTTCATCCCAAACTTTCCTCCGTCTTCAACTTCCCGATTTCATGACCACGCCCATCCTCATCATCGTCGCCCTGCTGGTGCTGCTCGTCGTCCTCCTCGTCCTCGGCAAGATCCGCCGGCCGGCGTTCTTCACCCTCGGCGGCCTCGTCGTGCTGGTGGGCGTCCTGGTCATCATCAAGTTTTCCCAGTTCGCCGCCATGGGCGCGATGCGGTATGCCCCCCCGCCCGACACCGTGACCACGGCGTCCGTCGCGGAGACGACCTGGCAGCCCTTTCTGTCGTCGGTCGGCTCGCTCTCCGCCGTGCAGGGTGTCACAATCGCGGCGCAGCTCGACGGCAACGTGGCCAAGATCACCTTTGAGGCCGGAAGCGCGGTCAAGGTCGGGGATCTCCTGGTCCAGCAGGACACCTCGTCCGAGGAGGCCCAGCTCCGTGCGGCGGAGGCCGCGGCCGAACTGGCCCGGCTCAACCTGGGCCGGTCCCGCCAGCTGCTGTCCGACGCCACGATCTCGCAGTCGCAGTACGACGGCGAGGCCGCCGGCTCCAAGCAGGCCGAGGCGCAGGCCGAGAATATCCGGGCCGCCATCGCGAAGAAGACCATCCGGGCCCCCTTCAGCGGGCGGCTCG
>CAZJNA010000199.1:0-2005 GCA_964547325.1 uncultured Opitutaceae bacterium | reverse complement strand
TCGAGCTGGCCCGCGCGCTTCATGACCGCGGCTTTCGCGTCGCCGCCCACGATCCATCGCTGCAGTCCCTGCCCCCGGAACTGGCCTATGTAACCTTGTGCCCCGATGAGGCTGCGCTCGTTCGAGGGGCCGCCGCCCTGGTGGTCTGCACGGAGTGGCCGCAATTCCGCCAGCGGACCGACTGGCCCGCCCTGATCGCCTCGATGCGGGGCAAGGTTGTGATCGACGCAACCCGGTTTCTCGCAGCGCAGATCTCCGCGCTGCCCGGGCTCGCCTATTTCAATGTCGGCTTCGGTGCCCCACCGGCGCCTGCGCCAAAAACCCCGATCGCAACAAGCCCGTCGCCGGGGATCATGCCGGCAGGAACGAGGAAGCTGGCCGGCATCGGTGTGATCGTCACGGGCGCAAACCAGGGGCTCGGGCTGGAGATCGCCCGGTATTTCGCACGGGAGGGCGCCCACCTTGCCGTCTGCGCGCGGGACGAGGCCCGGCTCGCGGATGCGACCGCCGGATTGCGCGCCTTGGCCGCCCCCGGGCAGAGGATATTCTCGCGGCGATGCGACGTCTCCAGCCCGGCGGATGTCCAGGCGTTCACCGCGGCGGCGATTTCCGAACTCGGATCCGTCCAGGTGCTGGTCAACAACGCGGGGATCTACGGGCCGAAGGGGCCGAGCGAATCCGTCGATTGGGAAGAATGGAAGCGGGCCATGGAGATCAATCTCTATGGGGTTCTGCTGCCCTGCCGGGCCCTCATTCCCCATCTGAAGGCCCAGGGCCGCGGCAAGATCATCAACCTTTCCGGAGGAGGCGCCACCTCCCCCATGCCACTTATAAGCGCCTATGCCGCGTCCAAGGCGGCTGTCGTTCGGCTGACGGAAACACTGGCCGGCGAACTCATCAGCCACCATATCGACGTCAATGCGGTCGCGCCGGGCGCCCTCAACACACGTCTTCTCGATGAAGTTCTTCAGGCTGGGCCCGAGAGCGTCGGTGAGGCCTTCTACAAGAAGGCCATCAAGCAAAAGGAGACTGGAGGCACCTCGCCCGATCTCGCGGCAAACCTGTGCGTCTACCTCGCCTCATCCGAAAGCGACGGCATCACCGGAAGGCTTATCAGCGCCCAATGGGATCCCTGGAAAGACCTGGCCGCCCACAAGGAAGCGCTCGCAAAATCCGATATCTACACACTACGCCGGATCGTTCCCGAGGACCGCGGACAGAACTGGAGCGGCTCCTGAGCGGTCCCTGGCGGCCGAAGCCCGGAAGCCTACATCGCGGCTACCAGCGGTATGCGTACTTTGCGTGCACAATGACGTGCACCTCCGAGACAGACTCGATTTTCGACACCGCCGCTTCCAGGTAAACCTGGTTTTCCTCGACGACAGGCTTTAGGACCGCGAGGGGCTCGCCTGTCGCCTGGGTTGTCTCACAGGTCAGATCGGTGAACTCAGCCCCGGCCGGAATCGTCCCCGTGAAGATGACGGGCCACTTGGTGTAAGCCGGCGCCACTTCGGGAATCACGCGTCCGGACAGGGACTCCGAGGGGTCCTGGCGCGTGTCTATGATGATCTCGGTCGAGGTCGCGACGCCGTGGCGGCTGGGCAGCAGCCGCGAGCATCCGGTGCCGGCAACAAGCGCCAGGCAGCAGGCAGAAGCAAGTGAAAGGGGAAGACAGCGCCGAATCGGGGTCATGGTTTCTTTACAAATGGTATTCGTATTTTACGGTCACGACGACGATCCACTGCGTAAACGCGTCCCGCTTCGGCACCGCAAACTTCAGATATACCCGGTTGTCCTCGATCACCGGCTCGACAAGCGCGAGCGGATCCCCGTGCTCATTCTTCAAGATCACGTCGGCCTTAACCGAAGTGAATTTTGCGCCGGTCGGTATCCTGCTCAGGAAAACGATCGGCAGCTTCGTGATCGCAGGGAACGTGGCCGGGATAAAGCATCCGGCGAGGGGTGCAACCGGCGCCCTTCGGGAATCGAGAACAAGATCGAAGGA
>CAZJNA010000198.1:0-2042 GCA_964547325.1 uncultured Opitutaceae bacterium | reverse complement strand
AACTTCTGCATGGTCAGAGTACCTCCGGGGCGAGCGAAATGATCTTCATGAAGTTTTTCGCGCGTAGTTCGCGGGCCACGGGACCGAAGATGCGGGTGCCCTTCGGATTGCCGTCCGGCCCGATGATGACGATGGCATTGCTGTCAAAACGAAGGTAGCTGCCGTCCGAGCGGCGCACGGCCGCCTTGGTGCGGACGACCACGGCCTTGGCGACCTCGCCTTTCTTCACGGTGGCGTCGGTCGTGCTCTCCTTGATGTGGACGGTCACGATGTCGCCGACGTGGGCCTGGTCCGTGTTCTGGCCCTTGCGGCTGATCATCGCGGCGCGGCGCGCGCCGGTGTTGTCAGCCACCTCGAGGATGGAACGAAGTTGGATCATGGGAGAGGGATGGTGATTAGGATTTGGGAGGAGGGCCTATGACGGGGCCTGTGACGGATTTTGCCCTTCAGGATACCGGGACGGCTTCGGCCTTGGGCGCGGTGATCTTTGTCGGGACCTGGGCCGCGACGTCGCTCTCGGTGATCGCCTCGGCCACGCCGCCCACGGCGCGCTCGGTGACGCGGACGACGCGCCAGCGCTTCAGGCGGCTGAGCGGGCGGGTCTCCATGATCTCGACCTTGTCTCCCACCCGCGTCTCGTTCTTCTCGTCGTGCGCATGCACGACGGTCTTCCGGTTGATGACCTTGTGGTAGAGGGGGTGCGGCGTCTTGTAAGGAATGGTCACCTTGATGGACTTGTCGCCGGAGCGGCTGGTGACGAACCCGAGGATCAGCTTGCGCGTGTTGCGAACGTTGGAGGCGGGAGAGGACATGGAATGAAAAGCGGAAAGCGAAAAGCGGAAATCGGAAAGGCCGGAGGAGGAGTCGGGTGCGGTATGAAAAGCGGGAAGCGGAAAGCGAAAGGGTCGGCGGAGAAGTCGGCTGCGGTATGAAAAGCGAAAGGGTCGGCGAAGGAGTCGGCTGTTTTACAAAGAGTGATCGGCGGCTGGCTAGGCGCTTGCGGTTTCCGGTTTCCGATTTCCGCTTTCCGCTTTTTGTTTGAGCACCGTCTCCAGCCGCGCGACGTCCTTGCGGAGCGCGCGCAGCTCGTGCGTCTTCTCGATCTGGCCGGTGTTCTTCCGGAGACGCAGGTGCAGGAGCTGGTCGCGGGTTTCGCGGAGCTTGGTGGCAACCTCGCCGGTTGAGAGTTCGCGTGCTTCTTTTGCTTTCATGACGAAAAAGTGGGGGCGGAGACTAGACCACCGCGCCCTCGCGGGCGATGAAGCGGCAGTGAAACGGGAGCTTGGCGTCGGCGAGGCGGAAGGCCTCGCGGGCGACGCGCGGGGGCACGCCGGCGAGCTCGAAAAGGATCGCGCCGGGCTTGACGACCGCCACGTAGAATTCGACGGGGCCCTTGCCCTGCCCCATGCGGACCTCCGCCGGCTTCTTCGTCACGGGCTTGTGGGGGAAGACGCGGATCCACAGCTTGCCCTTGCGCTTGAGGTGGCGGGAGATGGTGACGCGCGCGGCCTCGATCTGCTGGCCGGTCATCGGGCCCCGCGTCAGGGACTGCAGGCCGAATTCGCCGAAGGCGAGCGTGTTGCCGCGCTTGGCGTTCCCGGCGCGGGAGCCTTTCTGGACTTTGCGGTACTTGGTGCGTGCGGGGGCGAGTGCCATGGTCTTGGGTCTGGAATTTCAGGTCCGGGGTTCTCTTCAGGCGGCAGCTTCTTCCTTTTTGCAGATCCAGCACTTGACGCCGATCTTGCCGTAGAGGGTCTGGGCCTCGGAAAAGCCGTAATCGATGTTCTCCCGGAGGGTGTGCAGCGGCACGCGGCCCTTGCGCTGCCATTCCCGCCGGGCGATGTCCGAGCCGCCGAGGCGGCCCGAGCACTGGATGCGGATGCCGTCGGCGCCAAGCGCCATGGCCATTTCCACGGCCTTCTTCATGGCCCGGCGGAACGCGATGCGGCGCTCAAGCTGAAGGGCGACGTTCTCGGCGACGAGCTGCGCCTCGATCTCGGGCTTCTTGACCTCCTGGATGTCGAGGAGGATCTCCTTGCCGG
>CAZJNA010000197.1:0-2047 GCA_964547325.1 uncultured Opitutaceae bacterium | reverse complement strand
CCCAGGGGAATGTAGACGTAGTCGCGAATCCAGCTGCTGAGAGAGATATGCCAGCGCTGCCAGAAGTCCTGGATGCTTGTCGCCGCGTAGGGCCAGTTGAAGTTTTCCGGCAGCGTGATGCCGAGGAGCCGGGCGAGGCCGATCGCGATGTCGCTGTAGCCGCTGAAATCCATCAGGATGCGCGTCCCGAGCATCAGGAAGACCGCCCAGCGCCCCCCGAGTGTCAGGGCGGCGAAATGGCCGAGCGGATCGGCCGGGGGCGTGTAGAAGGCGATGGCAAGGGTCAGGTTGTCGGCGATGACCACTTTCTTGAAGAAGCCCATGGCGATCCTGCGCAGACCAAGGGCGACGTCGGTCGCACCGACTGACTCGGCGCCCTTCTGGAGCGATGGCTGGAATTGCTCAAAGCGCTTGATCGGGCCGGCGACCAGCGACGGGAAGAAGATGGCGAAGAGCATGAACCGCATCGGGTTCCGGATCGGCTCGTGGCCCTGCCGCACGTCGTAGAGGTAATGGACGAACTCGAAGGCGAAGAAGCTCATCCCCAGAGGCGGGACGAAGGTTTCCTTTCCCGTCGTCGCGAGGGCGGCTCCCGGAACGATGTGCTTTGCCGCCGCAAGCGCGGAGGTTCCCCAGCCGGTATTGAGCGCGCCCAGGACCTCGATCGTCAGGAAGTGCGTGTACTTGTAGAAGCAGAGCGCGACGACGCTGAGGGCGATGCCGGCGGCGCAGGCCGCCCTGTTCCGGCTCAGCGCGCAAAAGTAGGTCACGATGCCGATGAAGATGATCGGCAGGACCCCGGCCGGCCCGGCGAAGTGATAGTGGAAGACAGCGCAGGCGATCGCGAGGAACGGAAGTCGGAGCTGCGGCTTCAGCAGAAGCCAGTAGGCCGGCACGACGATCAGCGCGAACAGGACGAACCAAAAGGTGTTGAAAATCATGCCGGCGCCGTTGGGGCTGGGTTATTCGACCTTGTTCAGCTTCCGCGAGACCGGCCGTCCTTCCTTCTGCATGGAAAAGTACTTGAAGATGATCTCGTCAGCGCCCCAGGACTTGGTGGGCAGCCGGTTCGGCGAGAGAAACCAGTCGAGGAGGACCTCGGCGGCGACCGCGGGATCCTTGATGTCGAGGCTTGAAATCGTCTTCGATCCCAGGGTGAAGAGTTCCTCGCGCGAGTAGAACACGCCGCGCATGCGGCTGCGGACGAACTCGTCATGGAATTTCGGGAATTCCTGCATCCCTGCGTTTTCGAGCGCGTCCGCCTCCGCGTAACGGGCGTTGGCCGCCAGGAGTTCGACGAGCTTGAGCTCGCAGCGCGCCTGGCCGTCGGAGCTCAGCCCGAGCCTGCGGTGGAGGTCCTCGTTGCCGCTCACGCCTGTGGTGAGGGCGAGGTGCTCGTAGTAGGACTGCACGACGGTGACCAAGGCGGCCTCATCAAGCTTGCCTACAAGCGCTTGGGCGTCGTCCAGCCTGCCTTGGAGCGCCTGCAGTCCCGCTAACGCGGCAACGGCCTCCGCCGGGGGATGATCGCCAAATGTGTCGCGGTAGTAGGCTGCGATGTCGTAGCGGACGGGGGCATCCTTGGGTTTGCCGGCTGCCTTGCCGCTCTTGCGGATGGCCTCCAGGGCGTCCCGCTCCTGCTTCTGGGCGACCTTGTCGAATTGGTTCCGATAGCCGATCCGCTCGCGTTGAACCATCCCCTTGAAGATGCCGATTTCGACCGTCTTTTCGGGGGTTGGATACTGGCTGACGAGGTCCGCGAGGGTGGCGGGCTTGGCTCCCCCCACGGCGAGCCCCTCGCCATAGGCGGCCGCGAGGGCCGGCTGCTGGGATGGATCTGCGCCTTCCAGGATGCTCTGCGCGAGATCATGCTGCATGTACTGTGAGACGACTCTCACAATGGTCTCCTTGCCGTACAGATCCTCCTGCGGCAGGGTGGGGAAGATCATCGCCTCGTCGGAACGGACGAGCCGGCAGAGGGTCTCCAGGATCTGCGCGAGCGCGACGTGGGACTCGGCGGGATTCGCATCCGGCAACTTAAAGAGGT
>CAZJNA010000196.1:0-2081 GCA_964547325.1 uncultured Opitutaceae bacterium | reverse complement strand
TTCTCGATGGTCAATGCCCCGGGCGACCAGGCCTATCCGATCGCGGGCACCACTTGGCTGCTTGTCTATGAGCAGCAGAAGGATGCAGCCAAGGGTGCGAAACTCGTCGACTTCCTCAAATGGGCTTACACCGAAGGCGAAAAGATGGCCTCCGACCTCGATTACGCGCCCCTGCCGGACAGCCTCCAGCAGCGCGCACTCGCCCGGGTCGCCAGCATCAAGTTCTGATTTGTTGCTTCCAGATCCTTTAAAGGGATATTAACAATCACGGAGGGCGGGATCGGCCCGCCCTCCGTTGTTTTCAGCATGACGACCGCACCAACGACCGCGCCCGTCGCGATGTCGCACTCCAGCTCGCGACTGCCCGATGGCGCGTTCAAGTGGCTCGCCTGCGGAGCCGCGCTCACGATCGGGCTCCTGATCGTTCTCGTCGGCTGGCAGCTCTACACTGGCTCGCAGCAGGCCATCGCGAAGTTCGGGCCGGGTTTCTTGGTCAGCACGAAATGGAATCCGGTGACGGACGACCTGGGGGCGCTGCCGTTCATATTCGGCACGCTCGTCTCGTCCCTGATCGCGCTCCTGATCGCCGTCCCGCTGGGCGTCGCGACCGCGCTGTTCCTGACGGACCTGGCCCCCCAGGCGTTGCGGCAGCCGATCGTCATGGTGATCGAGATGCTCGCGGCCGTTCCCAGCGTCATTTTCGGACTCTGGGGCATTTTCCTCCTCATTCCCTGGCTCAGGGACCATTTTTTTGTGTGGCTCAAGGCGACCCTCGGCTTCCTGCCGCTTTTTCAGGGTCCCATTTACGGCGTCAGCATGCTCGCGGGTGGCATCATCGTCGCGATCATGATCCTGCCGATCATCACGTCGATTTCCCGCGAGATCCTGCGCTCGGTTCCGGGGCTCCAGCGCGAGGCGGCCTACGCCCTCGGGGCAACCCGCTGGGAGGTCACGCGGATCGCGGTTCTCAGCTACGCGCGCCGCGGGCTCTTCGGCGCGGCCATCCTCGGCCTGGGCCGCGCCCTCGGCGAGACGATGGCGGTCACCATGGTCATCGGGAATCGGCCTGAGATCAGCGCCTCGCTGTTCGCCCCCGGATACACGCTTGCGAGCGTGATCGCGAACGAGTTTGCGGAGGCGACGAGCGACCTTTACCTGAGCGCGCTCTTCGAACTCGGCCTTGTCCTGCTTGCCGTGACCATCATCGTGAACGTGATCGCCCAGCTCATGCTGCGGACCCTCGGCGGCAGCGGAAAAGTCCAGTAAGCCCGCCATGGACCCGAACAAAGCCAGGACGATTTCGCTGCAGCCGAGCGCGGCCCAGCAGCACTGGCGCAACCTCAAGAGCCGGGGCGTCACGGTGCTCCTCTGCCTCTGCGCGGTCGCGGTGATGGCGCCCCTGTTCCTGGTCGTATACTTCCTAATCTCAAACGGCGCCGGGGCGCTCGACTGGAATTTCTTCACGCAGATCCCAAAGCCCACGGGCGAGGTCGGCGGGGGCATGGCCAATGCGATCGTCGGCACCTTTGAGCTCCTGGGAATGGCGGCCGTGGTCGGCGTGCCGATCGGCATCATGGGCGGGATCTATCTCGCCGAATACGGCTCGGAGTGGGCAAACTCCTGGATCCGGTTCGCGGCCGATGTGCTGAACGGCGTTCCGTCGATCGTGTGGGGCATGGTCATCTGGATCATGATCGTGAAGCCCTTCAAGACCTTCTCGGCGTACGCGGGCGGGGTGGCGCTGGGTCTCATGATGATACCGCTCGTCATCCGCACGACCGAGGAGGTTCTCGTCCTCGTTCCGCAGAGCTACCGCGAGGCCGCGCTGGCCCTCGGGATCGCGCGCTGGAAGGTGATCACCGTCATCGTGATCAAGACCGCGCTCAAGGGGATCGTGACCGGCGTCCTGATCGCGCTTGCTCGCGTGGCCGGCGAGACCGCTCCGCTCCTTTTCACGGCCTTGGGCAACAACGGCTGGAACCACAGCCTGAAGGAGCCGATCGCGGCCCTCCCGCTTCAGATCTTCACCTACGCAATATCGCCCTACGACGACTGGCACCGCCAGGCCTGGGCCGGCGCGA
>CAZJNA010000195.1:0-2088 GCA_964547325.1 uncultured Opitutaceae bacterium | reverse complement strand
CGAGGAGAATGGCGAAGCTGCCCGCAAGGGTCGCTGAAGCAAGCAGCGCCCGCCTCCTCCCGGAGCGCCAGTCCGGCAGCGCCAGGAGCACGTGCGCCACGAGCACGCAGGCGACCGTGGCCCAGTAGCCGTTGTAGGTTATGAATGCCAGGAATCCGAGAAATCCGGCCATCAACGAATCCCGGGTGCGCGGCGAAGGACTCAACGCGACCGATGCGCAGGCCAGCGCCCAGAAAAGGGAAACGTCGTAGGGCATGTAGTGCCTTGCCCAATAAAACATTGAATTCGCACAGGCCATTGCTGCCGCTGCCCAGAAGGCCTCCCTTTCATCCGCCCCCGTCCGCCGTGCGATTCGCCAAACCCAGAATATGTTCGCAACCGAAAACAGACTGATGATCGCAGATGGAAACCGGTTGTCGTGGTTCACATGAATTTGCAGCCAGGCCGGACCGAGCATAAGGACCTTGAAGCCAAGGTGATCGGCCGTCCCGATAAGAAGCTTCAACGCCTGGTGGCTCGCGCCGGCCTCAAAGCACGAGCAGGCGCTGAGGGCCGCCGCAAAGCGGCTTTCGTCCGACCAGAACGCCTGCCCGCCGCGGGAAACCAGGACCAGCCTCAGCGCTGCAGATGCGACGAGAAGGAAAAGAAGACCCAGTCGCGGCCCGCCCAGGCTTCGGAATTTGGCTGTCATCTGCAATTTTCAGGCGGAACAGGCTGCGCGCATGGCCTCGGCCGCGCGCTCCTGCTCGCCAGCCGTCATCTCGTGGTACAGCGGCAGGATGATGCCTTCATCCTGGGCCCGTTCGCTCTCGGCCAGCGGCCCCGCCGCGCGCCAGGCCGCAGCGCGATAGGCAGGCTCCCGATGCGAGCACATCACGCCGCGCCGCGTGGCTATGCCCGAGTCCAGGAGGCTTTGCATGATCGCACGCTGCCGCTGCGCCCCGCCGACAACGCGCACGATATAGCTCTGCCAGTTTGAGCGCGCCCACGCGGGCTCGGAAGGCACGCTGACCCCGGGAATATCGGCAAGCAGCCTTGCATAAAGTTCCGCCTGACTGCGGCGCCGTGCAACCATGCCCGGGAGTCGTTTCAGCTGCTCTCTGCCGACGGCGGCCTGCAGGTCGGTGAGCCGGTAGTTGAATCCGGGAATGACATAATCCTCGAAAACGACCTGTTTCGCCCCATGGCGCACGGCGTCGGGCACTCCCATGCCGTGCTGGCGGAGCAGGCGGAACTTGCGGTCCCATTCGGCATTTTGGGTCACAATCATGCCGCCGTCACCCGTTGTCAGGAGCTTGCGTGGATGAAATGAGAAGCACGCAGCGTCGCCCCTCGGTCGGCCTATTTTCTCCCAGCGGCCCTCCCAGAGAATCTCGCTGCCTGCCGCGCAGGCGGCGTCCTCGATCAGCGGCAGGCCGCGCGCGCGGGCGATGGACAGAATGGCGGCGAGGTCGCAGGGCAGCCCGACCTGGTGCACGCAGAGTATGGCCTTGGTCCGTGGCGAAACCGCCGCGTCTATCAGGCGCGGATCCATGTTGTACGTGGCCGGCTCGATATCGATGAAGACCGGCACAGCGCCGCACGTGTGGACGGCGTTCGCCGTGGCTATGAACGAGTGGCTGGCGGTGATGACTTCGTCGCCGGGCCCGACCCCGGCCGCCAGCAGCGCGAGATGGAGCGCCGTCGTGCAATTCGAGACGGCACATGCATGCGGCGCGCCTGTAAAGGCGGCGAATTCGCGCTCGAATGCGGCAACTTCGGGGCCCTGCGTGAGCCAGCCCGAGCGGATGACTCGGGCGGCCGCCTCGCATTCGGCCTCGCCGACCAGCGGCCGGGCGACGGGAATCGATTTGGGATCGGCTGACAAGGGGGCTTCCTATTTCTCCCAGTTTCGCGTCTGCATCTCGGCCAGGCAGCCGGGATCCGCCGAATAGAGGTCCCTGTAATAGGCGACCGTCGAAGCCAGGCCTGCGTCCGGCGCCGTCCGCGGCCGAAATCCCGTCGTCCGCCGGAGTTTCGCGGGATCGACCCATAGACGGGGCACGTCGCCGGGACGTTCCGCCTCGTGCACCGGCTTGAGATCGGTGC
>CAZJNA010000194.1:0-2105 GCA_964547325.1 uncultured Opitutaceae bacterium | reverse complement strand
GATCTCCTCCGGCAAGTAAGCCGGGGCTTTCGCTTCAGGGGGGTTGGGAGGCGAGCAGGCGATCCAGCTTCGCGAAGCGGGCCTTGGTCGCCGGGTCGGGAGCCTCGTCCAAACCGCGTTGGATCAATTCCCGAGCCTGCGTCACAAGGTGGGCTTGGAGGTCGAGGATCGCCGCGCGATATCCCAGGTCCAGGTTCTTCGGGAAGAGTTGTGTGTCCCGGCCGAGTTCGGCGAGGTCAGTCGGAGAAGGGACGGCCTCCGTATGAAACCAAATGTCGGCGAACAGGACGGAGGTCTGAACGAGGGGAGCGGCCTCCCTCTGCGCCTCGCGAATCGGCGCCAGGACGGCCCCCGTCTGGACCGCGCTCATCTTGCCGCGCGGCCCGGCTGGCTTCGCGCCCTCCCTTGCGTAGATGATCCGAGCCAGCTCGTAGTAGGCCCTCGGGCGGACGACGTGCGCCTGCGCAGCCGCGATGAGCAGCGGCAGGGCGGCCGCATCCTCGCCCGCGTCGCATTCGCACAGGCCCATGGTTGCGAGAAGCCGCGGGTCGCGGTCTCCGCCATCGTAGGCGCGCCGCATCGTCTTGCGCGTTTGTTCGAGATATTCCCCGCTGAGCGCGGGATAGGTCCGCTTTACGAACGCCGTCTCCAGGCGTTCCCAGTCCCCCTTGATCCGGGCTATCTCCGCGTCGGTGGAGGGACGCAGCCTGATATCCGGGTCCTGGGGAGCTTCGTCGGATTCCACGCGCGCGGGCCACGCCGTGGCCCTGGGCAGGTAGAGCGCGAGCTGGGCGTTCGCCTGCGCGTAGCTGAGGCCAAAGCATTCGAAGAACGTCGCCTCGGTCGCCCGTTCCCGGCTCGACCGGTCCGCAAATTTCCACAGCGCCCTTCGGCGGCCGCTGTTCGCATCGCCAAGCGCCCAACGCTCGAAAAGCGCCGCCTGGCAGACCCATTCCCTTTGGTAGCGCTCGACGGCTTCGGGGCTTTCCTTCGGCGGCCGCGGCCCGGCCAGAAGTTCCGCCATGGGAAGCAGCACGGCCGGATGGCCTGCCAGGGCCTTGGTCTCACCGGGCGATAGCCAGACCAGCGGCGCGATCGCGATGGCCGCCGGGCTCCGGGCATCGCCTGCCTCGAAGCTCATCGACCCGTACAATTCCAGAAAACCCCGGATGAACCAGGAGGGCAGGGGCGGCGTGCGCCGCTGCAGCGCAAAGAGAATGGATTCCGGGGTCAGGACAATCTGGCTCCTGTCGAGGTCGGATTCGCTGATCAGGGAAAAGATCGTCGTCTCATCCTCGTCCTGGAGCCTGATGTTCGGAAGCACGCGGAACCGGGTCGCGGACTCATTGCCCGGCTGTCCGGTGAGAGGGCTCTGGCCGGGAGCCGCGCCGCCATAGATCTCCGCGGGGACGTCCTGGTCGAGCCGCCGCCGCATGCTTTGGTCGCAGAGGATGTGGGTGACCGGCAGGGAGAGGCTGACCTGCAGGTCCGGCGGCAAGACCGCCTGAAGGAGCTGGTGAGCGAAGGTGAACTGCCGGATGAATTCGCGGGTCCCGGAATCGGAGCAGAGGGACAGAACCTCGAATCCAGGAATCTCTCCATAGCGCCATTCAAGCGGCGGGCCCGAGTCCGTCACGATGAACGGCGGAAGCTCGACGACATGGCCTTCGCCGGTCGCTCCGAGGACCTGCCGCGGAAGAAAAGACGCCAGGCTGAGCGCCGCGCAGACGTGGAAGGTGGATTTTCGGCTCACGCTCGGGATTGACGGGTGCCGGCCACCCAAGCACCTGGCGATGAGCCTGTCGACATCGCCGCAGGGCGCGGGACAGGCTGCTTTTCAACGTGACCTGCGGCTCGGGCGGAGGAGAATAGGCAAAACCCGCATGAAACGCCTCCTCCGCCCCGACCGGCTGGTCGCCGTCGCGATTTTGGCCGCTGCTGCGGGAGTCGTCCTCCTCATGCCTGCCGGCGTGGCTTTCGGCTCCCCGAGGGGCGACCTGACAAGCCAGTTCGCCCCCTGGCGGGCCTTTGCGGCGGCAAGCATCCATGCCGGGCATCTGCCGCTTTGGAACCCCTACAGATCGGAAACACACGTCTGAACTCCA
>CAZJNA010000193.1:0-2196 GCA_964547325.1 uncultured Opitutaceae bacterium | reverse complement strand
GCGAAGTGATCGAGCTTCAGCGAATCGGCCTCTTGGTTCGTCAGTGCCGCCTGGGCCTTCGTGTAATTCTGCAATGCCGTCTGGTACTCTGTTTCAACCTGCGCGGCGGTCGTGTCGATCGCATGCTGAAGCTGGCTTTGGGCCTCGTTGAGCGAATTAGCGGCCGCGATCATGATCGGGTGCTTGGCCCTATATCGCTGGCTCAACTGCGCGACATTGATCTTCAGGCTGGCCACTTGCTGCTGAAGCTGGCTCACCGCCGGGACACTCGCGATAAAGGGGAGATCGAGGAGGCTGTTGCCCTGCTGCCGGCAGGCCAGCATCTGCCTCCAGCGCGTCTCGGCCTCCTGTAGCGTGTTGGACCCCTGCGTGACGAAATTATTGAATGACTTCAGGTTGTCCGTGACGATGTCCTTCCTCTGGTCGAGCGAGACCATGTGGTTTCTTTCGCGGTAGGCCTGAAGCGCGTTTGCGATATCCTCGACTTTCTTCCGCTGTTCGTCGGCACGCTGGGAGAGCTCCTCCACGGCCTTGATCGACTCGTCTGCCTGAATGTGGGCGTTGTAGGCGATGTATTCGTCCGCGAAAAGATTCGCGACTTTGGCGGCGACATCCCTGTTGGGGTGGCGAAACTCTATCGCGATTATGAGGCTTAACCGTTGGGGAACGACGTCGCGATTCGCTCCAAGAATGCCTTCGACCGATGGCGGTGCACGGCCAACCCGCTCATAGGGTGCAAGAAAATGGCGCCGGTCCTCGCCCGTCAGTCTGCCGGCTACGCGCTCGACAATGGTAGTGCTCTTGAGAATATTGACCTGCGTATTCAGATCTTCGGCAGAATTGATCTGATTATCCATGACCTGCTGGACCTGCATGACCATGGCCTCCTTGCGGAAGATCTGTACAGTGGCGGTCGATTGGTAGATCGGAGTCTTGGCGTACGTGTAGATCGCTACTGATGCGAAGACGACCAGGAACGTTGCAACGATGTACCAGATCCGTTCGCGCAGGATCAGGACGTAGTCCTGCAGGCTGCGCTGGACAGTCGTCTCGCCCGCACCACCGTACCCATAGCCGTAGCCAGGATATCCGCCGTAGCCGTATGGATTGCCGCTTCCGTACCCCGAGCGATAGCTTCCGTCGCCATCTCCCGATCCGCGCTGTTTCTTTGGAGGCTCCATTGGGGGTTCCCTTGATTAGAGGAGCCGCTCAGGCACGTAGATCACATCGGACTTTTGCAACGGCCATTGATCGAGCGATGTGCTCTGGATGATGTCATCGGCATTGATGACAAAGGTTGCTGTCTTTCCGTCGGCATCGGTACGGCTGAGTTTTACCCGCTTTCGGTCCGCCAGGCGATTGAAGCCTCCGGCGTGCGCGATTGCGTCGAGCAGCTTCAGGCCCTGGTCGGGCGGAATGAGGACCGAGCCAGGCGTGTTGACCGCTCCAAGGACATTCACGCTCACCTTCGCGTACTCCAGCACAGTGATGTTGATCTGTGGGTTTACGAGGTAGTCCTGGTCGTAGAGGGTGCGGATGATATCCTGCGCCTCGCGCACGGTCTTCCCCTTAAGATCGACCGTGCGAATCAACGGCAGAGTCAACGTGGTGTCGGGTGAAAGCCTGACCTCTCGCCCTAGATCCGGCTCCTGAAAGACAACAACCCGGACCAGGTCATACGGCTGAAGCACATAGTCCGGCTGCGACGCCGGCGTGGTATCGGCCGCCGACAGGCGGCCCAGCGTGCCCAGGGCAACCATCGCCAACGCCGTCTTGTGGAGATACATCCTATCAATCTCCTGAGTGGCAAAGCCGGAGTCAACTGCCGGATTTGTTCCGCTTTCCGATTTTCGATTTCCGCTTTGCGTTAGCCACTTTTTTCAGAATCGGAGCGAAGCTGAAATGCTGAAGATGTTGTTGGTGAAGCTATCAGCCGTAATATTGGAGCTATCCTCCGTGTACGTATAGGCTCCTGTCACGCTCAAGTAGACATTGATGATGTACGTGGCGCCCAGCTGCCCACTGTAAAAATCATCCTTCTCCGTCGTTGAAATGTAATCGTAGTGGTTGTAAGAGAGTTGGACGTTCGCTTTCCATTGGTCGTTTATTGCCGTGCTCACGCCTCCATTCAGGCCAAAAATCCGGTACGATGAGCCGCCGGAAGCCGAATATCCGAAATCGTTGCTAACCCCGAAT
>CAZJNA010000192.1:0-2245 GCA_964547325.1 uncultured Opitutaceae bacterium | reverse complement strand
AATCGCCCGGGGAATTCCGGGCTTCTGCTCCATCGATGAGTTGTGGCGGGGGAATTGCCGCGTCTAGTACGAGGCATTCTATCAGGGCGGCCGAGGGTCACTCAAGGATTTGAAAGCTTTTCGCCATCCGATCATACAGATCTATCATTTCCGCCCGTCTGTTCGTGCCGAACCCTAGGACGTACCCGAGCGTGCCATCGGCGATGAAATAGTGGCGGCAGCTCCAGGTTCCATCGCCTTTGATGTCGGGTTTGTCGAAGTCTAGCGTTAGCACCGCCCTCGGCCCAATGGCCGTCTTACCTGTGACGAAGTTCCCGAATCCTCCGTGGGCCAAAGTCTGCTGCACCCCTTTTGACCACTCGGCGGGGGATTTTGTTGGATCGATCGGGTTCCTGAATATGATGAGGTCATGCACGCCATCCTCGCGCGAAAGGAAGCGGACGACCTCGTACGGGCTGTTGGAGGAGACAGGTGGAAACGCGTTCCAACTCTTCGGAATGTCGATGGCGAAGTGCCATTCCGAATTTTCGTAGTGCTTCATTTCGGTGGCGCTCATGGGGCTCTTCACTGCGACTTGATTCGGCTCCGCACCGGCCTTGGAAAATCCCCATCCCATCGCCACTAGAGTCATACCAGCCACGAGCCCGATTCCCGTCACTGAATTTCGCCATTTCCAGGAGTGGAAGCCCTGGCGCCGTAAAAGAGTGAGCCGTTGGGCAATCTGTGAGCCTCCGTTCAAGGCCAACATAGTTTCAACCGATGGCAGGGCTAAAACGCGAAGGGCAAGCTGGGCCAGCAACTGAGTGTAGGAGCTGCGATCAGCCCACTGGGTCGATGCAATCCGATCGGCTTCCTGCTCGCAAGCGAGGTTATGGGCTGCGGGTATCCTCCAAACCAAGGGATGAAACCAAGCCAGAGTTTTCATCCACCGCCAACCGACGCACCAGGCCAGATCGTGCGAGCGCAAATGCGCCGTTTCATGACTCAGCAATGCCGGTATCTCTGCAGGCTCCAGTGTTCGGAGGAGCTCCGCTGGCAAAATCATGGTCGGATGCCAAAGGCCGCAGACAAAAGGGGAGGTCACTTCGTTAGAAATCCGAATGGCCACGGGTTGACGCACGCTGAGGCGGTCCTGGATCTTTCTCGCCAGGGCGACGAGCTCGGAATTCGGCTCACTCGCGTTCCTTCGTAGGCGGGAAAGCTTAAGCTGAAGGCGAAGGAGGCGGATAGCTCCAGCTGTGCCCCCCAATATCCAAACGAGTGCGAAAAAATTCCATCCGGAGCTAGCCGTGCGAGGGCGTCCCACCCAGCCGGAAGTCGTATTCGGCTGCCCCTCGATTGCCCCGGGCAATTTGGTTGCCGGGGGTAGAATCTCCGACGACGAGCTCTGTCCTGCACGCAAAGCTATCATATCCGAACGATTGGAGACGTGTGCAAAAACGCTATCAATTGGAATCTGGAATGCCGACGTTGGGTAGAACAATGCCAAGGGCAGCATGCAGCTGAGAACGAGCACGGTACGCCACAGAATCAATCGCCAGCGCGGATGGCTCCAACGCAGCAGCCCATTTGCCGCCCATGCGAGCAAGAGCAGCGCTGTCCAACGGAGCAGGATTATACCGCCAGGCGAGAGTAGGAACAATCGGAATGCATTCATGAAGATTTCCTATTTCCGGTTTTGGCTGGCCGTCCAGAGGCGGTCTGCCGGATTAGTTTCAGGTCGGCCGGTTCGATGTCGGCGGTTTCCACGAGTTGCGCGACCAATTCCCGCGTCGAGCCTCCGGAAAACACTCGGGCGAGGGTGCGCACCGTGGCTTGAAGGAGAGTGGCCTTCGGAACGCGAGCCGCATAGCGAAAGGCCTTTCCTTGGAGATTGCGCGTGACATGGCCTTTCTCGACCAGGTTGACCAGAATCGACCGCAAAGTTGCGTTTTCGATCGGCCACGAAAAGGTCTCTTGGATCTCAGCGGGTTTTAATTCGTTCCGCTCCCAAAGAATACGAAGGACTTCCAGCTCATTTTGGCTCAGGGCAGTTGCGGGCATGTGTGAACTAATCACACATTTACCTGAGATCGTCAACACTAATCTGTGACAAGTTCGCAGTTCGAAATCACGCCGTCGAACGACTGGCGCAATTGGGGCAATTGCATGCGGAGCTTTCGGAGGAATCTGACCAATCAGGCCTCAGGGCATAGCGCGGCTTCGGACAAGATTTGGAATTAGAAAGGGCACGCGCTGCTTATAT
>CAZJNA010000191.1:0-2553 GCA_964547325.1 uncultured Opitutaceae bacterium | reverse complement strand
GGGTTTGACGTCCATATACGCCATGTGCAGCGGAATGCCCTGGCTGACGAACTCGTGCTTCAGCACCGGCCAGGGATACGAAAACCCTTCTAGTTCGGGGCCATAGGCCGGAGGCTCGTCCGATGGTAGGGAGGGCTGGGCGGTCAGGGGCAATGCAGTCGCAGCGATAAATGCGCCAAGCAAGAACGCTGAAGCTCGCGCGCAGCCCAGCGGCCTGGATTCCCTCTTGCGGAGGCGATAAAGGACCTGATGGGACACCGCACGGTAGGAGGAAGGCGTCCGCAAAGAACGTCAACCTCACTTCAAACTCGTCAGGGCGACGATGGCACAGCGGCCGCATAGAGCAGCCCGCGGCGACTGGCCGTTCGCCCCATTACGTCCGGCTCGTCGGGGTCAGAATCGCCGAAGCGGCTTACGTTACTGGCGGCGCAGCGACCGGCAACTGGCCGACCCAATGCTGCGAGAATAGTTCGACTAGGTTCCCCAGAATTGGCGTTTTGGGGTACTGGAACGTTGATTCAACAGCCTGCGAGACGGAACGAACCTGGGATCAGCGCACATTCTTTTTGTCACAAGCGAGGCGTTTTTGGCACTCATACCATATGAACATGACAGCCGAAGCCGGAATCCCTCTAGGATCCAGCGATGCAGAGCTAGTTGCGAACAGCCTTCGTGGCAATCGGGATGCCTTTGGTTTGATTGTGGCGCGATATCAGTCCCTGGTTTGCTCGCTCGCTTATAGCTCCACTGGCAGCCTGACCCAAAGCGAGGATTTGGCCCAGGAAACGTTTGCCGCAGCTTGGAAGCAGCTCTCCGGATTGCGCGAACCGGCCAAGCTGCGCTCGTGGCTCTGTGGCATGGTCAGAAATCTAAGCTATCGGTCCCGGCGCGGGCTGGGTCGCGAGCCGGCGCATGAAGCGGAGCCGATGGAAACATTGGATAAAATGCCTGCGCAGGAACCGCACCCGGCGGCGCAGGCCATCAGCCGGGAGGAGGAGGGCATCCTGTGGCGTTCGCTGGAGCGCATCCCGGAAACCTATCGCGAACCGTTGATCTTGTTTTATCGCCAGCATGAATCGATCGAACACGTGGCGCTGGCGTTGGAATTATCCGAAGAGGCAGTCCGGCAGCGGCTCACCCGGGGGCGAAAGCTATTGCACGAAGAGGTCCTCGCGTTTGTCGAAGGCTCGCTGGAAAAAACGTCGCCGGGCCGGGCCTTCACGCAGGGGGTGATGGCTGGGTTGCCCGTCATGGCGGCTTCGGCCAAAGCCACCGCCCTCGGCGCGACCTTGGGCACCGGCGCCGCCGCAAAAAGTGCCGCGACCCTTGGAACGGTCGGGGGCTGGTTTGCCATGGTGGCCAGCGCACTTGTCTCGGCGCGGACGGTAGCGGACGACGCAAAGTCGCCGCGGGAGCAGAAATTTGTCTTCTCGCTGACGGGCCTCCTGTTCGGTCTGGTCTTCCTCTACATGGCGGTCACGGGGGCCCTGGTGAAATTCGCCTTTCCTCACGCTCCATTCGGTCCCGACAGTCGACTGACCGTGGGCTATCTGTGGCCGGATATCCGACTCGCAATCGCCAATTTCCTCTTCTGCGTTCTCCTCGTGGCGCTAAATCTGTACCGCAGCCATCGTCAGCAACAAATTCAGGTCCAGGAAAAGACCTTTGACGAAAACGACTGGCAATGGCCAAAACGGGGAGCGCCATCCGCGGCGGAATTGTCCGGAGGCAAATCGAACAGGAATCTTAAGGCGGCAAAAATTATGGCGCCCGCCTGGGTTATCGTGGCCGTAACCCTGTCCCAAGTGCTACCGTGGAAACACCGGCTTGGCCAGGCTATGATGATCTCAGCTATCGTGGCGCTGGTCCTATTCTTAGTCTGGAGGCTGGCGGTCTCGGGCATGAAGATCAGGCCGCGTTTCATCGGTTGGACTGATCCGCAGTTTGCGATTCTTGTGGGTGTATCGATTCTGATTGGATCGCTGACGCTGTATTCCTTCAGTTATGATCAACGGACGGCGCGTGCATATCCGGGCGTTTTCAGGTCCGCATCCCCGGCCGAAGTTTCGACGTTCAACCTCGTCGTCTTTCTGGCCTATGCTCTTTTGATCGGAGGGATTCTCTGGCTTCGCAAACGCCACGGTTCGAAATTTTAATGGACCCTGACGGGCCGTGAGGTCGGGAGAACGACCTTCTTATTGGGTGAGTCGACGGGCCGCCAATCTAACTAATTTCAGCCGATCGTTGGCAAAGAGGAGGGGACGGCGTCTCGTGCTGCCGAGCTTCATTTGATTTCCGAAACGAGACGGACGTCGCCCAGAAGTCCGGACGAGATGGGCACGACCCGGTTGATGTCCTGCATCTGGAAGCGGTCTCCGTACTTTGCAATCAGCGGACCGTAGTCGCGCCGCGGAAGCGCAGACCAGGCGTTGAGTGCGGTGTTGAAGACGTGGAATTCGATGCGGTTCACGCCGGAATGAAGGACCCGGGTCACGTCCAGGCGATACGGCGGATGCCAAAGCGCACCGGCAGGCTGGCCATTGATCGTCACCA
>CAZJNA010000190.1:0-2560 GCA_964547325.1 uncultured Opitutaceae bacterium | reverse complement strand
GTTAAGCCCCGAGCAGCCAATGGTAGTTGGACGTTAGGTCCCGCGAGAGTAGGTTATTGCCAGGTTTATGGCCCGGTCTTCCGAAAGGAAGGCCGGGCCTTTTGTTTTTCGATCGCCGTCAGGCGTCGAAAAGCAACCACGCGAAGCTCGCGTCCGGCGAGCGAAGGCGGGTCGCCCTCGCTCCCCGTCATCGAGCCGCGGCGGGGGTTGTTATAATACCGTGGCATGGACCATTCCCGAAATCTTGACCCTGGAAAGAGCGAGGTGCACCCTTGAGTGCGATGCAAGCAGCCAGCCTTGAGATCCTCGAAAAGGCCCAGGTGCCCGCGCAGCAGGCCCGTGCCATCCTCCAGGCCATCGAGCTGGAATTGGTGGCACAGCACGAGGTCCTGGCAACCAAGCATGATATCGGGCTGATCAGGCATAGCCTGGATGCCAGCCGGCATGATTTGGAGCTGAAGATCGAGCGTTTGCGCAGCGAACTCGTTCGCTGGGTTTTTTCCTGCATGCTTGGGCAGACGGCGATTCTGCTGGGTGCGGGCTACTTCTTCCTGGAGCACTTTAGGAAGTAGAAATTCGATTCCGTGTCCGGTTCCGCAATCAGCGGCTATGCGCTCGGTCAGGTCTACGCCGCCTATGGCCCGGTTTTTTCCGATGGAGGAGCGCCTTTGGGCAATGAGCAGGCGCAGGCGCTTGCCGAGATCATGGCCGATTTGCATTCGGGCCCAGCCAACCCGGATGCGAGATCCCCTGGTTATTTCGATCCGGATCCGCAGACTTTTCTCAGTCCGGCGGACCACTACCTGCTGGAAAGGGCGGGCTCAGTCCTGTCGGCGTCCCAACTGGAGATGCTTAAGTCGCAGCGGGCGGACGAGAATCAACAGCGCCTGATCCTGAGGCAATACGGAGACGGTGCGTTCCTTCAGAGCCCTTGATCCGAAGTGCCGGATGGCCCGGACGGGCGGAGAACGGTCGGCCCGGGACTGTCTACTTTCCCGACTTCTCGTAGATCTTCTGCAGCATTCCCGCGGGCACGGGAACCGCCAGGGAGACAGGGGCGCTGCCGCTCAGGCTGTGCCGCGTCAGCAGCTGCTCGTTCTCGCGGTCGAGCTGCAGGATCTGGAGGATCCGCGAGCGGGTCTTGTCGAGGGCCGCCCGGAATTCGGAGCCCCGGGAGTCTCCTGCCGGGGCGGCGCGCAGCGCCGTCAGGGCCGCGTCCAGGCGGGCGAGGAGCGCCCGCTTCCTATCGATCAGCTCGGGACCGGCCGCGCGCCGGTGCTGCTGGAGGAACCGGTTTTCCTCAAGGGCGAGGGCGTAGAGTTCGTCGCAAATCTGCTGATGCTGCTGCAGGGCTTCCAGCGAAGTCATGAGGGAGGTGAGGGTGCGGCATCCCCGCCGGTCTTGGCCGGAGTCGCCGCAGGCACGCTGCCCGGATCCAGGAAGTTCGTCAACCGGTGGTTGATGCCGTCCCGCCATTCAAGGTGATCCATCCGCCACGCGGCCATGCCCGCGAGTTCGACGACGTCGGGCGACGGCGCCCCGTCCTTCGCCTTGGCAGCCTCGATTACGGCGCGGTAGGCGGCGCGCGCGCGGTCCATCTGGAAGAGCCGCTCGTAGCAGAGGGCCGTCTGGTAGATCACCGGCAGGCGCCAGGATGGCTCCGGGGACAGCGGGATCAGGCAGTTGTAGATGGTGAGGGCCTCGGCGGTGTTTCCGTCCTGGAAGAATTTGTTCGCGAGCTGGTTTCCCGTCCGGCGCTGCCAGTAGGCCCAGCGGCGGGGATCGGCCGCCACGCGGCTGTGCTCGACGCTCAGGAGGTCGACCGTCACGGCGAGCGCCTGCTGCGTCCGCTTGAGCTCGTCGAGCGCGGTGGCGAGGACATAGCGGGCCTCGGGCACGTTTTCGTCCTCGGGCCACTGCTCGAGGAAGGCGCGCAGCGTGGTGACCGCCGTCTCCAGGTCGCCGGCCCGCTCCTGGGCGCAGCCCGCCATGAAATGGGCCCGAGCCCGGTCGGCCGGGGAGAGGTCGAGCAGGCGGACCCGGGTGAAGAATTTTCCGGCCTCGGCGTAGTCCCCTGACTCGTAGTAGGTCTGGGCGATCTCGAACTGGGCGGTCTTGGCCAGAAGGCTGTAGTGGTCGAACTCCTGGGGCGAGACCTTCAGCGTTGTGTTGATGACGCTGTAGAAGCGGGTGAAGGCGAGGTTGTAGGCCCCCATCTCGCGCAGCGTGCGGCCGAGGTCGAGGAACGCGTCGGGAATCCGCGGATCCTCCGGAAACTCCTTCAGGAACTTCTCATAGATGGCGACGGCCTTGGTGAGCGCGCCGGCCTTGCGGTACATGTGAGCGAGGCCGAGGAGCGCGGTCTTCTGGTCTCCGATCGTGAAGTCGGGCCTGTCTATCACCTGCCGATAGGCGATCTCGGCGGTGGAATAGTCCCCTTTGCCGGAAAGGCTGGCGCCGAGCCGGATCAGGCCGCCCGCCTCGGGGCTCGAGACCTTCTCCACCGCGGCGGCGGGGGATGCCGGGCTTGGTTCCGCCTGCGCGTGCCAGGCTGCTGCGA
>CAZJNA010000189.1:0-2576 GCA_964547325.1 uncultured Opitutaceae bacterium | reverse complement strand
CAAACATTGTTCAACCTCTTTCGAAATTCTGCCGAGGCTCTCAAGGAGGTCAGAAACCCTCGCATATTTATCAGCACATCGATCGCTGACGACACATTGCTTATTGATATAGAGGACAATGGGCCGGGAGTTGGGTCGGATGTGTATGACCGCCTTTTCATTGAATTCAACACAACGAAGGCGTCCGGAACCGGCCTTGGCCTGTCACTATGTCGTGCGGCAATGGCGATGATGAAAGGGGCAATTTGCTATGTGACTCCACGAGGGGAACAACATGCATGCTTCCGCCTCACAATTCCCCTCGTGGCTTCGATGAGTCCCGAGCCATTGCTTTCGCGGGAGGTCACGTTGCCACTCCTTAGGGCTAGCGTCCGACCGTAGGACTGATTGCTAAATTGGCCAGCGCCAGTTTGCCCCAACCAAGTCTGCCATTAATTCCCGACACGTTGCCGCACACTTGTCTATCGCTGCATGAAGACAAGCCGGTGCAAGAGTTGCCTCCACTGTTACCTTATCGAGTTCAGTTGCACTAGTGATCAACTCAAGTCGTCTAGCCTTTGTGAAACTCAGCTTCCCTTGGCGTTGCCTGAGCTCATGAAGCAATTGGAAATTCACTTCGGCCAACTCCCGATGAAGCATCCTCTGAGCTGTCCTAAACTCCCCACGTGCCATTTTCCGTTTCGTCCAGACAAAATCGCAGACAAATCCCTCTGCAAGATTCTTGAGTGCCGCATTACTTAGTCGTGGATCCGCAACCTCTGACACAGCGCGCCTATAGAGGGCACCCCAGCGCCTCTCACCTTTTAGAAATCTCCAACCTGGCCTAATGACTTCCGCGATGTCCTGCATTCGGCGTTGTGAAGGTCCCGAGCGTCGATGCATTCCAAAGGCAGCCCAGAGTTTGAGGCCGCGCAGAAGTTTTTCAGAAATAATAACGAGATCCACCTCGGCGTCCGAGAATACAAGACCAACCTTCGGAACCCCACTAATAATAGCGGATCGGGTAGCATAGGCCTTCAGCTGGGATCCAAGAATTTCTTCGGTCCAATCGCGACTCAGAAACATTGAGGGATTCGCCGTTATAACATGAAAGTCCCAATCAGAATGCTCATCGGCAGTCTCGATTGTTGCTTTCGACGAACGTTCTCGTGAGCCAATTAAGACTAGACCGCTCACCGACGGCACTCCGTGCGCCCATTCGGTCATAACAGCGCCGAAATCAGCCGGTTCGCTTACCCCTTTCATGTTTAGAGGCTGCGCAGCGAAAACAGGATTTCCGTCCCCTCGAGGCCCGGGCCGGCATGGATTTCGCCATGGTGCAGCCGAAGTATCTCCTTCGCCAGAAATACCCCAAGGCGTCCTTGATTTGGAATAGAGCCATCCAGTGGCTCCGGCATGACACCCTCGAGTTCAAGATGCTTTCCCTTGAGGGATAGCAACGCCGTCCGCTCGGAGCCGGATCCTGTTGCCCGCACCTGAAGCGTTAGTTCGCGCAAGCCGTGGGAAGGCCGATTTTCACCGACAGTGGTGATCAGCGCGCGCAGGGCGAATCCAACCAAATTTTTGGCCACCGTCATAGGCACCGGATCCGGGCCGACTTCCACGTTGAGGCGCAGCGTCGCGCCGATTTCCTGGGCCAGTTCGCGCATATCCACCGCCGAACCCTTCGCTTCATGCAGTGTCTGCATCAGATTGAGGTTGCGGTTCAGGATCTCGAGATTCGTCACGTCGACGCGGGCAGTTTCCAGAATGGGGGGCGGAAGAACCTGTCCCGGGCGAAGCTGGCGGAGCATCGTGAGAGAAACCAGCCCGTTGCTCACTTCATGGCTCAGGGTGAGCCCGATCTCATGCAGGAGTTGGCGACGATCGGCGCGCTCGCGTGTCGAGGAGTCGTGCACCTCCGCACTCGCCTCCTCCCAAAATGCCCAAATCCCGCCGGTCTCGGCTATAAGACCCGCGCTTGCCCGAAACGGCTGCCTGGAATCGGGGGCCACCCTTCGCAGCTCGCGATAATGGCGCACCTGCCCAATGAGATCGCGCACGGCGAGCGGCACATCCCGGGGAACGCTCTCATCGGGTCCAAGGACAAGCGTGCGGGGCAGATACTTGGCGCCGAGGACGGATTGGTCCGCCAGCACGTTGAGGCGATGAAATTCCGCGGACTTGGCCAGAAAATGGCGCAGGAGCCGGGCAAAGGAGATGGCGCGCGTCCGATCCGCTTCGTCGTAGGGGAGCCCATCGTGCCGGACTCCCAGCGCAATCATTCCGAGAAGGCGCCCATTGTCGTGGATCGGCACAACCAGGCGGGCTCCCCAAAGAGCAAGGTATCTGCGCATCGCCAACTCTGCGACCGGATCCGTCCGGCTTTCCCACATGCTCCCGTCCACAACCGTCGGATGCCTTTCAAAATAGGCCACGATCGGGTCGCGCAGCGGCACAAAGGAAGTGCCGCGGTCCGCGCGAAATCCGTCCGTCTCGCTCAGGAAGAATACCGTATGGGACGCCTTGAGGACATGGCGCGATGCCCTGCGGAACTCGGCGATAAGCTGGTCGCGCGTATTGAAGCTCTCGACCAC
>CAZJNA010000188.1:0-2576 GCA_964547325.1 uncultured Opitutaceae bacterium | reverse complement strand
CCCCGCCGGCTGGCTCTCCAACGGTCACTACTGGAATCACAACAACATGGATGTCGTCACGGTGTTCCGTTACGCTTGGCCAACGGCCAGCTCGGCCCAGCGCCAAGCGATGGTCACGGAGATCGACCGTATGCTGGCCTGGTGCCTGCGCGATTCGCTGCGGCCCGACGGTAGCTTCAAGATCCTGGAAGGGGATCTGTCACAGGAATACGCAGAGAATTTCGGGGTGGGGTTCCTTGTCCAGATAGGCTTCTTCAATCCGGCGCGGCGCTTCTGGACCGATCGGCCATTCCCGCAATCCGAGGCCATTCGAGAAAAAATCCGGACCTTCATCGAAGCGCATGCGCACACCGGAGTGTCCGGCGACAACTACGCGAGCGCCTTATCGGAGCTGATTCGGGACCGGGACTAGTCGCCCTCAGTACTTTGAAAGGGACAAGTACTTTGAAAGGGACAGGCTCAACAGTGGGCGCACGGGTTGTTATAATCTGGAGGCGTGAGAACACCTCGGATCAAGATAGCCCCCGAATCGGGGGAGGCCGCCTACCACTGCACGACCCGCACCGTGAACGGGGAGCGCCTATTCGACAACACGGCGAAGGAGGTGTTGCGGAAGCAGATTTGGCTCGTCGCGGAATTTTGCGGAGTGCAGATCGTCACCTACGCGATCCTGTCCAATCATTTTCACGTACTGGTGAGGGTGCCCCAGAAGATCGCAATAGCGGACTCGGAACTACTCCGGCGATATCGGCTATTGCATCCCAACCCCACCTGCTATCAGACCGCGCGACTGAAGGCGATCGAGGCTCAGCTGGCCGACGACGGCCCCGATGCCGTTGCCTGGAGAAACCGTATGTCGGCCCTGATGGGTGACCTATCGCAGTACATGAAGCTTTTGAAACAGCGTTTCTCGATCTGGTTCAACAAGAGCCATCAGCGCTATGGCACCTTGTGGTCCGAACGCTTTAGGAGCGTCTTGGTGGAAGGGGTCGGGAGAGTGCTCCAGACGATGGCCGCCTATATCGACCTCAACTGCGTCAGGGCGGGCCTGGTCGAGGATCCGAAGGACTATCGGTTCTGCGGCTATGCCGAGGCTACATCCGGAAATGAGGCAGCCCGGGACGGGATCGGATTGGTGTGCGGAGAGAGAAAGTGGATAGAAACACAATCAGCCTACCGAAAGCTGCTGTTCGGGACGGGCGTGGGCCCGCGGGAGAAGGGCGGCGGGATTTCGATTGAAGCCTTCAAGAGGGTGATGGCCGAGGGCGGCAAGCTGCCGCTCGCGGACGCCCTCCGCTGCCGGATCCGGTATTTTACGAATGGTGCCGTGCTTGGGAGCAAGGCGTTCGTGGAAACGCAATTGGCTGCCTATCGGACCAAAACCGGCCGCCGCGAGCGGACCGGACCGCGGGCGCTGCCGTCCATTGCCGACTGGGGAGAACTTACCGTGCTGCGGAAGGTGCGTCAGCCAGCGCTCGGATAAGGCCGCAGACGCTCCCCGGCAGCCGCAAAGTTGGATTGAGGGCAGCAAGCTGGCTTAGGCGCGTCCGCGGATGCGGCTTCCCAGCTTCGCTGCCATCTCCCATCCCAAGCCGATAGCATTGCTGAGTCTGAATATTGCTGAGCCTGTCCCTCTTAGGAATATTCCATCGCGAGTCCGTCCTGTATCGGTTTTAGTCAGCTATTCGGCCGCTTTGCGTCGAACACAGCGCCCAGGAGGACGCCGAATGTGATGCCCAGCGAAACGCCGATTCCAACACGGTGAAAGGCCGACCCAAGGGACACGCCCAGTGCGACCCCAATCGCGATCCCGACGCCGACATATGAGCCCTTTTTCTTCACAGGTGCAGGTCTGGCTTCCTATTCTTGGGAGTCAACAAGACGGTCTTCGGAATGGCCCTGACACAGCTCACGCGCCCTCAGCCGACTTCATCGAGCCGCCATCCCTAATAGGCTGTCCCTTCGCTATTCCGCTATCGCGACCGGTGTCGCGGCGGGTTTGTAATCCGGGTCGACTTCGAGGCGGAGGTAATCGTAGACAACGCCGCTTGTGAGGTCGCCGGCCGGGACCGTGAGCTGGATTTCGTTCTCGCCGGGCTTCAGCAGCCCGGCGTCGAACATCTGGACGTATTCCCGCCAGATTCCCTTGTCGGTATTGTACCGCAAGGCGTTGGTTCCGACGGTCCGAATGGTTCCGACGTCCTTGCCGTTGACGGCAACCGAAAGGCCGCCACCACCGTCTGCTCCGGCCAGCGCAATGCGCAATGCGGCCCGTCCTTTGGATTCCCGGTCGAAGTTGAACTTGATGGTCCAGGTCGTCGCCCGACCGTGGCCGTAAACGCGCCACGGTCCGGCCTCGTCCTTTGGCGGATAATCGGCTTGCGACTCCGCTTTGACCCAGCCGAAACGCTGGTTCGCCGGATCCTTCGCCTCCGGATTTATCCAGGCGGTGCTTTCGCCGTGCGGCACCTGCTGGAAGAACCAGTCCTTGTGGTAGTCGCTCTTTCCGATCGTGTACGTTATGTCGTTCGGGAAGAGCAGCGGGTAGCGCAGGCCCCAGCCCCAGAGCCAGTAGT
>CAZJNA010000187.1:0-2617 GCA_964547325.1 uncultured Opitutaceae bacterium | reverse complement strand
GATCGACGACGCTTCGATCACCACCCAGGTGAAATACGCGCTCCTCAGCCACAAAGCGACGAGTGCCCTGATGACCAAGGTCACGACAACTGATGGCGTTGTGCATGTCACCGGCAACGCGGCGTCCGACGCCGAGAAGTCGCTCGTGAGCAAGCTCGCCATGGACGTCCGCGGCACGAAGTCCGTGACGAACGACATGGTCGTCAAGAGCTGAACCCGGCCCGCGTCCGAAGGCCGCGGCTGCCAGGCTTGCCGCGCCAATCAAATCCATGCGGCCAACGAGCGTTGGCCGCATTTTTGTGCCCGGATGCCGGGCTGCGTCGGGCCGGCCGGAACCCCGGTCACCGCGCCTTGGCGGCGTAATAGGCGAGCAGCGTCTTCAGGTGGCCCTGCACGATTGCGCCGACCGTCTCGGCCGGAACATCCCCCTTGTGGAGTTCGAAGATCGCGACCAGGAGCGCGAGCTCTATGTCCACCTTTTTCGGGCTCGCCGCCCTCATCGCGGCGAGGATCTCGAGGGCCTTCTTCTCGGTCCTCTTGTAGTCGTGGAAATTTTCTTCGGCGGGCGTCACCATGACCCAAGGGGCTCCGCATTGGCCCCCGCCGTCAAGCGCGCAGTGCCCGCTACCGGCCGACGACGAGAATCGTGAACGAATCCGGGACCATCGGGCCGCGACGGGGCCTCCGGGGGGCCGGCGCGCCGGCGGGCTGGGCCTGCGCAGGCGCTGCCGGGGCGGGGGGCGGGCCGTACTCAGCCGTGATCAGGAGGATCCTGTTGGTCTTGGAGTCCAGGGTCAGGGTCTTCGCCCCCGGCTTGGTCGGGACATTCTGCTCCACGGCAAAGCTGTCCGGGGCGTTCTCCTTGATGACGGTCAGGGTCCCGTCGCCCTGGGAGCTGAAAGCCTCCAGGGTGTTCGGGTTGAACGTGGCTCCGTCCGTGCCGTTGCCTATCGGCAGGCTCGCGATCACCTGGCCGCTGTCGGCGTTGAGAATCACGCAGGTGCGCGGATCGTGGCAGGTGGCAAAGAGAATGCGGTTCCTGGCGTCGAGCGCCAGGCCGGCCGGACCCCCGCCCTTTCCGCCGAGATCGTAGTGGGCGGTCACCTTGAGGGTATTGGCGTCCACCGCCGCGACCTGGTCCTTGTCCTCAAGATCGATCCACACGTGGCCCTGGCCGTCGCTGACCGCCTGTTCGGGCGCTCCGCCGAGGTCGATCGTTCCGACGACCGAGCCGTCCTTTGCGTCGATCACGGTGACGTTGGGCGCCCGGTGGCTGAGCACATAAATGCGCTCGGTTGCCGGCTCGAAGAGGATGCCGTCGGGGCCGCCCTGGGCGTCGATTGTCTTGATGGTCGCCAGGGTCTGCGTGTCCCACATGACGAGCGGCCGGCTGCTGCTGAACCCGTGGTGGGACGCCGGGTCGACCGCGACCCCGTGCACATTGTTCGTGCCCGGGATTTCCCCGACCTGCTTGAGCGTGTCGAGATCGTAGATGGGGATGCGATTGCCGCGGGGAACGTACAGGCGCCGGCCATCGGCGTCGGCGTAGACGTAGTCAAACCCCCCGGCGCCTCCCACCTTTGCCGCGTTGACGACCTTGTACGGCTGCGCGGGGGAGTCGGTTTGAGCCGAAAGGGGCGCGGCGAGCGCCAGAAGGCTGGAGGCAAGAAAACAGGGGAGGACGATTTTCATGATAAGGGGTGGGTTGTTGGGGAGGGGTTTGAATGCGTCCGGCCCTGTCGACCGGGGACAGGGCGTAGTGTACTCTGCCAAGATGACGGGACAATTACCTGTTGGGAAATTGTCGCTCAATTTCGTGCCGGCGCCGCGCTGGGTCAAATGCAACCCTCCGCCATTGACCCGGCGGCCGGCGGCGGGTTTGATCGACGGTTTGCATGCTTACTCTGGCCGACATTTCCAAGTCCTACGGTCCCCGCGTCCTTTTCGACGAGGTGTCTCTTTTTGTCTCCCGCACGGACCGCTACGGGCTCGTGGGCCCGAACGGCGCTGGAAAATCGACCCTCTTTAACCTGATCCTGGGCGAGGAGGCGCCCGACAGCGGCGAAATCACCTGGGAGCGCGGCGCGGATTTCGGCTTCCTGCCGCAGGAGAGCGCGCCGGCGGGCGACGAGAGCATCCTGCACATCGCCACGAGCGGGGCCAAGCTCCTTCCCGAGTCCGACGACGATCACGACATCGACTACACGCTGGAGCCGCGCGCGAAGAAGATCCTCGCCGGGCTCGGTTTCCGCGAGGCTGACCATCACAAGATGGCCAAGTCGTTTTCCGGCGGCTGGGTCATGCGCGCCCACCTCGCACGCCTGTTGGTCAGCGAGCCCGCCCTCCTCCTGTTGGACGAGCCGACCAACCATCTCGATCTCGAGGCGCTGCTGTGGTTCCAGGAATACCTCACCCGCTACCCGGGCGGCCTCGTCCTGATCTCCCACGACAGGGCCTTCCTTAACGCACTCTGCACCGGCATCCTCGAACTGCGCGGGGGGACCCTCGAGCGTTACACCGGCGATTACGACGAGTTTCTCCTCCAGAAGGAGGCCCGCAAGGAGCAGCAGGCGGCCCGGTTCAAGAACCAGCAGCGCGAGATCGCCCACCTGCAGAA
>CAZJNA010000186.1:0-2618 GCA_964547325.1 uncultured Opitutaceae bacterium | reverse complement strand
GGGATGTTCCACTCGATCCCGCCCGAGATCCAGGCGCCGATCAGGCCGATCAGCGCCGGCTTGATCACGTGCTGGTGGTAGATGAAGTCGTAGTTGTCTGTCTTGTCCACGGCCGAGAAGAGCTTGCCGCCGATCCCGGGGGCGATGCCGACCTTGATGTACTCGTTTTCAAGATACACCATGTGGTAGGTCTGCTCGCCCTTCCTGTTCGTGAGGTTGTTGTAGAGGGGGTAGGGGTAGATCCGCCCTTGGGCGCCCTGGGACTGGCCTCCGAAGTAGAACATCGGATTCGGGTCGGGCGGACCCGAGAGGTAGGTGGGGATTACCTCGTCCACCTCGGTCAGGACGACCGGGGATGCGTAGGCGGTTGCGCGAGGCGCGGCGGGGTTCAGGGCGACGAAGGCTGCGGCGGCGAGCGCCGCCAGGCGACGGAGCGGGTAGGGGTGGGGCATGGGCGGAAAGACAACCGTTTCGGGGTGGGGGACGGGAATCCCGGGGGAGTCCAAGCTTGGCCAAGGAGCGGCTGTTGGAAATGTAAAAACTTGTGTGTGTCAGGGCCGGGGGCGGCCGAGGTCGGGCCTGAGGCGCAGGGCTTCGCGGTATTGGAGGTCTGCCTCCGCCCGCCGTCCCATCTGGGAGAGCAGGATGCTGAGATTGAAATGGACTTCGGCGAGATCCGGGTTGAGGCGAAGCGCCTCGCGAAATTCGACTTCGGCTTCCGGAAGGCGGCCGGCTTGCGCGAGGGCCGCACCCAGGGCGCTGTGGACGCTGGGATAGCCGGGGCTCAGCCGCACGGCATCCTGAAGGGGCTGGACTGCCTCGCGAACGCGTCCCGCTTTCAGGAGCGCGTTGCCGAGGTTGTACTGCAGGGCGAAGGAAGACGGGTCCAGCCGCACGGCCTCGCCGTATTCCGCAATCGCCTCGGCCCGCTCGCCCCCTGCCATCAGCGCATTTCCAAGGTTGCTATGTATTTGGGCGGAGCCGGGGTTGAATTTGAGAGCGCGGCGGAAGTCGTCGACCGCCTACCCAACCTGTCCCACCTGGAGCTGCGCCCCGCCGAGGTTGTCATAGGCCTCCACGTAATCCGGCTCAACTGCGACGGCCTTCTTGAGTTCGGCTATTGCCTCGTCGTTGCGCCCCGCCTCGCGGAGCCAGCTTCCAAGCGTGTAGCGTTCCACGGCATGGTGCTCTGCGCATTCGAGGAGATTGAAGGCGATCGAATACGCCAGAACCGGCACCCACACGCAGCGAGCCCCGAGTTGCCACACCCGATTGCCGGCCAGCGCCCGCTCGAGGCCCAGGATCCCAATGGCGGCGAGGAGGGCGAGCGCCGGCAGGAACTCGATTTCGTAGCGGCTGCAATTGCCATAGAAGAGATCCATGACGAATGCCGAGGTGACGAACAGGATGGCGGTTCCAGCGACGATCCACCGCAGCCGGGCCCGCGCGGTTTCATCCCTCCGCAGCCAGGTAAGGGGAGCGGCAAATGCGGCCAGGACGAAGGGAATGCCGGGCAGGATCCCAAATGGCTCCTCGATGACCACATGTCCCGGCGGCGGGACGGGGGGGCTCATCGGACGGACAAACGGGAAGTACGTGCTCCAGCGCATCGGACTCAGGAAATAGACCCTGAAATCGAACCAGAGGTAGCTAAGGCTGAAATGCCGGGCGCTGTCCTGGCGGTCCCCGGCCAGTTGGTAGTGTTCGCCAAACTCAAACGGATTCTGGAAGCGGAGGTAGTTGTAGATCAGGAGGCCCGTTCCGCAAAGGGCTATGGGTAGAATCGCCAGTGCAAGGAGGCGGAAGATCCTGGGGTAGTCCGGTCTCTTTGATTTCGCAGCAGATTCATATGTAGATATGTTAGGACCTGACCCTTTCAATGAATAGAACACCGGGATGAGCAGGATCGCCGAGCCAAACAATACGGAAGGACGGGCCCCGATCGCCAGGCCGTAGGCCACGCTCGCGGCGGCGAGCCAGCGTCCCCGGCGCGCCGGGTCGTGCAGCTCGCGCCAAACAGCCCCAAGCGCGAGCATCGCCATGGCAAAGGCGCAGCTTATTGGCACCTCGCAAACGTCCGCCCTTTGGAGGAGGATCGGCAGCCCGGACGCCAGGCCGAGCGCGAAGACCGCTGCAGTGAAGACGCCGACGCTTACTTCGGAAAAGTACCGCCTGCGGATGGAGCGCAGCAGGCCGGTTGCGGCGAGAAAGCCGATCCCGGAGAAGATCTCCGCCGCATACTTATGGGGAAGATAGTGGCCTGTCAGCGCGACCCAGGGCCACAAGAGGATCAGGGCGGGGGTGATCCCGAAATAGAGGTAGAGCCGGCCGCGGAAGTAGCTCAGGTCGTGGAGGCTGTACGGAGCGAGGCGATAGACCAGGTTTGCGTCAGGATCGAAGGGATCCTTGAGCTGAGTTAATCCGGGAGGCACGGCCTTGGGCAGGTCCAGGCGTCCCGCCTGGAGCGCCCGAACCAGAAGGTTGTAGTTGTAGTCGGCCGGTGCGCGCCCCCATTCCCCCACGCTCGTCACCGTTATGAATGCCAGCAACCCCAGGACGAGGACGACCGCCGCACCCGGGATTATGATCTCGGCAAGGCGGGGGCTATGGGTCGGCCG
>CAZJNA010000185.1:0-2662 GCA_964547325.1 uncultured Opitutaceae bacterium | reverse complement strand
CCAACCCAAAATCGTTTGTCGCGCCGGCCAGCATATTTTTCAACAGCCTGCTAGACGGGTCTTTCCTCCGGCCGGGCGGACATCAGCACCGTGTGACGGCGCAGCAGGAGTCTGAGGTGGTCATCGTGGCTGCGGGTATGACAATTGGCGGAAGCCACCGTGACGGAAGGTGCATCAGATTTTACGCCCGATGGCCTTTACTGCGTTTTCTCCTGCTGCTACATAGCCGTGATATTGATCGGCATAGGCCTTCGTGAGTTCGGCGCCGTAGAAGACGATCATGGAAGAGTAGGATACCCAAAGCAGGATGAGGATCACTGATCCTGCGGCCCCATATCCTGCTCCGGGTTCCGCTTTTCCAAAATACAATCCCAGTCCAAACTTGCCGATCTCAAATAGTGAACCTGTGAAGAATGCTCCCATCCACACGTACCTCCATTTGATTTTGGCGTCGGGCAAGAATTTGAACATCATCGCAAACAAGATGGATATAATGGAGAGGGAGACTAAGAAATTGGCAGTTTGGAAAAGGAACATGAAATATGCGGGCCAATGCGCCTGACTCCACTTGCTCATCGCTGCAAGGATTGAGGTTATCACCAATGACACCAAAAGAAGGAAGGCAATTGAAAGGATAAGCCCGAATGAAAAGAGGCGGCCTTTAAGAAAGTTCCAAATATCGGATTTGGACGGCTTGGCTTTCACTTCCCAGATAATGTTAAGCGATTTTTGAAGCTGAACAAACACGCCCGTGGCGCCAAAAAGGATGGTCATGAGCCCGATGGTCGTGGCCCAGAAGGAATTCGCACCCCTTCTAGCTCCAGTCATCATTTCTTGTATCTGGTCGGCAGTATCATTTCCCATGGCTGCGCTGAGTTGGCTATGTAGGTGACCGACTACTGCGTTTCGTCCGAAAAAATAGCCAGCAAGCGTGATGGAAAGGATCAATAGGCCGGGCAACGAAAAGATGGCATAGTAGGCAATCGCGGCACTTTCACGGAACGGATCTTTTTTGTTCCATTCCCAAAATGCATTTTTAAACAACAAAGCCCCCTCCTTCACTTTTATTTTCATGATGGCGAGAGGGGGACTCCAATTTTGAACTGCGCGATGCGATCTCACTGATCGCTGGCTGATAACTGGCGGAAAAACTGGAATTTCAACAAAAACGGTTTAAGGGATTTTTATGGGGTCGAGCTCGCCCCCTTTTGCATGGGCTGTGAGCTTCCCTTCGGACCTTCCTTTGGCGCCACCTCCTCGGCATTGATGCTTCCCTCGATATTCTGAGGCAGGCCTTTGATGAACCCATTGTGCACCATCGTGACGATCGCCCTCCAGACGTCGGCGCGTGTACCGCTGAAATCGCCTTGGACCGGAATTTTCATTCCCAGCTGGTCCCGGGACTTGTTTTTGAAAAGCTTAACAAGGCCGGCGACGGTCGTCTCCCAGATTTCGTGCCACGCGCTGCCTGCTCTTCGGTTCTGGGCCTTGAAGACCAGGTGCTCGAAGAAAGGTTTCACGTAGCCTTCAAACCGCCCGCTCTTGGCTCCGATCTCGACGAAGAGCCGAAAGTTGCCGTTGCTCACATCCACGTTCGCGTAGGCCAGCAGAAAATTGTTGAGCGCTGGCATCACCACGTCCTCCAGGGAAAGAGTACAATAGAAATGGGGCTGGGTTGCTAGCGGTTCGGCCTGAATGTTCAGGGTCAGATGTCCGCCACCAATGCTTTCGCCCTCCAGGCTGACGGTGGCCGGAAACTCGACACCGTTTTTTGCGGGACGGTTCCGCAGGCCTGTGGCGATCGCGTGCAGGTTGCGAATGTAGACGTCAACCTTCGGGGTTTTCGCAGTGTCCAGATAGTGTATCAGGCCGTCCTTGATCTCCAGGTGGGTGATGTTGATCGGAAAGATGGCGTCGACCACGTCTTGCCAGCGCCGATCGACCTTGAGCTGGCTGCTCTCATCCGCCGGACCGCGTACGAAATTGATCTCTCCGCCGTCTATGAAGATCTTGCTGACGATTTTTCCGTGAAAGAGCTCTCCCCAGGCGAGGGAGAAATCAATCACTCTCGCGGAAAAGAAGGGCTGGGCCACCTCGCCGCTCTGCTGCCTGATCTCGACCTCATGCAGGCTGTAGGCGCCCCGGTAAAGGTGGACTCCTACACGACCCACATGGCCCGAATATCCAGGCACGTCGCTCAGTTTCCGGTTTATCTCGCGCTGGAGGAAAGATGGCAGCGCCAGGCGCGCCGCTATGAGGACGACGACCAGTGTAACCACTATGCCTATTGTCCATCTAGGCCACGCGCGCAGGCGGGAGAAAAACGAGGGATTCACCCCCTCACCGACAGATCATGGACCGAAGCGTGCCCCGCAAAATGGTTTCGATGACAAACCGCTATTCAGGTCACTGAAATCCCGCCGCGCGGGGGTTCGAGTCCCATCTTTGGTCCCGGGTAGTCCGGTGCGACCAGTTCACTGAATAGGTTACCATGACCGCCGGCCGCCTTCAGCCCCGCCCGGCTCGCCGCCGCGGCGGGGTTTTTTATTGGCGACATGGCTTAAATGAAGGTAAATCCAGGGCCTTAAACGTGGAGACCTGCGAAGATATGCTGAAGGTGATTCTTGCCGGCTTTTGCGCTCTCGCTACAACGCTGATTGGC
>CAZJNA010000184.1:0-2666 GCA_964547325.1 uncultured Opitutaceae bacterium | reverse complement strand
AGCCGACGCCGAAGAGCGGGAAGCAGGAGTACCTCGAGAACCTCCTCAACACCTATCTTCACGGTTAGAACCGATCGGGAGACTGGAAAGCGTCGTCCCAAATCACGATCTGGCCGGGCTTGGTGTCCATTGCCACCGTGTGATCGCCGATCCGCAGGGTGCAGTGCCCTCCGAGAGTCGAGCGCACCGCCAGACGCGTGACCCGGCCCGCAGCCCAATCCATCTCCGCGATCTCGAAGCCGCCGCGCGCCCGCAAGCCGGAGACGCTCCCTGCCGGCCATGCTTTCGGCAAAGCGGGAATGAGATCAATCGTTCCCGATTGGCTTTGAACAAGCATTTCGCAGATGCCTGCCGTTAACGCGAAATTTCCGTCGATCTGGAACGGCGGGTGGGCGTCGAAGAGGTTCGGATAGACGCCGCTCCCTCCCGTCACGCTGACATCCATTCCGCCGGCCGGATGCAGAAGGTTCGAGACGAGCCTATAGGCATGGTCGCCGTCTCGGAACCGGGCCCAGAGGTTGATCCGCCATCCGAGCGCCCAGCCCGTGCTCTCGTCCCCGCGGAGTTCGAGCGAGCGCCGCGCTGCCGCAAAAAGTTCCGGCGTCCCGGGCGTGATCTCGTGGCCGGGATAGACGCCGAAGAGGTGCGAGGTGTGGCGGTGATGGATGTCCTCCTCGATGAAGTCCTGTGACCATTCCTCAAGCTGGCCCCGCGCGCCGATCCTTGGCGGCAATAGTTTTGCGCGCGCCGCCTCGAGCCGAGCAGCGAAGTCCGGATCCACCCCGAGGATGCGCGAGGCCTCGATGCAATTGCCGAAGAGATCCCCGATTATCTCCATGTCCATCGTCGAGGCCATGCTCGTGAACGCCCGGTGGCCGTCGGGCGCGATGAAGCCGGTCTCCGGGGAGAAGGACGGCGAGGTCACGAGGTGGCCGTGGCCGTCATCGACGAGCCAGTCGAGGCAGAACTCCGCCGCGCCTTTCATGAGGGGCCACGCCCGGTTGCGCAGGAATGCCGAGTCTCCGCCGAAGGCATAGTGCTCCCAGAGGTCGCGGCAGAGCCACGCCCCGCCCATCGGCCAATTGGCCCACACGGGCGACCCGCCGCCATAATCGCCGACCGGGGCGCTCTGCCGCCAGATATCGGCGTTGTGGTGGGCGACCCAGCCATGCGCGCCATAGTTGACCTCGGCTGTTTTTCTCCCGTTGGTCGCCAAGTCCCGGATGAAGTCGAACAGCGGCTCGTGGCATTCGGCCAGGTTGGCGACCTCGGCCGGCCAGTAGTTCATCTCTGCGTTGATGTTGAGGGTCCAGTTGGCACTCCAGGGCGGCCTCATCGAGTCGTTCCACAGGCCTTGGAGGTTCGCGGGCTGGCCACCCGGCCGTGAACTCGCGATCAGGAGATAGCGGCCGTATTGGAAGAGCAGCGCGGCGAGGCCGGGGTCGGCCTGTCCCGCGGCAAACCGCCGAATCCGCTCGTCGGTCGGCAGGCTTTCAGCCGCAGGCTCGTGGCCGAGGTCGATTTTTACCCTGCCGAAGAGCCGCCGATAGTCCTCCTCGTGCCTGCTGAGGAGGTCGGCATAGCTGCGCAGCTGGGCGAATGCCAGGCGGCGCACCGCAGCGCTCACGGGATCGCGTCCCTCGCGGGAGGGAGACTTGTCGAATCCGTTGAAGCTCGTCTCCGCGGAGATGAGGAGGACCGCCTCGTCCGCACCGGCCACTTCCAGTATCTGGCCGTCCCAGGCGACCGTTCCGCCCTTCAGCCGGACGCGCATCCTGAGGTCGAAAGTCATGCCTTCCCCGCCCGGCTGGTCATCGTAGCGTATCGGATCGGACGCGCGCAGATAGCTCGGCGCCACATGGGCGGGGCACCTGCCCGTGAGTTCCAAGGTGTCCGGCCCGGCGGCCAGCGCCTCGTGCCTGAGCAGGCTGTCCAGCGACGCCCGGAACGACACCTTGCCCGGCTGGCTGCAGGACAGGCGCATCACGATCACCTGGTCCGGCCGGCTGCTGAAGACTTCGCGGGTGAATGCGGCGTCGCCCACCCGGTAGCGGACAACCGCGACACCCCGGTCGAGGTCGAGCGTCCGCTCATAGTCGCTGCATTTTTCGGCGTTCGGGATATCGAGCGTCAGGTCGCCCAGGGGCTGGTAAGACTCGTTGTACGGACCCTGCATCTTCCGGCAGAGGGCGTCCGCTTCCGCGTAACGGCCCGCGGCCACCGCAGCGCGAACCTGCGGCAGGATTTCCCGGGCCTGCGGATTATTCCAGTCCCGCGGACCGCCCGACCAGAGCGTGGACTCGTTCAGCTGAAGGTGTTCGGAATCCGTGCCGCCAAACACCATCGCCCCGAGCCGGCCGTTGCCGACCGGCAGGGCCTCGACCCACCGGTGCGCCGGCTCGGCGTAGCGAAGCTGAAGATTCTCCGGCGCCGCATGGAGCGAATAAGCATGGCCGAGCACGGCCAGAGCGAACAGCGCCTTCAATACGGGTCGGGAGAAAGTCATCGTCGGGGCATTCGATAATATCCGCCGTCCCGGGGCCCTACACCGCTGCAGCGATGCGCCGGGAGGCGCGGGCCCGCTGCGCTCGCCGCAGGGGGTAGCGGACCGCTCCGTGATAGAGCGCCAGCATGAGGACCATGCCGACGGCGGCATAGACCAGGCC
>CAZJNA010000183.1:0-2686 GCA_964547325.1 uncultured Opitutaceae bacterium | reverse complement strand
GGAGCTCTGCCTGCTTCTAGGGGCGCGGGATCAGGCCTTCCGAGCCGGCTAGCTTCCGCTGGTTTTCGTCGAAGGAGAGGAACTCCTTTGCGCCCAGGTGCCGTGCGGTCGCAACGTGCAGGATGTCCAGCGCGCGGTGACCGCCGGCCATGGTGCGTTGCGAGGAGAGGCGTTCGGCGTGGTTGAGGACGTCGGCCAGGTCGACAGGGAGGACCGTCAATGCGCCCGTCTGAAGATTTGCGTCCATTGAGGCCAGAGCCTTTAAGCCGGCCTTTTTTGGGTAGCCCTGCCTGGCGTCGTGGGCGTTTCGAAAGATCTGGAAGCGCACCGATTGCCGGAATTCGTAGAGGAGAAGAGTCGAGACGCCCAGGGGCTCCTTCATGCGATGGTAGTGGGCGATGGCGGCCGAGGATGTGCTCTGTGGCACATAGAGCGCGCACAGGAACGAGGTGTCGGGATAGGCGATCACGAGTGATCGCCGAGTTCGGCATTGCGCATGGCTGCAATCTCGGCGTCCGAAAACGCGCGATCACCCCAGGCGCGTCGCATTTGCGCGGGGAAATCGGCTTTCACAAGAGCGCTTTGTTTCCCGACAGGAACTAGGTGCGCAAATCGCCGGCCGCGTTTGACGATTTCGACGGATTCCCCGTTTTCAATCCAGGCGGAGACGCGGCGAAACTTGTTTCGGAGATCGGCGACGGTTGCTCTATTCATGATAGATATATCTCTCATGACAATGTAACAGTCAATTCCGAAGGTGTGCGGATCATATCCGGTATGATAACAAGTCGGTCGCCGGGGACGCAGGCGCTTGTTATAGTAATGAGGATGCCGATTCCCCGAGATGAACTGAGAAATGGGATGCTCGAGAATTCAGCTTGTTTGGACCGTTTTTCGGACTATTTATGGTCTATGCTCAGGCCTTTGACCGTTTCCGAAGCCAAACCGCGCCTCGGTGCTCTCCTCGATCAGGTAAGCAGGGGCAAGGAGGTGTTTCTTCGCCGGAAGAAGCGTCTCTATCGTCTCGAGGAAATTTCTGAAGTCGTCCCGATCCCCTCGCGCCCGGTCGGTTTTTTTCGCTTTGGGGATAAAGATGAGCTGACCGCCTTGGCGGACCGCGCCGAGCCATCGTTCGATGCAGGTTGAGCAATGGGACATTGTCCGCTTCCGCATCCGGGCGGAAGACAGGGACCTTCACCCGGCGGTGGTGATCTCCCCGCCTGAATGGTGTCTCAATCAGTCCAGACTTCGCCTCAATGTCCTGGCCTGTTCAAAGCGGGTGCCTGCTGAGGGCGCGGCAGCGCATCACGTGGTGCTCAATGGAGCAGACGGACTGGACTTCCAGACGGTCTGTGGCTGCGAATTCCTCCACGTTGTCGCGCGTGAATTGCTAACCGAAAAGATTGGACGGGTGAGTCCAGTCCGCCGTCGCGCCATCGGGCGCAAGCTCAACGAAGTCTTCCGGCTGCCCTTGTGAGACGTTTGTGGGGCCGCGATGTGCACTTGCTATCATCACCGACGTGGAAGAAATCTTCCCGCATATTGACATTCATTTTGGTTCCATAATGGTTCTCTATGTGGCAACCATAACACTAAAGAACATTCCTCCTGTTTTGCACCGGTCGCTCAAGGAGCGCGCGGAGCGGAATCGCCGAAGCCTGAATAGCGAGGTTCTTTCTGTGCTTGAGGCCGCAGTGGATGTTCAGGAAAGGAACACCGAGTTGCTCCTCGAAGAGGCTGCTCGGTTTCGGAAATCGCTAGGCTTCACCGCGACGCCCGACGAGATCGATGCGGCGAGGCGGAAGGGCCGGCCATGATCGTGGTCGATTGCAACGTCCTAGCCCATCTGTGGATTCAGGGACCGCTTTCCGAATCTGCCTCAGCTTGCCTGCGGGCGGACCCGGACTGGGTGTCGCCGGCTCTTTGGCGCTCAGAATTCTGCAGCGTCCTTGCCCTTTTTCTGAGAACCGGACGGATGGACGTGGCGACTGCCAAACGCGCCATGGAAAATGCCCAAGGTACGCTGAAGGGCCGGGAGTTCGCATCGGTATCTGCGGATGTGCTCGATCTGGTCTCGCAGTCATCCTGCTCGGCGTACGACTGCGAATACGTTGCTCTTGCCCGGCGCCTCGGTGCAAAGCTCGTCACGAAAGATGCGGAGGTTATCCGGGAATTCCCTGCGGACGCAATCGACCTCGATGCGTTTATCAAGTGAACCGCCGATGGGCCGGCGTATCCTCAGTGGCTGAAGATCCTGACGATGTCGCCGAGGTTCCCGAGCTGGTCGCCGGAATCCGACAGCTTGCTGAAGTAGGCCTCGAGGATCGCCGGGAGGTCCATGGCCTCGCCCAGGTCCTGGGCCATGATGTAGGGGACTGAGGCCTGCACGGCGTTGCGGGGATCGGCGCCGGTGTTGTTGGTGGTGTCCATGGCTTTAAAAATCGGAAATCGGAAAGCGGGAGAGAGATGCGGAGGGCGGAAGGCGAAATCGGAAAGCGGAAGGAGGGGGGTCAGGCTTGCGGGAAGGCGAAGATCGCTACCACCTTGCCCATGTAGTTTCCCTCGGTGACCCGGTCCCAGGACTCGGACCAGCGGTTGTTGTCGCCGCTCATCATCCAGCCGTAGCTGTCGTGAAGAACCGCGCGGTGGAGGATGGTCTTCCGGTCGGGCTTCGAGGCGTCGGGAG
>CAZJNA010000182.1:0-2716 GCA_964547325.1 uncultured Opitutaceae bacterium | reverse complement strand
GCCAGAGCCTGATAATAGCTCCGGTTGCCGCGAACGGAAAGGGATTCGGGGAAGCCGCCGGGACGCGCCGCAGGGGCAGCCGTCGCGGCCGCATCCGACCAGGACTGTTGCGCATGCGCTGCGTCGCCGAGCTTCTCGTAGGCGCAACCCGTCCAGTAGGAGAGTTCGGCCTGGGCGGCGCCGGCGCCGCGATCCGCACGGAGATTTTCAGGGAACTGGACCGCATCTTGGAAGGCTGCCAGTGCCGCTTGAAAATTGCCCGCATCGAACTTCTGCAGGCCTTCGACGATGTGCGCGTCCATCCACGCTCCCGCCGTGTCGAAGCGGTTGCCGCCTTCCCAGATATTGAAAATGTGGCCCTTCAGGAGATCGATGGCCTCGTTCGTCTTGCCGCCAAAGGTCTTCAGGCGGACGAGGCTCGCGAGGGCCTCGTCGTTCCTGATGACGGAGCCTTGATGCGACTCGAGGAACGCCAGGCGTTGGTCGGCTGGCCGCCCATCCGCTGAATAGAGCTGGTCGAGCTCGGCAAAATGGGTCGGGTAGGCGTCGCTGAGAGCCACTGCCTTTTCGAGGCAGGTTATAGCTTTGGCGAGAGCCTCGGGCCCTTTTTGGTGTCCGTAAGCTTGGGCAAGGTTGCGCCAGACGATGGGGAAGGCCGGATCCAAAGCCGCCGAGGACTGCCACAGAGCGACCGCCTCGTCGGGCTGCCAGTCGAAGAGCAGGTTGCCGAGATAGTAGGGCGCGCGGGCGTCCTTCGGATCGGCCGCGATCGCATCCCTGAGGACGGGAATCGCCTCGGACTGGAACGGAAAGACGTATTCCGGGGAGGCCTGCGCGGCGAGATGGCGGTAGGCCGAAGCCTCTTCCGGCTTGCCCATCTTTTCAGCAAAGTCGCCGAGGTAATAGGTGACCATCGGCGAGACGCCTTTCGACCCGGCAACCGAGACGGCCTGCTTGAGGAGCGCGCTGCCGTCTTCATAGAGGCCGGCATCGGCATATTCGGATGCGGTCTCCTGCGCGGTGGCCCCAAATGCGTTCAGGGTCGCGAACAGCGGCTCTGCGGTTGAGGAATCCGGGGCAAGGAACCAGGCCTCGGCCATGAGCCGGACGTCGAGAGGATCGGCTTTGCGCCTGCCCGCCGCGAGCGTCGCTGCGGCCTCATCCGCCCGGCCGAGATGCCTCAGCAGCGCGGCTTTCAGGCCATAGGCCCGGACGTTCAGTGCGTTGGCATCAAGCGAGCGCTCCACGAAATCAAGCGCTGCCGGAAGGTTGCCACGCGCGGATGCTATCTCCGCGAGCCCATAGTAGGCCGGGGCGCGCCACTGCTGGTCCCAGGTCGCTTTGAAGAAAGCGTCGTAGGCCTCGTCCGTCCGTCCCTCGCCCTTCAGCGCAACGCCGAGGTAATAGATCGGCTCGGCGTCTTTCGGCATTGTGTATTTGGCCGTGAGCCGCGCGAGCGCGCTGCGAAAATGCGACTCGGCTGAGGCGAAGCGGGCACAGCGAAGGTCTATCAGGCCAGGCCCCACGTGCGCGTCCACGTCTCCCGGATCCCGGCGAAGCGATTCGTTCCAGTAAAGGACGGGATCGTGAAGGGGGTCGTGAAACTGATCGATCCGCTGGCCCGCGAGGTCGAGTTCCTCGTCCGTGGCGATCTCCGAGGGGGCTGCCGGAGGAGTGACCACCTGGGGCATCGGCTGCGGCGAGAGACGGACCGGCGAGTAGGCGACAAGTTCGCGGCCACCGGCGGTGATCGAAGCGCGGACGTCATGCGGATCGGTTCCGGCCGGCACGGCGATTTGCCCGGTAAAGGGATGGGCGGGATCGATGGCGATCTGCTTTTCGAAGAGGACGGCGCCCTTTGCGGTGACCGTGACGTCCGCTGCCGGGCGCTCCGTCGTCGAGCAGAAGCCGAAGGTCGCGATGCCGTCCTTCACCTCCAGGTTCACAGCCGCGTCGAGATTGGCGTTCTTGACGCCGCCGATGCCGCGGAAGGGATACCAGTACATCGAGTACGACTTGGTCTCATAAGGCTCGAGCCAGGAATAGTCCGGCTGGTTGTCCGAATAGGCTCCGACCATCAGTTCCACATAGGGACCGTCGTCATCGGTCAGCATGTGGTCCCAGATGCGTCCGCGGGGGCCATTGCCCCAGGTCCAGAATTTCTTGCCGGGGACGACGTGGTGGTCCGCGACGCTCACGATGCCCGCCTCCTTGCCGTGGTCGTATCCGGCGAAGAAGTCGTCCTTGTAGTTCCAGGCGAACATCGAATTGGCGCTCATGTGGTTTTTGTACCAGCTGACGTCCACGCCTCCCGTGAAGTCCGCGCCGTTGTAGCGGGCGGTGGCGATCGGCCAGGTGGCGAACTCCTTCTTGAAATGGTAGGTCACGAACTGGGTGCTCGGGGGAAAGATGATCTGGTAGTTCTCGTTCGCGTTCACCGCGACGTTCGCGAAGGCGAGCATCGTGTTCACGAGGGGCGTCCGGTTCAGGATGCGTACGGAGCACTCCAGATAGGAGCGGCCGGGCCGCAGCGTGTAGCCGACCGCCCAGCGCATGCGCTGGCGCACCTCGAGCTCCCCGACCCATACCGTCTTGCTGCCATCTGCGTTGGTCTCGGTCGTGTACTGCACCGGCAGGAACGTGCTCGCCCGGTGGTGATGGGGGATGTTCCACTCGATCCCGCCCGAGATCCAGGCGCCGATCAGGCCGATCAGCG
>CAZJNA010000181.1:0-2784 GCA_964547325.1 uncultured Opitutaceae bacterium | reverse complement strand
TTCCTGGCGCAGCAGTTCGGGAGCATGCTGACCTATTTCAGCATCACCGACCTGTTTCGCCTGGTCTGGGCCATGGTGGGCAGCGGCATGGTGATGGTGCTGATGCGGCTATCCAATCTGCCGATGTTTCACCCGCCGCGGGGGGTCCTGCTCGTCGATTTTCTTGTCTGCCTGGCCACATTGTGCGCGGTTCGGCTCGGGGCGAGGCTCTACCGGGAACGGGTAGTCGGAGGGGTGATGTCCGTGCAGCCAAAGCAGCAACAGATAGCCATCGTTGGCGCGGGGGATGTCGGGGCGATGCTCGCCAGCGAATTCATCAACGCGCCCTCGCGCGGTTTCAAGCCGGTGGCATTCTTCGACGATAATCCGGATAAGGTAGGCCAGCTCATTCACGGAGTTCCCGTGCTCGGTCGCCCGGAACTGATCACGAGCACGGGCGAGACGGTGCAGGTGCAGAAGGTTGTGATCGCCATGCCGTCTGCCCAGGCGAAGCGAGTCAGCGAAATCGCACTCCTGATGACCGGCCTTGGGCTCAAGGTGGAAACCGTTCCTTCGCTTGAAGAGCTGACGTCGGGCCGGTCCCGGGCGAGCCGGACGCGGCCGGTGGAGGTGCAGGATCTTCTCGGGCGCGATCCGGTGAACCTCGACTCCAGGGCCATCCGCCAGTTTGTGGAGGGCCGGTCGGTGATGATCACGGGAGCCGGCGGGAGCATAGGCGGTGAACTCTGCCGGCAGATCGCCGCACTCAATCCAAAGCGCCTTCTCATGGTGGATCAGGCGGAGGGCAATCTGTTCATGATCGAACAGGAGCTCGAGGAGCGGGGCGTTGGCGCGATTGCGCTGCCGCTTGTCGCCGACATCCTGGATGTTCCGCGGATGGAGTCCATTTTCGTCCGGCATCGGCCGGAGGTCGTCTTTCACGCGGCCGCGCACAAGCACGTGTACCTCATGGAGCGCCAGCCGGCCGAGGCGATCCGGAACAATGTGATCGGGACCCGGAAGCTGGCGCAGTTGGCGTGCGAGAGCGGGGTCTCGGAATTCGTGTTCATCTCGACGGACAAGGCCATCAATCCGACTAGCGTCATGGGGGCGACGAAGCGGCTTGCGGAGATCCAGATCCTGGCGATCCAGGCGCTCCAGCCGGACGACGGGACGAGGTTCATGTCGGTGCGGTTCGGGAACGTGCTCGGCTCCTCGGGGAGCGTGATTCCGATCTTCAAGCGGCAGATCGACAAGGGAGGACCGGTGACGGTCACGCATCCGGACGTGACGCGGTATTTCATGACGATACCGGAGGCGGTGGGGCTCGTCCTCCAGAGCGCGGTCCTGGGAAGGGGAGGGGAGATATTCGTACTCGATATGGGGAAGCCGGTTAAGATCCTGGACCTTGCGCGGCAGATGATCGTCCTGAGCGGCTACAAGCCGGATGACGATATCGAGATCAAGTTCACGGGGCTGAAGCCCGGCGAAAAGCTATTCGAGGAGATCCAGCACAAGACGGAGAAGTACCAGCCGACGGAGCATCCGCGGATCATGCATTTCGCGAGCCAGACGATGTTCAGCGAGTCGGAGCTGGCGGAATTGGAGATGCAGCTCCATGAGCTGGAGCCGGTCGAGGTGAAGAAGTACCTCCAGCATCTGCTGCCGGAGTACGCGGCGCATTTGGAATAGGGGAAGGCAAAGCGGAAAGCGGAAGTCGGAAAGCGGGGAAACCGAAGCGGGAAGGCAAAGCGGAAGAGTCGAGCGGGCTCTCACACGCAGGCGCAATGGGCGCCAGGTCTTAACGGCTTTCTTGGGTTCGGAATTGGTCCGTGACTGCCGATGTGGGGTTGACGGCATTCCCAGCGCTGGCTTGAATGTGGCCATGGCCCTTGACCGCCCGCAAAGCGCAGCCGTGTCGGCAGACGCCTCCGTCTTGCAAGCTACTGCTCGTCGTCTTGGGGAGGCTTGTGCGGCTGATCAGGTGATTTTGTTCGGCTCGCGGGCGAGCGGGCATGCTGCGCCGGACAGCGATGTCGATCTGGCATTAATTCTTCCGGACGGTTCAGACGCACGCGAGAGCCTCAGCACTGCTCAGCATTTGCTTTGGCCGCGGGCATTTCCGGTCGATCTAGTGGCAATTACTGCTTCGGTTTGGCGTCGGAAGGCTACCTTGTTAGCGCGTCAAGTCGCCACCCATGGGGTGGTGTTGTATGACCGCCGGGCGGTCTGATTCCAGCGAATGGGGCCGCTGGTTGGAGTTCGCCAGCGATGACCTTGCGTTCGGTGAGAGCGGAATGGCAGTACATCCGCGACCCGCGGCATGGAACTTTCAACAGGCGGCCGAGAAGGCACTCAAGGCGGTGCTGCTAGCCAAAGGCATGGAGGTTCCGCGAACGCATGATATGGCTTTTCTATTGAGCATGCTTACTGAAAGCATTCCGGCAGCCAACGATCTGCGCGACAACGTCTTGGCGTTGGCCGCTATCACCTCGGCAAGCCGTTATCCCGATGACGGATTGGATGTCAGCGCGCTTGACGCCGCAAATTTGGCGCTGGCTGCCCGGAATATAGTTCATTGGGCGAAACGACTATGCGCCGAGGCCGGGGGCGACGTTGCGAACGGTCTACCGTGAGCCAGTCATCCGCGTATCTGCGAGCCAGACGATGTTCAGCGAGTCGGAGCTGGCGGAATTGGAGATGCAGCTCCATGAGCTGGAGCCGGTCGAGGTGAAGAAGTACCTTCAGCATCTGCTGCCGGAGTACGCGGCGCATTTGGAATAAGCAGGAGAAAGCGGAAAGCGG
>CAZJNA010000180.1:0-2817 GCA_964547325.1 uncultured Opitutaceae bacterium | reverse complement strand
TCTACGCCGAAAGCTTTCAGGGAAAATCCCATTTGGCCCGGATCCTGGAAGAGGCTCAGGCAATCGTCGGCGCAGCGCTCGCGGCGGCGGACGGGGGCCCGGCGGCGCCGGGGGTAGACCGTCGGGCTCTGGCCCAGCCGATGACTCTGAAGCCATGAACCAAGCGATCCCGGGGAGTTCCCCTCCCTCCGACCCGCCGCATGGAATCGAAGCCCTCACCGAGCTGGCGATGGACCTGCGCTGGTCGTGGAACCATTTTTCGGACGAAGTGTGGCGCCGCCTCGATCCGGCCCTCTGGGAGCTTACGCACCATCCGAGCGTGGTGCTCCAGACGGTCTCGCGCGACACGCTCGCGAAAGCCCTTGCCGATTCGGATTTTTGCCGATTGGTCGACCGCCTCATCACGGCCAAAAGGCAGGCGGCGGCCGCGCCCGGCTGGTTTCAACGCAAATACCCGGGCGCGCCCCTGACATGCGTCGCCTATTTCTGCATGGAGTTCATGCTGAGCGAGGCTCTCCCGATCTATTCGGGCGGGCTCGGCAACGTGGCGGGAGACCAGCTCAAGGCCGCCAGCGATCTTGGATTGCCGGTGATCGGCGTCGGACTTCTCTATCAGCACGGGTATTTCCGCCAAGTCATCGACAGCAATGGTGCCCAGCAGGCACTTTACCCCTACAACGACCCTGCGCAGCTGCCGGTTTCGCCGGTGCGCCAGGCCAATGGAGAGTGGCTGCGTCTGGAAATCGCGCTTCCCGGCTCCTCCGTCTGGCTGCGCGCCTGGGAGGTTCGGGTCGGCAGGACAAAGCTCTTCCTTCTCGACAGCAATGATGCGGCCAACGATCCCGTGCATCGGGGAATAACGAGCGACCTGTACGGCGGCGATCCCGAATTGCGCCTGAAGCAGGAGATCGTGCTTGGACTCGGCGGCTGGCGGCTGCTCGCCGCGCTCGGGATCAGGCCTGAGGTATGCCATCTCAATGAAGGGCATGCCGCGTTCGCCCTGCTGGAACGCGCCCACGGCTTCATGCGGGAAAGCGGTCAGCCGTTCGGCATCGCCCTGGCGGCCACGCGCGTCGGAAACCTCTTCACGACCCACACGGCCGTCGCGGCGGGATTCGACCTTTTTTCCCCAGCGTTGATGGGGCAATATTTCGATCGATACGCCCGGGACAGTCTCGGTGTGCCGCTCAGCGATGTGCTGGCGCTCGGCCGACGGAACCCCGATGACGCCGATGAGCCCTTCAACATGGCCTATCTGGCGATGCGTGGGAGCGGGGCGACAAACGGGGTGAGCCGGCTGCACGGCCGCGTGAGCCGGCATATCTTCGCGCCGCTCTTTCCCCAATGGCCGGAGGCCGACGTGCCGGTCGGTCATGTGACCAACGGCGTGCATACGCCGACCTGGGATTCTGCGGAGGCCGACGCTCTTTGGACCGAGGCCTGCGGTAAGGAAAGGTGGATGGGAAACTCAACCACCCTGGAGGCCGACCTTCGCAAGGTGCCGGACGAAAAGCTGTGGGCAATGCGGACCACCGGCCGAAAACACCTGGTGGACTACGCACGCGAAACGCTGGGCCGGCAGATGACCGCGGGCGGCGCGGGACCCGAGACGGTCGCCCACGCCCAGGGCCGCCTCGATCCCGGGGTTCTCACCCTTGGATTTGCGCGCCGCTTCGCGGCCTACAAGAGGCCCAACCTTCTGCTCCACGATCCCGAGAGGTTGCTTCGCATCCTGAAGGACCCCAAGCGCCCGGCCCAGCTCATCCTCGCCGGGAAAGCGCATCCGGCCGACCAAGCGGGGCAGGCATTGATTCAGGAATGGACGCGCTTCATCCGCCGCGGCGACGCGCGCCCGCCAGTCGTCTTCCTCGCCGACTACGACATGCTCATGGCGGAGCACTTGGTGCAGGGAATCGACGTCTGGATCAACACGCCCCGGCGCCCGTGGGAAGCCAGTGGAACGAGCGGCATGAAGGTTCTCGTGAACGGAGGCATCAACCTTTCCGAGTTGGACGGATGGTGGGCGGAGGCGTACATGCCGGACATCGGCTGGGCGCTCGGCGACGGGCGCGAGCACGGCGAAGATCCCGCCTGGGACGCCGCCGAGGCCGAGGCCCTGTACGAGCGGCTCGAGCAGGAAGTGATACCGGAATTCTATGAGCGCAACGAGAAGGAAATTCCCGGCGCCTGGGTTGACCGCATGCGGGAAAGCATGGCGCGGCTGACGCCGCGATTTTCGGCCGGACGGACGGTGCGCGAATACACCGAGCAGCATTACATCCCCGCTGCCGGCGCCTTCCGGACGCGCGCTGCGGATAACGGAGACGCGGCCCGGCAGCTGGTCGCCTGGCGAAATACTCTGGCGTCACACTGGGGCCGGTTTCGCTTCGGCGCGCCGACGGTCGAGTTCCAAGGGGAGCGGCGTGTGATCGAGGTGGAAGTCTTCCTCGGAGGCGCCGACCCGGACATGGTCCGCGTGGAGCTCTATGCCGATGGCGCGGAAGACGGCGTGAGGCAGGAGATGGCCCGCGCGCGGCCCTTGGCCGACGGAACGGGCGGCTATGCCTACAGCGCGGCAGTCTCATCGAACCGTCCGGCGTCGGATTACACGGCGCGCATCATGCCCCACCGCGAAGGCCTCGCCGTGCCCCTCGAGGCAGGCTGGATCCTCTGGCAAAAATGAACTCTCGCCGGCTCACAGGTCCTTCCGCGGGAAACCCCGCATCATGAAAACCACAAAATCTCAATCCGGATACGAAATTGGAATGGTCGGTTTGGGCGTCATGGGGCGCAATTTCCTTCTCAACATGGGCGACC
>CAZJNA010000179.1:0-2824 GCA_964547325.1 uncultured Opitutaceae bacterium | reverse complement strand
GCACCATCCGCTTTCCGATTTCCGCTTTGCCCGCCCCTTCGGTTTCCCGCTTTCCGCTTTTCGCTTTGCCTTCCCTGCCGCCCCTGAGCCGGTTGCTACTATCTGTCCCTATGCCGGAATGCCCCGCTTTGCAGCCAAGGGGTCATTCTGGGTCTCAAAACGGCGGACTCGCCGCCGTTTTGATGATTGTTTCGGGGACTACATGAGCCGGAAATTCGTAAGTAACTTGTAACAAACAAAAAACAAATTCACCTTGGTTCATTATTGCAATAAAAATGGTAGCTAACATTTTGGTGGCTATAAAGATGTTAGCATGTATCCCGCCAACATCACCGTTGCCATGAATCCCTTCCGATTCGACCGCCTTCCTACCAACACTTCCTTTTTCGACCGCGAGGTTGAAGTGAGCCGAATCGCTAAGGCGATCTGCGATGGCGAGAACCTTCTGGTCTATGGCCTCCGGCGTATGGGAAAGACCTCCTGCCTTCTTCGCGCCGCCCGGGTTGCCGCCGACGAGCATGGCGCGATCTGCTTCTTTGCCGACCTGTCGCTTTATTCGAGCCTGGCCGATGTCACCGAGGCTCTCCTCGCGAGCGCGATGCCGGAACTCGGTTCCCTCGGCGACAAGGCGGCGCATTTCATCGCGGGCGCAGTCGCCGGCCTGGTGCTCAAACCGCGCGTGAAGGCCTCTGTTGATGCAGGAGCGGCCGCCGGCGCTCAGGCTGCGCTGGAAATTGGTCTCGAACTGCGCTCGAAGGATGCCGCCGCCCACGGCAACGCCCTCATCGGTGTTCTCGATGCCCTCGACAAGTTGGCAGGGAAACGGAAGCGCCCAGTCGCAATCATCTTCGACGAGTTTACGTTCCTCGATGCGATTGGACCCGAGCAGGCTTCCTGGCAGCTGCGCAGCGCGATGCAGCGGCATCAAAACATCGTCTACATCATGGCAGGAAGCGTCCGTCACCTGATAGACCGGCTGCATGGGGACCAAGGGCCGTTCTTTGGAATGTTCGGGAGACTCATCATTGACCGGATCGATCCTGCCCTGATGGCGAAGTGGATCGACGATTCTTGCGAAAAGCAGGGGATCAAGGCAACCGGGGTTGGAGCTGCTTGCGTTCGCTCGGCTGGATCGCGCACTCGGGACATCGTCCAGCTTGCCCGGCGGACATTCGATCTGGCGCTGGAAGCGAAGGATGCCACCGAGGCGACCGTAGCCGACGCGCTGCTGGCGTTGCTGGAGGATTTCGACGAGGAATTCTGGCGGCTCTGGTCACCCCTGACCTCATTGAATAAGTCCGTTCTCCAGGCAATCGCAGGCGGTCACGGAGCTTCCCTTTTTCACGGCGGGACCATCGCCCGTTACAATCTCGGCACGACCGCCAATGTGAGCCAGGCTTGCCGCACTCTGGAGGGGAATAGGCAGGGGACCGCCGGCTACCGGCCGCCAATTCTTGGCAGGACGGAACGCGGCGGCCGAATCGAGATGGACTTCGATAATCCATTCTTTCGGACCTGGGTGGCCCGCATGACCCAACCCCGGCGGCCGCCTTTTCTCCCGACTGATTTACGATAAGTCGTAAAACAGTCGCGACCATTTTACGAAAGCCTTCTCTTTGCCCTTCCCGCTTTCCGATTTCCGCTTTGCCTTCCCCGCTTTGCCCGCCCCCTCCGGTTTCCCCGCCTTCCGATTTCCGATTTCCGATTTTCGCTTTCCGCTTTGCCTGCCCGCTTTCCGCTTTGCCTTCCTACCCCTTCAGCCCCTTCTCGCTCTTATCCACATAGTACGTCTTGTACGACTTGTCGTAATAATGTGCGTAGTAGTATCCCCCGATCCCGCCCGTCAGCCCGTTCAGCACCGCGCCAAAATTAGGCACATTTGACTCGAGCAGCCGCTGCGCCGCAAACTGCGCCGCCTTCCGCTTCACCTTGTTGAAGTAGATCGCGTAAAGCGATCCGTCCACGAGCGGCAGCACCACCATCGCGTCGCTTACGATCGCGATCGGCGGCGTGTCGATGAAGACCCGGTCATACCGCTTGCGCAGCTCCGATAGCATCACCGCAAACGCCTTGCTGTTCAGGTTCTGCGTCGGATTTTTCGATCTCCCGCCCGTCGTGATCACATCCAGGTTCGGCTGAACATTCCTGAAGACAACCTCGTCGATGGTCTTATCCCCCATGCAGACGTCGATGACGCCGTTGAGATTGTCGAGATGGAAGACCCGGTGAACCGCCGGCCGCCGCAGATCGCAGTCCACGAGGACGACGCGCTCGTCGTGGGCTGCGAAGGTGCCGGCAAGATGGGTGGCGATGAACGACTTGCCCTCGCCGGCGACCGTGCTCGTGACAAGAATGCACTGCGCTTTTTTGCTCTCTTCCTTCAGCTGGAGCCCGGAATAGAGCGTGGCGAAGGCCTCGGCTGCCTCGCGCTGCGCGTTCCTGGCTACGGCCGCCTGCATATCCTCGGCTTCGGCCATATGCTGGATTTCAGGGATGATGCCGACGAGCGAGAGCCCTATGACGGCTTCGATGTCTGCTGCGCTCTTTACGCGATCGTCGGCATAGGCGACAAAGAATGCCAGCGCTAGACCGAGTCCGAGCCCGCCGATTGCTCCCAGGCCGAAGTTCAGGCGATAGTTCGGCGAGATCGGCTTTCCGCCAGGCGTCGCTCTGTCCACGATCCGTCCGCTCTGGCTTTCGATCGTGCCGGTGACGGACGTTTCGTGCATGCGCCCTAGAATCTGTTCAAGCAGCTTTTCGTTGATGTCGTAGTCGCGCTCGAGGTTGGAATATTCGACGGCGAAGTGATCGAGCTTCAGCGAAT
>CAZJNA010000178.1:0-2884 GCA_964547325.1 uncultured Opitutaceae bacterium | reverse complement strand
CAAATCCGCTTCGACGACGGGGCTGCCTACGAACGATACATGGGGAAGTGGAGCCAGCTTGCAGGCAAAGCCTTCATCGATTGGCTCGCTCCAAAATCAGGTTTGCGGTGGCTTGACGTTGGCTGCGGCAGCGGCGCCTTTACCGAGATGCTCGTCGAGCGGTGCATGCCAGTCTCGGTCCACGGGATAGACCCGTCGGAGGGGCAGCTGGCCTATGCTCGTTCACGGCCCGCTTCACGCGTCGCGCAGTATCATCTGGGAGATGCCATGGCCCAGCCGTTCCCTGACGACACCTTCGACGCGGCGGTCATGCCGCTGGTGATTTACTTCGTTCCCGACCCGGCCAAGGGCGTTTCCGAGACTGCGCGAGTGGTTTGCCCGGGCGGCATCGTCACAGCCTACGCGTGGGATATGCTTGGCGGAGGGTTTCCCTACGAGGCGTTGCAGGTTGAGATGCGCGGGCTGGGCGTTGAAGTTCCGGTACCGCCGAGCCCCGACGCGTCTCGCCTGGACGCCATGCGGTCCCTGTGGACTGGTGCCGGTTTGAATGCCGTCGAAACGCGGGAGATCACCGTGCAACGGACCTTCGCCGATTTCGACGACTACTGGACGACCATCTTCGGGGGGCCGAGCGTCGGCCCCAAGCTCGCAGCGATGGCGTCCGGGGATCTCGCGCTTCTCAAAACGCGGATGCGCGTGCGCCTGCCGGGAGATGCCACGGGTCGTATCACCTGTAGTGCTCGGGCCAACGCGATAAAGGGTAGCGTCCCAACCCCATCTTGAGGATGCATTTCCGGGTGATTTTGAAGCGTTGATTTGATCAGGCCCTCGGTCTTCACCCGCTGGGGATGTCAGCCGCAGGTCAGAGCCTGCACCTCAAGGGGTCGGCGCTGCGAAGCCAACATCACTCGCGGTCCCTCCGCCCCGCACGTTGCTGATGTAGGACACAGCACCTTTAACCAAAGATCGCTCAAGCCCCATGGGGTCTTGCCCACCAATCCCCGGATTTTGCCGGCCGTTGCCGTACCGGAGCCGCTTCAATTTCACGACGCCGGGGCTTCAACCATTGCGCGAAAATCTTTCCCTTCCCACCGCTCGCCCGATCGGAAGGTAAAGTCAACGTGGGTTCCGGGCGCGAGCCTGCTTGTCGGCAGGTCCCCGAACCAGCAGCCCCCAGCCGTGTCGCGCATTTCCAAGTCGAGCACGGTCGTCCATCCGTCGGAGGTCCAGTGAATCGTCGCGGGGCGCGGGGTGATGATGCGGAGCGTCTGGCCCGCGGCGATGCGCCCCGTCGGATGATCGAACGTCCACATTTCAATCGTGCTGGTCCTGCCCCCATTCGCATAGCGCTGGTAGACGGGTTCGATCCGATCGAAGCAAACGCCGTCCAAGTGGCTGCGCACGAGGGAAACATATTCCGCGTGCGCCCAGCAGAGCGGCATCGCGGAGCCGGTCGGGCCACCGCGCTTCAGGTTGCGGGCCGGAAGGTCTTCGGCATCCCAGACTTGCTCCGGCAGCATTCCGCCTTCGTTGGCGAATCCTTCGAGCGTCCTGATGAAAGGGAAAGGGTCGCGTCCGGCGGCGAGTTCATAGTGCGCGCGTTCGCCGGTCAGGATGGGCCAACAACGCCCTTCTCCGGTCCCGTCGTAAGCGCCGCCGTCGGGTTTCTGGCCGTAGCCATCGTGATTGTAACGGCGCCAGCCCGGCCCCTGCGGGAGATCACGTTTGAGCACGTGATCGATCACCGCGATCGAGTCGACCACGATGGGATCATCAGCCGCCCTAACCCCCAGCCGCACCAGGTGAAGAAAATCGCCACCGACGACGTTCCGGACCGGATGCTGTCCAGCGCCATTGGCGAGAATCAATTCCGCCTGGTCCGGATTCGAGCCCTGCCCCGGCTGGGCCGGCGCGATCCTCACATAGTGGCGAGGCTTGCCGGGCAACAATTCACCGTGATGGGTAACCGTCCATGTCTCGAGGTGCGCGGAAAGCCAGTCGGCGTAATCCAGCAGAAAGGCGGCGAGTTCGGGGAGATTTCTTCCGCGCGCAAATTCCGCCGCGCAGACCGTGCTGGCGATGACGGCGGCCAGCGTGGAAGGCGAGTAGCCGGAATTCTCTTCCCAACGCTCCTGCTGGGTCACGGGCCCGTGCAGGATCAAATAGCTTACAGCGCGGGAGACAAGCGCCCACGGATCGAAGAGCCGGAGGGCCTGCCTCTGGTGCAGCCGCCACGCGAGCAGGATCGGCGCCGCGACTTCGTCGAGTTGAATCCCCTCCCAAACGGTTTCACCGGAGATCGAACTGTTCTGGGGGAGACTGCCGTCATCGGCCTGCACACAGGCCAGCCAGATCAGGGCGCGCAGCGGCGACTCCGTCAGCCCGCACGCGAGCAGTGCGGTGGCGGTTTGCACCATATCGCGGGTCCAGACGAGATGATAGCCGCCCCGGTCGCCGTCGCCCTTCGTCTCACCCCAGGGAATGCTCAACGACGCGACGAAGGCGCCTTGGAACGTTTTGTCTTCGTGGGCGAGCAACAGGCATTGGCTCAGGCGGACCATCCCGCCGGCATCACCCGTGTGGGCGCTCAAATCGAGCTCGGACCGGGCGCGCTGCCATTGGCCGACAAATTTTTTCCGCACCTCCGCAAAGGAAGTGGCGAGGGCCTGTTCGAGCTGCGTGGAGGCACTTTGGGGCGAGCAACCGAATCCGACCCCGACCGTGAACTCCAGCCCGGCGGACAGGTCCACCTCCGCCGTGATCGCCAGGTTGCCGTCATCGGCCCGCGAGAATTCCCAGTCCATTTTGAAATTGTCCATCAGGTCCCGCCAGCCGTCGCTGGCGCCCACAAAGCCGACCGAGCGCCGCTTAAAATCGGGGGCGC
>CAZJNA010000177.1:0-2960 GCA_964547325.1 uncultured Opitutaceae bacterium | reverse complement strand
ACCGCTGGAGTACTCTTCAGGCTCCAACACATGAAAACTCCAATCCATTCGACCCCATCCCCATCCGCTCTTCTTCGCGCAGAGAGGCGCCTCACGCCCGCCCTTGCATTTTGCGGGGCCGTTGCGCTCGTTCTCGCCGGCTGCGCCTCCGAGCCGGACTCGCATCTGGTATCCGCTCCGCCTCCGGCCGCACCGACACGCGCGGTGACGACGACCACCGTGATGACAACGCCCGCCGCCAGCCCCGCAGTCTATGCGACGCCCGCCGGCTACGTGGCGGCCGCGAATCCGGCGCCCGCCGTGAGCACCATCGTGGTGACGCAGGCGCCTCCTGCGCTCGAGCAGGAGGTCGTGCTCGCACAACCGTCTCCCCAGCATGTCTGGATCGCCGGCTATTGGACCTGGCGCGACAATAAGTATGAGTGGATGGCCGGACACTGGGAACTGCCGCCGTCGGCAAACGCTGTGTGGATGACGCCCCGCTGGGAACAGCAGGGAAATGCCTACAGGTTTTACGAGGGCTATTGGAATTAACTGAGCTCAGCCTGACTTACCTCCCGCGCCCAAATGTCTTTCGACGGAGCGCGGGAGTTTTTGTGCCTACGATAGCGGCCTCCTCGCGCCCTTGATCGATGAAAACCATGAAGGCGGTGAGCATCTATTCCTACGGCGGTCCCGACGTCCTCGTTTACGAGGACGCTCCGCGCCCCCATCCCGCGGACGGGGAGGTCCTCGTGCGGGTCAACGCCGCGGGGATCAATCCGGTGGACTGGAAAATCCGCGAAGGTCACCTGAAGGACATGCTTCATCACACCTTTCCCCTGGTGCTCGGCTGGGATGTATCCGGCGTCGTCGAGGCGGTCGGCTCCGGCCTCACGCGGATCAAGGCCGGGGACGAGGTCTTCAGCCGGCCCGACATCATGCGGGACGGCGCCTACGCCGAATTCATCGTCATCCGGGAATCCGAGGTGGCCCTGAAGCCGAAATCGATCGACCATCTTCATGCGGCTGCGCTGCCATTGGGGGGCTTGACGGGATGGCAGACCCTCTTTGACGCCGGCGGCCTCCAGCCCGGGCAGCGCGTATTGATCCACGCGGCTGCCGGAGGGGTGGGGCACCTCGCCGTGCAACTCGCCAAATGGAAGGGCGCGCACGTCATCGGCACCGCGGCGGAGCGCAACCACGAATTCCTGCGCAAGCTCGGAGTCGACCAGGTGATCGACTACGACACCGAGCGCTTCGAGGAGGTCATCCAGCCGGTGGATGTGGTCCTGGATACCATGGGCGGGGACACCCAGGCCCGCTCATGGAAGGTGCTCAAGCGCGGCGGCATCCTGGTCTCGATCGCCAGCCCGCCTTCGGCCGAAACGGCAGCGGCGCAGGGCGTGCGCCAGGCGTTTGTCTTTACCCAGCCGAATGCCGCGGAGCTCACCGAAATCGCCCAGCTTGCCGATGCCGACAAGCTCAAGGTCATCGTGGAGACCGTGCTGCCCCTTTCCGATGCCACCCGCGGCCAGGAACTCAGCCAGCGCGGACATACGCGCGGCAAGATCGTGCTCCGCGTCATCTAGCGGCAGTGAAAGAAAAACGTCATGAGCACCAAACCAGCCCACACATCCACTTCCGCCAAGCCCCTCGATGAGCGCGAGATTCGCGACTACGCCTATCATCTTTACGATCAAAGCGGGTACGCCGCCGGACGGGACCTCGACAATTGGCTGGAAGCAAAGGCCTGCCTCAGTTCCGGAATCCCCAAGGATCTCAGCCACATCCGGCTGCATCAGAATTCGTTTAAGAAGAATAAAGCCAACCCGGGTTGAACGCCCAACGACCAAGAATCCTCCCATGACCACCCCAGACCATTTGCTTCCCTCCGTGAATAATTTTGCCGATTTGCGCGAAGCCGCGGACAAACTCGCCGGCTCCGCGGCGGACGATAACCTGAAACGCCTGATCCTGATCGTCGGCAAGCTGGCCTACCGCTGCGATCTGCTGGAACGCGAGGTCGAGCGCCTGGAGCGCGTCGAAGCACCCGGCGGGGAGTAACCATTGGAAATTCGGTTGCTCGGGCCGCTTTGAGCAAGCAGCTTGCTGGCCTGATGCAAGTGGGGCAGTTCGAAAAGATCTTCCGCGCTCTTGAGCAAGCGAAGGTCCGCTACGTTGTCGTAGGGGGCATGGCCGTCATTGCGCACGGCGTCGTTCGCTTTACCAACGACATCGACCTTGTGCTGGCCTTTGATGAGGAAAACCTCCTGCGCGGCATACGGGCTTTGGCGTCCATCGGATTCAAGGCAAAGATTCCCGTCGATGCCGAGGATTTCGCAAAGGCGGAAATCAGGCGCCAATGGGTGAAGGACAAGAACATGCTCGTCTTTCAAATGTCGCTGTTTTCAGACAACGATCTTCCGGTGGGTATTTTCATTGATCCGCCGTTTGACGTCGAACGGGAGTTGGCCGGGGCCCGACGCTACGAGCTTGCGCCGGATCTGTGGGTGCCGGTTGTCCAGGCGGAGACGCTGATCGAAATGAAGCAAAGGGCGGGGCGCCCACGCGACTTGGACGATGTTGTCCGGCTCAAGCGGCTGCTGAACCTATGAAACCGGACACAGGAGACTGGCAGGGACACGGATGGGACGACCATGAGCGGGCGTTTCTCGAAGCGGGCCAGACGATGTCATTCCGGGCAAAGCTGCAATGGCTTGAGGATATGGACGCCCTCTTGCGACGACTCAGTCGGCAGCGGCGCTGGATGGACAAGGACGGCGTCATCCATGAGCCGAGCAGCTCCAATCCTTCGTTTGAGAACCGGCATGGCCCATCTTCCTAAACTGCCAAGCGCAATTCAATCGTTGCTCTCTGATTCCTATGCATACTCGTCTTTAATGACGAGTTATATTGATTATTAGTCACAAAGCGTCATATCTGACGACTTGTGATTATTAATGAAAAGCTAACCGATC
>CAZJNA010000176.1:0-3003 GCA_964547325.1 uncultured Opitutaceae bacterium | reverse complement strand
CGGATCAAGATCATGGAGATCATCGGCTCCTACCAAACGAAGTTCGACGAGCTCGAATCCGACCGCGAGCGCAAGATCGAGGCGGTCGAGTCCGGCGAAAGCTCGGCCGACGGCGCGATCAAGCAGGTCAAGGTCTACGTGGCCACCAAGCAGAAGCTCGAGGTCGGCGACAAGATGGCGGGCCGGCACGGCAACAAGGGCGTGGTCGCGAAGATCGTGCCCGAAGAGGACATGCCCTTCCTTCCCGACGGCACCCCCGTCGAGATCTGCCTGAACCCCCTGGGCGTGCCCTCGCGCATGAATGTCGGCCAGGTGCTGGAGACGCATCTCGGCTGGGCCTGCAAGAAGCTCGGCATCAAGGTGGCGACGCCCGTCTTCGACGGCATCCCCGAGAAGAAGGTCCGCGAATACCTGAAGGACGCCAAGCTGCCGTCATCCGGGAAGAGCCCGCTCTTCGACGGCCGCACCGGCGAGAAGATCGATCAGGAGGTCGTGGTCGGCTACATCTACATGATGAAGCTGAACCATCTCGTGTCCCACAAGATCCACGCCCGCGCGGTCGGCCCGTACTCGCTCGTCACGCAGCAGCCCCTGGGCGGCAAGGCCCAGTATGGCGGCCAGCGCTTCGGCGAAATGGAGGTGTGGGCGCTCGAGGCCTACGGCGCGGCGCACACGCTGCAGGAACTGCTCACCGTCAAGTCCGACGACGTGCAGGGCCGAACCAAGATCTACGAATCGCTCGTCAAGGGCGACAACACGCTGTCGGCCGGAACGCCCGAGTCCTTCAACGTCCTCATCAAGGAAATCCAGTCCCTCGGCCTGGACATCAAGCTGCAGAAGCGCGACGCGCTGAGCCTGGGCGCCTGAGCCCGGGCCGCGCGACGCCCCGCCTTTAAAATATCAATCAGGGAGACCACCACATGATTCAGCCCGCCGAAACAGCCGCCTCAGAAGCCCGCAACGCCCTTGGCATGGAGGAGAGCGCATTCGACTGCGTCTCCATCACCGTCGCTTCGCCCGAGATCATCCGCAAGTGGTCCAAGGGAGAGGTCAAGAATCCCGAGACGATCAACTACCGCACCTTCAAGCCCGAGCCGGGCGGCCTCTTCTGCCAGAAGATCTTCGGCCCGGTCCGCGACTACGAATGCGCCTGCGGAAAATACAAGCGGATCAAGTACAAGGACGTGGTGTGCGACCGCTGCGGCGTCGAGGTGACGATCGCCCGCGTCCGCCGCGAGCGCATGGGCCACATCGAGCTCGCCGTGCCGGTCGCCCACATCTGGTTCCTCAAGAGCATGCCGAGCCGCCTCGGGCTGCTCCTGGACATGACCGCGCGCTCGCTGGAGCGGGTCATCTACTACGAGAACTTCATGGTCGTGGATCCGGGCAAGACGCCCCTCGAGCCCCGCCAGCTGCTGACCGACACCGAATACCGCCAGGCCCTCGATGAGTACGGCGTCGACTCCTTCATCGCGAAGATGGGCGCCGAGGCGGTTCGCGACGCCCTGGGCAAGATGGACATGGAGGCGACGGTCGCCGAACTGCACGAGCAGATGCGCGCCACGAAATCGAAGCAGATCAAGAAGAAGCTCTCCAAGCGCCTGAAGGTCATCCAGGGCTTCATCCACTCGAGGTCCCGCCCGGAGTGGATGGTCCTCGAGGTGCTCCCGGTCATCCCGCCGGACCTGCGCCCGCTCGTCCCCCTCGAGGGCGGCCGCTTCGCCACCTCGGACCTGAACGATCTCTACCGCCGCGTCATCAACCGCAACAACCGCCTGCGGAACCTGATGCAGCTCAAGACGCCCGACGTCATCATCCACAATGAAAAGCGGATGCTGCAGGAGGCGGTGGACGCGCTCTTCGACAACGGCCGCCATGGCCGCCCCGTCACCGGCGCCGGCAACCGGCCCCTCAAGTCCCTTTCCGACATGCTCAAGGGCAAGCAGGGCCGCTTCCGCCAGAATCTGCTCGGCAAGCGCGTCGATTATTCGGGCCGTTCGGTCATCGTCATCGGCCCGGAGCTCAAGCTGCACCAGTGCGGCCTGCCGAAGAAGATGGCCCTCGTCCTCTTCGAGCCGTTCATCATCCGCCGGCTGAAGGAGCTCGGCTTCGTGCACACCGTGCGCGGCGCCCGCAAGATGATCGAGAAGAAGTCGCCCGAGGTCTGGGACATCCTGGAGGAGGTCACGAAGGGCCACCCGGTGCTGCTCAACCGCGCGCCGACCCTGCACCGTCTCTCGATCCAGGCGTTCGAGCCCGTCCTGATCGAGGGCGAGGCCATCCGCATCCACCCGCTCGTCTGCACCGCCTACAATGCCGACTTCGACGGCGACCAGATGGCCGTGCACGTGCCCCTCTCCCTCGAGGCGATCATGGAGTGCAAGCTCCTCATGATGGCGACGTCCAACATCTTCTCGCCTTCGTCGGGCAAGCCCATCCTCACGCCCTCGCAGGACATCGTCCTCGGCGCGTACTACCTCACGATCGAGCCCCGCAAGAAGGCCGCCAAGGACCAGCGCGTGCCGCTCCTCTCCGGCCTCCAGGAGGTCCTCTTCGTGAAGGCGGACGGCGCCATGGCCATGCATGACTGGGTGGATATTCCGAACCCGGATTACGGCCGCGACACGATCTACGGAAACAAGGACAAGAAGATCGTCCGCTCCACGGTCGGCCGCGTCATATTCAACCAGATCTGGCCCATTGACCTCGGCTTCGTCAATTTCCCCGTCGCCAAGTCCAAGCTCGGAGACCTGATCCTGAACACCTACAAGGTCGCGGGCGACGTCGTCACGGTCGAGGTGCTGGACAAGCTGAAGGAGCTCGGCTTCACGACCGCATTCCAGGCCGGCATCTCGATCGGCATCGACGACATGATCATCCCGGAATCGAAGAAAGACATCGTCGCCGACACCCGGAAGAAGATCGTCGAAGTCGAGGGCCAGTTCAACAAGGGCATCATCACCGAGGGCGAGCGGAAGAACAAGGTCATCGACCTTTGGACCG
>CAZJNA010000175.1:0-3010 GCA_964547325.1 uncultured Opitutaceae bacterium | reverse complement strand
GTAGACGGCCGTCATCCCCTCCTTGAGATCATCGTAGGAGATCGGCTCCATGACCAGGAGCGTGCCCGGCGCGTACAGGGGCATCATCCCCTCCCCGTCGCCTTTGAGAACAACGGCGTTGGGCCGCAGGCGGGCGTAGTACTCGGCTGCCTGCCTGAGCTTTTCCTTCGGCAGGACGACGGCGACCGGCGACAGGGCTATGTAGCTTTTCACGCGTGGGTCGTCCTTCGAGCAGCCGTCCGGCCAGCCGCCACCGAAGAGCGTCCCGAACGCCAGGATGAAGCCGGCGATCAGGAGGGCCCTCGGCTTTCCATGTCGAACGTCCGCTGCCTTCATGCCTGCATTGTACCAGCATTCCGCCCGCGCGCTCCGCGCTTCTTGCCCAAGAATGCGCGTCTATTGGGCGCCGTCCTCGGTCTCGACCCAGCGCACGGCGTGGCGGACGAGCGCGGTGACATCGTCCAATCCAAGTTTCTCCTTTATGTGCCCACGGTGCACGTCGACCGTCTTTGGGCTCAGATGAAGCTGGGCGGCTATGTCGCGCGTGCTCTTCCCCTGTCCGATAAGCTGGAACACCTCGAATTCCCTGTCGCTGAGGGTCCGTATGGGCGAGGCCGAGCCGCGAGGCCGCCGCCCGGTGACGTTCTCGAGAATCTTTGCCGACATGTGCGGACTGACATAGATCCCCCCGGCGAGCACCTGGCGGATCGCGCCGAGCAGGTTCTCGCCGCCGGCCTCCTTCATGATGTAGCCCCGCGCGCCGGCCCGCAGGAGGCGTTCGGCATAGATTCCCTCGTCGTGCATCGAGACGACGAGTATGGCGAGCTTCGGATGGGACGCCCGAAGGTCCTTGACGAACTCGATCCCGCTGCGGCCGGGCATCGTCACGTCGGTGAGGACAAGATCCGGCATGGAGGCGGAGAGTTCGCGGATCGCGGCCGCCGGCTCGCCCGCCTCGCCACACACGGCCATGTCGGGCTGCCGGTCTATGAGCTGCGCAAGCCCCGCGCGCATGAAGGGATGGTCGTCCACGACGAGGATCCTGCTCTTTCGGCCGGAGGCCGCCTTTGCCTTCCCTGATCCTGGGGATTTCATGCCGGGAGCGGAAGGCTGCAGGTGATCGTGACCCCCTGCCCCGGTTTCGAGCCCACAGCCAGCTCCGCGCCGATCACGCTCGCGCGATGCTTCATGACTCCCAGCCCCAATCCGCGGCCGCGTGCCTTGGGCAGGCCCTTTCCATCGTCGGAAACCTGCAATTGCAGCGAGCGGGAATTCTTGGAGAGGCGGATGGTCACCGCCTTGGCGCCCGAATGCTTGATCGCATTGTTAACGGCCTCCTGACCGATCCGGAAGAGATGTGCGGCCACGATCTGTTTATGGACCAGGACGGGAGCCGGGCATTCCAGTCGGCATTGCAGGCGCCCGAGCGAATTCGCACGCTCCGCCAGCTCGGCAAGTCCGACCTGCAGCGCATCCGGCTCGTTTCCGACCGGAACGAGGCCCCGGGCGAGCTGCCGGGTCTGCCCAATCGCCTCCCGGAGCATCCTTCCCATCTGGCTGAGGCGTTCCGCGAGCGGGGCGCTGTTGCGGACGGCATCCGCGTGGAGTCCGGCGCAAAGGAGCTCGATGGCAGTCAGCTGCTGCCCGAGGCCGTCGTGCAAGTCTTCGCCGATCCGGAGCTGTTCGCGTTCGCTGATTTCAAGAATCTCGGTCTCGAGACGCCTCCGATGGGTTATATCCGTTCGGATCGCGACATACTGCAGCGGCCTGCCCGCCGTGTTCAGACGTGGAAAAATCGTGGTGTCGACCCAGTAGAGCGTCCCGTCCTTTGCCCGATTTCGGATCTCCCCGTGCCAGACCTGGCCGCGGCCGATCGTCCGCCAGAGATTCCTGAAGAACTCCCCTGAGTGGTGTCTCGAATTGATGATCCGGTGATCCTGGCCGAGAAGCTCCTCGCGGGAGTACTTCGACAGCGCGCAGAACTTGTCATTGACGTAGGTTATCTTTCCCGAGGCGTCGGTGATGGCCACGATCGAGTGTTGGCCCAGGTCTGCCTTGATGTCCTTCAGCTCCCGGGTCGCCATTTCCAGCCGGGTTTCCGTCTGGACGCGGCCGGGGGCCCGCGTGCGCGGCCTGGGTTTGAGCATGGAAACACCGCTTTTTTGCGCCACAGTTGACGATTCTAAACGCCGTCCCACTCCCGGCAAGGACGGAACGGCGCACCGCGCTAGGGATTTTCCCTAGCGAGATACGGGCGGGCCTCCAATACCCGGCCGCCGGGCGTTCTGGTAGTCTCTTTCCATGCAAGCGATATCCACGCTCCCGTTTTCACCGGTCGATTCCTCAAAGAACGACCGCGATTTGGCAGATCACATTGCCCGTTCCGATATCTACCGGGACTACCAGAAAGCGTTCGAGGCCACGACAGGCCTGCCGCTCACACTCCGCGCTGTCGGCTCGTTCCAGACGCCGATGCACGGATCCCGCCGGATCAATCCCTTTTGCGCCCTGATTGCCGCAAAAAGCAAGAGCTGCGCGGCCTGCCTGCAACTGCAGCAACGGATGGAAACCGAGGCCAAAGAATCTGCCGCGACGCTGGACTGCTTTGCGGGCCTGAGCGATTCGGCGGTACCGATCCGTGTCGGAGAGCGCGTGGTTGCGTACCTGCAGACGGGTCAGGTGCTGCGCCAGAAGCCGTCGGAGGTCCAATTCGGCCGCACGGTCCGCCAGCTGGCGGATCTGGGGGCGGAGCCGGATCTCAAGCGCCTCAGGGCCGCGTACTTTCAGACGCGGGTTGTCGCTAGGAACCAGTATGATTCGGTCCTGCGCCTTCTGACGATCTTCGCCCAGCATCTCGCGGCCCTGAGCAACCAGCTCATGGTGCGCGAGGGAGCCTCCGAGGCGCCTGCGGTCACCAAGGCGCGCGCCTTCATTTCCGATCGTCACGGGGACCAGCTTTCGTTGTCGCAGGTCGCGCAGGCCGTAAACATGAGCGCCTTCTATTTCTGCA
>CAZJNA010000174.1:0-3058 GCA_964547325.1 uncultured Opitutaceae bacterium | reverse complement strand
TTACATCGTCCACTCCGGCACCCGGCATGCGAGGACGACCGCCCGGCTCCTCCTTGAGGAGACGGACTGGGAGGTGACCTGCGCGGTGGGCCGGGACCTCAAGCTTCGCGCGGAGCTCACCGCCCTGATCGAGGGGCGGCCCCGGCGCGCGGAGATCCTCGGCTGGACCGACCGCATACCCGAGCTGCTGATGACCCACCACGCCGTCGTGAGCAAGGCGGGCGGCGCCACGACCCAGGAGGCCATCGCGGCCCTCTGCCCGATGATCGTAAACCAGATCGTGCCCGGGCAGGAGGAGGGAAACTACGAACTCCTCAGGCGCCGGGGCGCCGGGGCGCTCGCGGAAACTCCCGACGCCGTCATCGCGGCCCTCCGCCGGGCGTTCGCCCTTCGCGGCAGCGTTTGGCGCGACTGGCGCCAGGCGCTCGAGCCCATTGCCCGTCCGTCGGCCGCCGCCGACATAGCCGCCCACGTCCTCGAGCACGTCAATCCGGTGCGGGCGAAACCCTAATATTTCATGCGCGTCCCCTTCCCCTCCGTTCCCGCCGCGGCCGCCGATTCGGCGGGCGCGGCGCCCCCGGATCCGGCCGGCCGCATCCCGCGGATGGGGAAGATGCGCTTCATATTCAATCTCCACTCCGGCCGCTCGGGCCGGAACGCCCGGCTCCTGCCGCTCCTCCGCGATTTCATCGCCGCCCGGTCGCTCGACGCGGATCTCCATGTGACCGAGGGGCCCGGGCACGCCACGCTCCTCGCGCTCGAGGCGGTGCGCGAAGGCTGCGGCCGCGTGGTCGCCGTCGGGGGCGACGGCACCGTGAACGAGGTCGCCCAGGCGCTCCGGTTCACCCCGTCCGTCCTCGCGATCGTCCCGTCGGGCTCGGGCAACGGCCTGGCCCGCCACCTGCGCCTGCCGCAGGCGCCCGCGGACGCCCTGGCCCTCGCCGCTGCCCCGGTTTCCCGGGTATCCGCCGTCGACACCGGCGCGGTCAACGGCCGGCCCTTCTTCAACGCGATGGGGCTCGGCCTGGACGCGGATATCAGCAGGCGCTTCAACCGCCTCACCCGGCGCGGCCTTCCCGCCTATGCGCGGACGGCCCTCGCCGCCTTCGCCGCGCGCACGAGCGAGCGCTGCATCGTCTCCGCCGTCGGGCGCCCGGAGGAAATGGAGATCCTGTTCCTGGCCATCGCGAATTCCGATCAGTACGGCAACGGGGCGGTGATCGCCCCGGGAGCCCGCGCTGACGACGGCCTGCTCGACCTCGTGGCGGTCAGCCCGGTCGGCCCCGTCGGCGCGGCCTTTCTCGCAGCCCGGCTCTTCCTCGGCTCGTTCGACCGCAGCAGGCACGTGCGGCGGCTGCGCGGGGCCCGCTTCTCGATCGAGCGCTCCGCCCCGGGGGAAATACACACCGACGGCGAGGTTCACTCCGCAGCCGCGCTCCTCGATGTCGCGGTGCATCCCAGAAGCCTCCAGATCCTGACAGGATGCCACATGCCATGAAGAAACTCCGCGTACGCACGGTCATTCTTTCCGACGTCCACCTGGGCACCCCCGAGTGCAAGGCACGGGAGGCCAACCATTTTCTCAGGCACGTCCGCTGCACCAAGCTGATCCTCAACGGGGACATCATCGACGGCTGGCAGCTGCGCAGGACCGGGCAGTGGAGCAAGGCCCACACCCGCTTCATCCGCATCGTGCTCAAAATGCTCGAGAAGCGGGACACGGAGATCGTCTATGTGCGCGGCAACCACGACGACGTCCTCGCCAAGTTCCTCCCGATGTCCTTCGCGCGGCTCTCGATCGTCGAGGACCACGTCCACGTCGGGCCGCGCGGCCGCTACCTCGTCCTGCACGGCGACATCTTCGACACGATCACGAGCAAGTTCGTCTTCCTGGCCCACGTCGGCGACTGGGGCTACCACCTCCTCCTCAAGATCAACCGGGGCTACAACGCGTGGCGGGCGTGGCGCGGCAAGGAATACTGGTCGCTCAGCAAGGCGATCAAGGCGCGCGTGAAATCCGCGGTGAGCCACGTATCGAAGTTCGAGGACCACCTCGCCAGGCTCGCGGCCGACCGCGGCTGCACCGGGGTGATCTGCGGGCACATCCACACGCCCGCCGACAAGATGCTGGGCGACGTGCACTATATGAATTCGGGCGACTGGGTCGAATCGCTGACGGCGATCGTCGAGCACTGGGACGGCCGCTACGAGCTCATCGAGTACACGAAGTTCGCCAGGGAGTTTCCGATCGACGACGACGAGGAGTCGCCGCCCGAAGCCGCGGCCGACGAGACCGCGCCCGCCGACGCGGCCAGCGCCTCGCGGTCTGCCTAACCGCGGCGCGCCAGCTCCGCGCGCACGACGGCAAGCGTGCGCACCATCGCCCCGGAATTCTCGCTGCGCCAGGCCACGGCGGCGGCGGCCAGGGCGGCGCGCCCGGAGGAATCCCTGAGAAGCTGCGATCCCGTGCTCACCAGCTCCTCCGCCGAGGATACCCGCCGGGCCGCGCCGCGCCCGACAAGATCGCCGGCCAGGTGCCGGAAGTTCCCCATCCCGGGCCCGAACACAATGGGTTTGCCGAGGCCGGCCGCCTCCACGGGCGTTTGCCCGTCCGTGTGGGGCGGCAGGCTCTTTCCGACGAAGACGAGGTCGGCCAGCTGGGTCAGCTGGCGGAGTTCGCCCGTCGTGTCGGCGATCACGACGTCGACCTCCCCGGGTGCCGGTCCGCGCGATCGGAGGTGGTACCTCAGGCCCGACCGGCGCAGAAGCTCCCCGATCTCGCGGCGCCTTTCGGCATGCCTCGGCACGAGGAGCAGGGATCCGCTCAGCCCGTCCGTCCGGGCGCGCACCAGGACGGCAAGAAGCGCGGCCTCCTCCCCGGGCCAGGTCGAGGAGCCGAGGAGCACGAAACCCGGAGGCAGGCCGAGCTCCCGCCGAAGCCCCTCGAGTTCCTTGGCGCCGAGACGGGGAATCTCGACGTCGAGCTTGATGTTTCCCGCCACAAGCATCCGGGAAGCCGGGACGCCGAGCTTGAGAAACCGGGCCTCGTCCTGATGGG
>CAZJNA010000173.1:0-3326 GCA_964547325.1 uncultured Opitutaceae bacterium | reverse complement strand
GTGGACGTGGATGCTTTCCTATTCAGCGAGCTCGGCGTCGACTACAAGCCGGTCAGGTAGCCGGCCGGATCCGCTCGCGCAGCGACTCGTAGATCGGAGGGTTGCGGAGGGCCTCCGCGACCCCATAGGCGGCGAAGCAGCTCACGAGGAGGGGGAGCATGAAGTCGTAGTGCCCGGTGAGCTCGATCATGAGGATGATCCCGGTCAGCGGCGCTCTCACGCATGCGGTCAGGAGGGCCCCCATTCCGAGGACGACGAAGACCTCCGGGCGCGCAACCCAGGCGGGCGCGATTCCATGCGCCGCGAGCCCGACCCCCAGGCCGCCGAGCGCGCCGAGAACCAAGACGGGCGCGAAGAAGCCGCCCGCCGCGCCAGAGCCGTAGCTCACCATCGTCAGGATGAAGCGGGCCGCCATCAGTGCGACCAGGACGCGGATGGCGATCGAGCCGCCGAACGCCCGTTCGGCAAGCAGGGCGCCGGAACCGCTCAATTCCGGATAGATCCATCCGGCGAGCCCGACCACGAGCCCCACGAGCGCGCCGACCAGGAAAGGCGGCCAGCGCCGAAGCCGGTCGAAGGCGCTTAGGCTCCAAAGGAGGCATCGGTTGAATCCGACTCCTCCAAATCCCGCGAGGACGCCCAGGACAAGCGCGACCGGCAGGGAGGCGAGCGAGGGGACCGGCATATCGTGAAGCGCGAAGACGGGGGTCTCGCCCGTGAGCACGCGGCAGACGACGTCGGCTGTCACCGAGGCAAGGAATGCGGCAACGAAGATCACGGGGGTGAAGCTCCCGTGCAGCTCCTCGAGGACGAAGATGACGCCGGCCAGAGGCGCGTTGAACGCGGCCGCGAGCCCGGCGCCGGCCCCGGCGCTGATCAGCGCCTTGCGCTCCCCCTCGCCGGGCTTCACCCGGAACCAGCTCGAGACCATGAGTCCGGTGGCCCCGCCCATCTGGATCGTGGGGCCCTCGCGGCCGAGCGCGAGGCCGCCGCCTATGCCCGCCAAACCGGCGAGGAATTTCACCGGGAGGACGCGCTTCCAGTGGAGGACGGCTTCGCCGAGAACGACCGACTTCAGGTGGGGGATTCCGCTGCCCGCGGCCTCCGGAGCGAAGGAGCGAACGAGCCAGAGCCCCACCCCGCTCCCGACCGCCCCGAGCGCGAGAGCGGCGAACAGGCCTCCCACTCCCGGCATCGTGTGCAGCCAGGCGATGCGATGCAGCTCCGACCATTGCAGGGCCGTGCGGAAGGCGGAGGCCAGGAGTCCCGCGGCAAGGCCGATCACAAGGGCCTTGGGAAGGATATGCCGCCGCCTGACTTCAGACTCGTTGAGGATGGAGCCGGGGATCGGGGGATTCACCCCCCTACTTCATCACGAGGACATCGTCTTTTACAGTGAATTTTACCGCGGCGCCCTCCGCCACGTCGCCCGAGATGAGGGCCCGGGCGAGCCGCGTCTCGATCTGGCGCTGGAGGAAGCGCTTGAGCGGGCGGGCGCCGAACACGGGATCGTAGCCCTTCTCGGCCGCCCAGTCCTTCGCCTTCGCGTCGAGAACCACGGTCACGCGGCGATCAGCGAGGCGGGTGTTCAGGTCGGCAAGCAGGAGATCGACGATCTTCCCGATTTCCTCGAGCGTGAGCGGCTTGAAGAGAACGGTCTCGTCGATGCGGTTCAGAAACTCGGGGCGGAAGGTCTGCCGCAGCTCGGCCATGACGCTTTCGCGCACCCCCTCGGGGATCGTGTCGCCGGTCACCCCCTCGAGGAGGAAGCGCGACCCGATGTTTGAGGTCATGATGATGATCGTGTTCTTGAAATCGACCGTGCGCCCCTGCGCGTCCGTTATGCGGCCGTCGTCGAGGACCTGCAGGAGCACGTTGAAGACGTCGGGATGGGCCTTCTCGATCTCGTCGAAGAGAACGACCGCATAGGGCTTCCGCCGCACGGCCTCGGTCAGCTGGCCCCCCTCGTCGTAGCCCACGTACCCGGGGGGCGCCCCGAGCAGGCGGGAGACGGCGTGCTTCTCCATGTACTCCGACATGTCGATCCGCACGAGGGCCGCCTCGGTGTCGAACAGCGTCTCGGCGAGCGCCTTGGTGAGTTCCGTCTTCCCCACGCCGGTGGGCCCCAGGAACAGGAAGCTTCCCACGGGGCGCCGCGGATCCTTGATCCCGCTCCGGGAGCGGAGGATGGCCTCGGTCACGAGCGTCACGGCCTCGTCCTGGCCGATGACCCGCTTGTGCAGGACGTCCTCGAGGCGCAGGAGCTTTTCCTTCTCGCCCTCGACCAGGCGCGTCAGCGGAACGCCGGTCCACTTCGCGACAACCTCGGCGATCTCCTCGGCGGACACCTCCTCCTTGAAGAGGGTCGTGGAATTGCCGGCCTTCTCCTGCTTCTTCAGCTCGGCCTCCAGCTGCGGGATGCGCCCGTGGCGGAGCTCGGCCACCTTGTTCAGGTCGTAAGCCCGCTCGGCCTTCTGCATCTCCAGGCGCGCGGCCTCGATCTCCTCGCGCACCTTGCGCATGCGGTCGACCGAGGCTTTCTCCTTCTCCCATTGCAGCCGGAGCCCCCCGGCCTTTTCCCTCACCTCGGCGAGCTCCTTGCGCAGGGCGGCGAGCCGGCCCTTGCTGGCATCGTCCTTCTCCTTAGCCAGGGCGGTCTCCTCGATCTCGAGGCGGAGCCCGCGCCGGGTCAGCTCGTCGAGCTCCTGCGGCATGGAGTCCATCTCGGTCCGGATCATGGCGCAGGCCTCGTCAACGAGGTCGATCGCCTTGTCGGGAAGGAAGCGGTCGGAGATGTACCGGTGGGAAAGCGTGACGGCGCTGACGAGCGCGTTGTCCTGGATTCGCACGCCGTGGTGCAATTCAAAGCGCTCGCGCAGGCCGCGAAGGATGGAGATCGCGTCCTCGACGCTCGGCTGGTCCACCTGGACGGGCTGGAAGCGCCGCTCGAGGGCTGCGTCCTTCTCTATATACTTGCGGTATTCGTCGAGGGTGGTCGCGCCGATGCAGTGGAGCTCGCCGCGCGCAAGCATCGGCTTGAGGAGATTCCCGGCGTCCATGGCGCCGTCGACCTTGCCCGCGCCGACGATGAGATGCAGCTCGTCGATGAAGAGGATGACCCGGCCCTCGCTCTGGCGGATCTCCTGAAGGACGGCCTTGAGCCGCTCCTCGAATTCTCCGCGGTACTTCGCCCCGGCGACGAGGGCCCCCATGTCCAGGGCAAAAATGCTCCGGTCCTTCAGCCCCTCGGGCACATCGCCGCGCAGGATGCGCTGGGCCAGGCCCTCGACGATCGCCGTCTTGCCGACGCCGGGCTCGCCGATCAG
>CAZJNA010000172.1:0-3360 GCA_964547325.1 uncultured Opitutaceae bacterium | reverse complement strand
GAACCCGGGAGGGATCCACCGAGAAGTAAGGGTGCACGCACAGCCTGAAGCCGTCCTCCGGAGCCTCTCCGATCGGCGCAGGGTAGGCGCATTCGTCCGGCAGGAGCGGCACCGCGTCGAAAACGAGCTCGCAGGGATAACGCACGAAGTCCCGGTCCGCCAGGATGCGCTTGAGTTGAGACCAGCCGATATCCGGGCCGTATTTCGCGCGAATTTCGGCGCCCTTCGCCGCGACATGGGCGGAGAGGGATTCCCGGGCGTCGTCCAGCGTCAGCTTGTGGGGGGCGGCGGGGGCGCCATCGCGGGCCGGATCCATGTCAGGCTTCATTTGCGCGGGAGAGCTCCCCTTGCAGGATGGGAACCGCCATCCTGAGAAAGACGGTGAACGACAGCAGGCCGAATGCCCAGATTCCCAGGCAGATCAGGGTTTCGTTCTGGGTCGGCAGGTACTCAACCATTTCGCCGAGGGGCGTCGGAACGAATCCCGGAATGACCAGGCCCATTCCTTTCTCGATCCAGATGCCCACGATGCACATGACGCAGGCCGCGTTCAGCCACGGCAGGCGCCGGCTGAGGGGGAGCATGAGAATCATCATCGCTGTGACGTTGAGCGCGACCGCGGTCCAAATCCACGGCACGAGCGCATGATAGCCGTTCAGGCCGAGGAACAGGTACCGCCAGGAGGAGACGTGCCGGTTGCTGTTGTAAAACTCGCTGAAAACCTCGTTCGCGAGAAGGAACATGTTGATGAGCATCGACACCTGCACAATGCCCCGAAGGATCAACAGGCTGCTGTCCGTTATCATGAGCCGCTCCGTCATCCGCCAGTGGACGATTTCAGCCATCCGCGGATTGCGCATGAGCCTTCGCAGCGATTCCGCTGGAAGGCAGAGCACTTCCGCGGGCTCCTCGGCGATCGCAGACGCGGCCCTGGCCGTCCCGGCCAGCGCGGATACCTCGCCAAACTGCTCGCCCGGGCCGATGCTGCGCGTCACCCGAGAGCGGCCCGCCTCCTCCCTCCTAACGACAACCCGGCCCTTGAGGACAAAGAACGCGTCATCCTCCATGACCCCCTGGCGAAGAAGGACGTCGCCCGGGTGCGCATCGAGCACGGTCGCTCCCGCGAGGCACGCCCGGCGTTCGTCATTGGACACCGACTCGAGTTCGGGGAGGCTGCGGGCCAGAAGCTCGAGGTCGGCGAGACTGGCCTCGCGACAGGCGATCGCCATGGAAGGCTTCGCTGCCGGGCCGTCACCGGCGCCCGTGGACGTGGACGTCGCCCGGCGCACCACCTGCAGGGCGAGAATGATGAACGCGGGGCCCGCCGTGAACGCCGAGGCGAGAAAACGCGGGCCGACGATCGACGAATTCCAAAAGGAACGCCCGCCCAGCCCGACGTAGAGAAACGCGGTCACCGTGTGAATCGAGATGGCCCAGACGATGGCCGTGAAGACGAACGGTATGTAGAACCACTTTGCGGGCTTTCTGTTCTGGTAGCGGCAGTAGAGAAGGTAGCCGCAGATGTACACATTGAGAAGGAGATAGCCGTTGAGCACGAGGACGTCCCAGCTCAGCATCGAGCCCGGAAAGTGAAAGACGCCGATTCCCGGAATCAGGTGCCAGAACCGGTCCGGGCGCCCCAGGTCCACGGTCACGAACGCGAGGCACATGAGGATCGCCGACACGGCGAACAATTCCCCGAAGATGACGAGATCATGGAGGTCCTCCTTCTTGTAGACGTAGACCGGAATCACCAGCATCACCGCCGCCGCGGCCATGCCGACTAGAAAGGTGAAATTCGCGATGTACACACCCCAGGAGACCTGATCGCTCATTCCCGTTGTCACGAGTCCCGCCACGAACTGTTTTGCGTAGGCGTTGAGCCCGATCACACAGAGGACGGTGAGGAATCCGATCCAGGCGTAGTAGCGCCAGTCGCCATCGAGTGAAACGGCGGCGCAGCGCCGCAGGAACTTGAGGTAGCTTTTCATGGCGCGTCAGACGTCGAAATAATAGAAGAAGCGGGGCAGGGTCCCCAATTCCTCCTTGAGGATCAGGACCCGCTTGTTCTTCAGGATGTAGGAGACCTCGCTGTCCGGATCGAGGATGTTGCCGAACTTGCGCGAGCCCGTCGGGCAGACCTCGACGCAGGCGGGATACCGACCCGCCCGCGTGCGCTGGACGCAGAAATGGCACTTCTCCATCACGCCCTTGTAACGCGGCCGGTTGCCGAGGTAGGACATGTTCGTGTTGATCTGCTCGGTCGGTATCGAAGGCGTCGTGAAATTAAAGCGCCGGGCAAAGTAGGGGCAGGCGGCCTCGCAATAGCGGCACCCGATGCACCAGTTGTAGTCTATGACGGTGATCCCGTCCGGTTCCTGCCAGGTCGCCTTCACCGGGCACACCTTGACGCAGGGCGGATTCTTGCACTGGTGGCACTGGACCGGCATGTAGAAGAAGCCCGGTTCCGGCACGGATTTTGACGCGTAGTTGTGATCGCCCTTCTCCATGTCGAAGGTGCCGTCATTCGGCATCTTGAGGACGCGGATGTACTGGATCTCGGGATTTCGGGACTGGTTGTTCTCGGCGACGCAAGCGTGGACGCACTTCCGGCAGCCAACACAGCGGGTCAGATTCAAAGCGTAGACGAACTCCACACCGTTCATGGGCCGGTAATCGCGCACGTGTGGGCGAATCCCGTATTGCCGCTGAACCTCGCCCTCAATCCGTGCCAGCACGGCCTTCATCTCATTCGGCGTGAGCTCCTTGTAGTGCTTCTGAAGAAATTCGTCGACCGAGCTGAACTCGCCCAATTTTCGAAGAGGCGCGAGTCCGGCCGCGACGGCCGCGACGCCTGCGGACAGGACGGTCGACGTTCTGAGGAAGCTTCGGCGGGACATCCCGCCGTCGGTGGGTTCAGAGGGCATGGGGAGAGTTGCCTTCAGGCTTCGGGCCTGCGGGCAGGGGATGGAGCGGATGGGGTCCAGGCATCGGGATGAGGCCCGTGAAGGCGGGAGCGTGAGGATCGTGGCATGACGTGCACTCCTGCCGGTCGATCGGGCCCAGGCTGCGGTTCCAATAGCCCCCCGTGCGCCCGTGCGCCCCGGCCTCCCAGTCGCGGTAGGTCGTGCCGTGGCAGCCGGCGCACAGGAGGGTCGCCTGCTCGAACTTGAGCTTGGTGCCGTCGGCCGTGTGCAGCTGGTCGAGCTGGTCCCGGTCGTGGCAGTTGTAGCAATTCTCGTTTCTAAAGTTGCGGCCATGGGCCATCGCAAGCAGGCCCTGGTGCGCCTCGGGTACGATCGGCGCTCCGGAGGCGTCGTAATCGAGCTTCACCGGATCGTTTGCCGGGTGGCATTCGGC
>CAZJNA010000171.1:0-3446 GCA_964547325.1 uncultured Opitutaceae bacterium | reverse complement strand
GGACGAGGGTCGCCTCATAGCCGGCCTGGCAGGTGCAGAGCCTCGCTGGGCCGGTGGAAATTGACATGCACATGCATCCCAAGAGGCCTCCGTCCCCGGTTCAAAGCAAAAGGAGCGCAGAGCTTCCATCGGGCCGCGGGAAGGAGGCCGGGAATTCCCGGTTGCGGTCCCGACGTCCGGCGTCAACTTTCCGGGACGATGGGACGCCAATGGCTGCACGCAAAACGAGCGATCGTTAACCAGAAGAAGGGCCAGACGGTTGGGAAGCTGGTCAAGGAAATCACCGTTGCGGCCAAGCTCGGCGGTCCGGATCCGGCGGCAAACGCCCGCCTGTTCGCCGCCCTCGAGAAGGCCCGGAAAGCGAGCGTCACCCGGGACGTGATCGAGCGGGCGATCAAGAAAGGGGCCGGGATCGGGGACGACAAGATGGTCCTCGAGCACATCGTCTTCGAGGGATACGCGCCGGGAAAGGTGCCGGTCATCGTCGAGGTCTATACCGACAACCACCAGCGGACGGCGCCGGAATTGAGACAGCTCTTCAAGCAGGGGATTCTCGGGCAGAGCGGCAGCAACAAGTTCCTGTTCGACCATGTGGGACTGGTCGAGGCCCACAACCCGGATCCGGAAATGGACCTCGAGGCCGCGGCGATCGAGGCGGGAGCGAACGATTTCGAGGCCCTGACCCACGAGAGCAACGACGACATCCCCGTCGGCCATGCCGGCGCCCGGTTCGTGACGGAGAGAACCGCCGTCCACCTCGTGTCAGCCTGGCTCGCGCAGCATGGCTGGACCGTCGTGACGAGCGAACTCGCCTACATCGCCAAGAGTTTTCCAGATCTGGACGAGGCCGCCCGGGAAAAGCTCGGGGAATTCCTCCAGGCGCTTGAGGACCACGACGACGTCCAGCGGGTCTGGGCGGCCGTCAAGTGACGGCCGGATGCGCATGAAGACTCCCGTCAGGCGTATCCTGATCGGCGCCGCCTCGGGCGCGGGGGCCAGCGTCCCGCTGGTCGTCACGAATGCCGCGCCCCACGCGAACCTGATCCTCGGCATCGTGATCGGAGCCGCATTCGTCGTGGGATTGGGCCGGCTTCGGCGGGCTCCCGTCGAAGGGACCATGGCCGCCTGCGCCCTCGGAATTCCGCTCTGGGCCGTCCTGAGCTGCACGGGCATTCCGGCCCTTGCCGGACGCTCGGCTGAGCTCAGCGCCCAGGCGATGCGTTCACACTTTCCGGCCCTGGTGGGATGGACCCTCTTCGGCTGCCTCCTCGGATTCTTCTCGCATGCGCTCTGCGGCGTTGCCGACCGGATCGCGGGTCCCGAGGCCGTCCCGGCTCCCCCGCAAACCGGCCCGCCGAAGCACGTCCTGATCCTGGGCGGCGGATTCGCGGGAATGACCACGGCCGTCTGGCTCGAGCACGAGTTGCGCCGGGATCCTTCGGTCGTCGTGACCCTGGTCAGCAATCAGAACGCGCTGCTCTTCACGCCGATGCTGGCCGAGGTCGCCGGAGGCAGCCTGGAGCCGAGCCATATAAGCGCCCCCCTGCGCACCGCGCTCCACCGGACCGCCTTTGTGAGGGGAGGCGTCGAGGCGATCGATTGCGGGCGCCGCGTCGTAATGGTGGCGCTGGCGGGCGGAACATCGGGCGAGACCCGCGAGATTTCCTACGACCATCTCGTCCTCGCGCTGGGCTCGGTCTCGAATTACTTCGGCGCCGCCAACATCGAGAAGCACGCCTTCGATTTCAAGACGCTCCTCGATGCGATCCGGATCCGCAACCACGTCATCGAGATGTTCGAGCGCGCAGACGCCGAGCCGGATCCCGACATCCGGAAGGCGCTTGTCACCTTCGTCGTCGCCGGAGGCGGTTTCGCCGGAGTCGAGCTCGCCGGGGCCCTCAACGATTTCGCGCGCGGCATCCTGGCCGACTATCCCTCGGTTCCCGCGGCGGACGTGCGCATCGTCCTTGTTCATTCCCGCGACCGGATCCTTCCGGAGTTGAGCGAATCGCTGGCGCGGTACGCCCAGGCTCGCATGACGGCCCGCGGCGTCGAATTCCGGCTCAATACCCGCGTCCTGGACGCCCGGGCCGGAGCCGTCGTCCTGAGTGACGGTGAGGTCCGCTCGCAGACGCTCGTGTGGACGGCGGGGACGGCGCCCAATCCCTGCCTGCAAACGACCGGCCTCGCTGTCGATAAGCGCGGCGCCGTGGTTGTGGAGAAGACCCTGGCCGTCGCCGGCCACCCGGAGATCTGGGCTCTCGGCGACTGCGCTGCGGTCATCGACGGGCAGACCGGGAAGCCCTGCCCGCCGACCGCGCAGTTTGCCCTCAGGGAAGGCAGGACGCTTGCGCGGAACATCTGCCGCTCGCTCCAGGGAAAGGAGCCGGAGGCCTTCCATTTCGAGTCCCTCGGTTCGCTTTGCGTCGTCGGCCATCAGACGGCCTGCGCCGAACTCACGATCCCGTTTGCCCGCTCAAGGACGCTGAGGTTTTCGGGGCTCCTCGCGTGGATGATGTGGCGGGCGATCTACGTTTCTAAGCTTCCCGGCCTCGAGCGGAAAGCCCGGGTCCTTCTCGACTGGACGTTCGAGCTCTTCTTCCCCCGGGACATTGTCCAGACGATCGATCTCAATTAGGAAAGACCGAATGAGCGCGCCCGAAATCCAATCCGTCTCCCGGCCCTCCCTCGCGGGCGCCGCGGCATGGCTGCCGGAAGTCGCCCTTTCGGGCGCCATCGGCGCCGCCGGCGGGGCACTCGCGGCCGCCGGCGGGCCGATGGGCATGGGCCGCGAGGCTGCCGTGGGCATGGCATTCGGGGTCCTGTGCGCGATCGTCCTCCGCGGGCGCGCGAGGAGCCCCGGCGCGGGCCTCATCTGGGGGATCGGATCCGGCTTCATGCTCTGGCTGGCATTGCCTGCGGTCGGTGCGCTGTTTCACGCAGTCGGCTATTCCTCGGAAGCCATGCTCAGCCAGTCGCGGGCCCGGTTTCCCGAGCTCGTCGGTTGCATCACGTGCCTGGGCGCTCCCGTCGGCGTGTTTATCGGAATGTGGGGATCGTTCCGCCGGAAGGGGGCCGAGGCGCTTCATTTGAAGCGGGCTCTTTTTGCCGGCGGGGCGGCCGGCGTCGTCGCAGCCCTGATCTTCAGCCGCTGGATGTATTCAGGGGATTTCTATCCCCTAATCGCGGGTTTCGGCGGACTGAGCACGCATTTCAGAATGGTCGTCTTTCATTTTGCCGTCGCCTGCATGATCGGCGGCACCTTCGGGCTGTTGTTCCAGGCTGATATCCGCAACCTCGGTTCGGCAATGGGCTGGGGGATGGGGTATTCCATGTTCTGCTGGTTTCTCGGGCAATTCACCCTCTTTCCCCTCCTTTCAGGCGGAACGGCGGACTGGTCGGCGGAACGGGCGGGCGGACTCTTCGGTCCGCTCGTGGGCCATATC
>CAZJNA010000170.1:0-3584 GCA_964547325.1 uncultured Opitutaceae bacterium | reverse complement strand
ATTTCAGGGATACAGCACGGTCGCGGGAGCATCGCTCTACGGGTTCGGCCTGTCGTCGATCTCCTCGACGGTTTCGACCTACCGCCAGAACTTCAAGGACCGCTCGGAGTGGCGCCGGGCCCTTGCGGACCGGCGGCTCCCGATCGAGCGGGGCATCGTCCTGTCAGCGGAGGACCGCCGGCGCCGCTCGATCATCATGCGCCTCATGTGCGAGCGCAGGCTCGACTTCGCTGAACTCTCCGCGGAACTCGGCTTCGACCTGCGGACCGCCTATGCTTCCGAAATCGCGGGCCTGGCCGACCTGGAGGCCGATGGCGTCCTCACTCTTTCGCAGGCGGGCATCGCGGTCACGCCCCGGGGGGCGCCTCTCCTTCGGGTTGTGGCCATGCGGTTTGATTCGACGTTTATCCCGGGTCCGCGCCGCCATTCGCAGGTGATCTGATGCGAAACGGCCCAAGACACGCACGCTCCCGGCAGAAAACCAGGATTCGCCCTGACAATCCTTGCGCGCAGGTTACCAAGGAATGCGCAGTGACGCTTCGACTATTCTGCCATCCTGACGCCCAGAAGATTCCGCCCGGCCCCTGACACCCGCCTAGCAAACATGCCTCCCGCCATGAAAGCCTCACGCCGCTGGTCCGCGATCCAACTGATTTTCGGTGGCTCCGCGCTTTGGTCGGTGCTGCTGATATCCTGTGTCACGGCGGACCGCGTCGTCGTGGCACCGGGAGCTGGAACACCGGGAGCCACCTATGTGGGGAGCAAAGAATGCGTCCAATGCCATGCCGACGAGACGAGCCATTTCGCGACCGCCACCCATGCCCGGCTGAGGCTTGCGGATGCCAAGGTCGGCGACACCGGATGCGAGGCCTGCCACGGACCGGGCAGCCTGCACGTGCAATCCGGCGGCAAGGCGGGAACGATCGTCAATCCGCGGAAGTCGCCGGAGGCCTGCTTCCAGTGCCATCTGGACAAGCGCGGCGAGATGAGCCTCCCGCACACGCACCCGGTCCTCGCCGGAAAGATGAGCTGCGTCGACTGCCATGACGTCCACAAGGGAAATGCGATCCGCGGAGGGGGCGCCGCGATGGCGGCCGCCACCGAGACCTGCCTTCGGTGCCACACCCAGCAGGCCGGCCCGTTCACTTATCCGCATGGCGCCATCCGCGAGGAGGGATGCACCGCGTGCCACAACCCGCACGGGTCCGTGAACGACAAGATGCTGGTCGCCCGGGATGCCAATCTGTGCCTGCGCTGCCACCTCGCGGTGCTTACGCCGGGCTTCAACCTCGGGGGTTTCAAGAGCGGCGGCGCGCATGCGAACGCGGTCGGCTCCCGCCTTTCCGAGGGCACCTGCTGGTCGGCGGGCTGCCATGAGGACGTCCACGGCTCGAACGTAAACGCCTCGATCCGTCCCTGACCGATCAACCCTCCCCAGGAGGCAACCACCATGCAAACGGCCCCGACTTTTATTAGGCGCGCCGCCGCACTGATCGCAGCCGGCGCCGCCCTCGCCATCCCGTCCCGGGACGCGGCGGCCGCCGAAAGTTCGGCCCAAGCCGACGCCTTCCCGTCATTTGAAAGCTACGTCAAGGTATCGGGCAAGGCGCCGTGGATCTCGGGCGACACCGCGGCGTTCGCGACCCGGTCGGGCACGCCCTCCGCAGGTTCCGGCGGGATCGAGGATCTCTATTACACCAAGGACATTTCCGACGCGAGCACGGTCGTCGTGAACGGGCGCGCCCTGGGCGGCTCGGACGACTATCTCGCAACCTTCAATCTGGACACGACCAATGTCGGATCCATCGAGGCCGGCTATAAGCGCTTCCGGATATTCTACGACGGGGTGGGCGGCTTTTTTCCGCTCGCCGATCGGTTTCAAAAGCTCGGCCCCGAGCAGCTGCACGTCGACCGCGGCGCGTTCTGGGTGAGCGCAAAGCTGGCCAAGCCCGACCAGCCGGTCTTCACCGTGGATTTCCACGACGAGATCCGCACCGGCCAGAAGGACTCCTCCGAATGGGCGGCGATCATAAACCCCCTCGCGGTTGTGACGAAAGGGGCGCTCGTCGGAAACACCCTTCCGGCGAACACGCCGTTCATCGGCCCCAATCTGCTCTCCCTCGATGAGCATCATAGGATCCTGGACGCCGCGATGACGGCAACCGTCGGAAAGACGACGGAAACGCTCAAGGCCACATTTGACTGGGTGAACAACGTGGATGTCCGCGGCTACATGAAGTATCCGAATTCCACCGTGATCGCCGATCCTACCGTCACGGTGCACGACGACCAGGAATCGCGGGTGGGGACGACCTTCCGCCTGCTCCAGCAGACGGAGACCAAGTTGACCGACCGCATTGCGCTGGATGTTGGCCTCAGCTATTCGCACCTCTCGTCGACGAATGGCGGAAGCTGGATTACGCCGACCTACAGCTCGACGGCAAATGCGGTTTATTCCGCGAACACGGCCGGCAACATCTACGGCGGCTCCAAGTCCGACGACTATGTCGGGAATATATTCCTCAAGCTCACGCCGAATCCGGACTGGCTCGCCAGCCTCGGATTCCGCCAGGAGTCGAACGTCGTGGGGAGCCGGGGCGGATTCGTCGTCACGAGCCTGGCATCGGGATCGACGACCCTCGCCGCCACCAACATCACGACCGCGAACGATCTAACCTATTCCCGCGACAGCGACCACATCTCGACGCCTGAAGTGTCGGTCCAGTACCTGGGGATCGACCGCCTCTGCCTTTACGCGACCCTCGACAAGCGGATCACCCGCGGGAACCAGCACTGGATAAACCCCTATGCGGCGACCACCGTCACCGGCGCCGGGGTGGTCACGACGGGCTCCGCCCCCCTCAGCTCCGTCTTTTTCCAGGAGGCGAACCAGGATTACGGCGACGCAAAGGTCGGTGCCAACTGGAATGCGTCGGAGAAGCTCACCATCCGGGGCGAGCTCTTCCGCAAGGACCACCAGAACCGGTTTATCGGCGCGGGCGACATCGTGGGGACGGGCAGCAACGGGGGCCTGTATGTGACCGGCTACACGTTCACCGGGGTCAAGCTCAGCGTCGTCTACAAGCCGGCGCCCCAGCTCTCCTTTGACACGCGCTACCAGCCGCAGAGCGGAAACATGTCGGTGACCGCCAATGTCGTGAACGGGGGCCTCGGCAACGAGATCACCTCGGGCAAGGCGCGCGGCCAGCAGATCGGCGAATCGGTCAATTGGACGCCCACCGGAAGGATCTACGTCCAGGGCAATCTCAGCTTCGTCTACAGCTACATCCAGACGGCGTATCCAGTGGTCGTCGTGTCGACCACCACCACCATCGCGACGCCGATCCAGAACGCCAACAACAACTACGTGACGGGCAGCGTCCTCTGCGGCTTCGTCGTCGACAAGCAGACCGACGCCCAGGTCCAGGGCTCCTGGCAGCGGGCGAACAACTTCAATCCGCAGATCGCATCGGGCGGCCAGCCCTTTGGGTCGAGTTTCCTGGAGGAGAGCGTCACTGCGGGCCTCAAACACAAGATCAGCGATCGCCTGATGACCGAGGGCAAACTGGGATATCTCAGGCGGA
>CAZJNA010000169.1:0-3639 GCA_964547325.1 uncultured Opitutaceae bacterium | reverse complement strand
CATTAGGTCGCATTTTTTCTCTTCGCTACCGGCACAAATCCATTGAACTAGAACAGGCGGAGTCCTGTTCGGAAGAAGAAGTCTGGCAACGGCTACGCCTTTATCTTGGGTACAAATTGGGTGTGCAGACGAGGCGTGAATAAAGTCGTCTTCAGTCATACCCGTTGCCCCGAGCGTTCAGTCTGCGCGATGCGCTGCCGTTCGTAGAAATCGTCCCGGATGGCGAGGGCGATCAATTGCTTCTCCCTGGGCGTGCGCCCTGGCACCCGCATACCGTAAATGATGCGTTCCGCCGCTACGTCCGTAGCGAGCTCGCGGTTGCCGTCGCGGCTAATGTTCTTGTGCAATGCCTCCTTGTTCGGGGTAAAAACCACGATCCGCTTCCGGCCCCTTGAAATGCTGACGTACCACTGTTGCGCGTTCGTCGCGGCTGGATTGCCGGCGTCGGCCAGGATCACCGTGTCCGCGGTCTTTCCTTGGGAAACATAGGATGTGACGGCGTAGCCACGGACAAACAGCCGTTCCGAGGGCGGAAGCGTCTTAGTCTCCCCGCGTTCACTTGTGACGACCACTGTTCCCGTAGCTTCGACCCGCGCCACCGTGACCAATTCGCCATTGTGCAATCGGCTGCCCTCGATGCTGCGCCCGTTCGCTTTAAGTTGCAGCCGGTCGCCAGGCGCAATCTCCATTTCGGTCGGGCTGGCGACCGCTATCCTATCACCGTAGCGGTAGCTCACGGTGGATCGGCGACCATTCTTGATGAGGATCAGCCCGCGCTCGGTTGCTCCGGCGATCTCGCAACGCTCGCTTTTCTTGAATCTCCCGTAGCCTTTGAGGAAAAATGCCGACTGCCCGGCCTCATAAAACCGCCCGTCCCGCCGTTGGGCAATGCTTCGATCAAGCGGTCGGTAAGCGGTCAAAATCGTCCCGGCACCCAGCCTGCCCGCCTCTCGCAACGCGGAGCGGATAGCGTCGTTGACGGCATGAACCTCGGCCCACGTCTGGGCGACTACTAGGGTCTGTTCGCCGCGGTCTATGGCTGCCAGATATTCCTGGGCCAGGGCTGCGCGGCGCTCGGCGTCGGGTAGTTCACGGAAGACACCGAGGCGATCCAACCAGTAGAAGGACATCCCAAGGTTGCCGTCGGCCGCCTCCTTCACGGCGCGGCGGTATCGCCGGATGAAATCTCTTTCCTCATCTGACCGGCCGAGTGCAACATTTTGCCGGCGGATCGAGCGTAAGGTCGCCACGCGTGGATAGCCGTGCTTTTCGATGGCCCGTAGGGCGTCCGAGGCGGCGACCGCGCCGTGCTGCCGCGTGTCGCCGGAGAGAATGAGCCGGCCGCCCTGCTCCTCGACGAGCCGGATCAGCGCCCTTAGATCGCGGCCCCCGACTTGGCCAGCCTCGTCAAGAATTACCACCGCCTCGTCTGAAATCCGCTTCACCGCAAGCACGCGGGCCAGCGTCTCGGCGGGAAGTCCTTCGGTTTTCAAATCGGCAACCTGCTGGCGCTGCGGGGCGAGGACCACGACCGGGCGACGGCCATCGGCCACAATAGCCCGTTCGATTTCCTTGAGCGTGTGGGTCTTCCCGGTGCCGGCTCCGCCCCGCAAGATGGTGATCAAATCCCGGCTCGACAGAATCCTCCTGGCCACTCGTGCTTGCTCACCAGAAAGATCCGGCGACGGCACATAATCACGGACAAGATCGCGAAAGCAATTGCGGCGGTCCTGGGCGATGCGGACGATTTCCCATTCGCAGTGGTGTAACTCGCGCGAGATCAATTTCCGGCTGCCCTCCTCCCGGATGTACTCGCGCTCGTCGATTGCCTGGGAAAGGTCGGCCAGATCGAAGGCCCGACCGCGACCACGAGCGAGGGCGGTGGACATGAGTTCATGGTCGTTCACCACGGACCGCCGCTCAAAGAGATGTTCGTCCGCCCAAGCGACAATCGCGCGAACATCGGCTTTCTCCGTCTGAGTCGCCGGACCGCCCAAACCCGCCAAGGCATGCTGCTCAGATGGGGAAAGCTGCTTTTCCCAATGAGACCGCAATTCATCTGCCGTCGAATTCTTGATCTTTCGACGCCGGCGCTCGTGCGCGATCCGCGTCCGCAGCTCTCCCACGTCTCCCTTGAATCCCTCGGCAACCTGACGTTCGGCTTCGGCCTCGATCTGCTCGTGGCGTTTGGAGAAGCGGACAATAACGCTCGCCGGCACGGCCTTGATCTCGAAATTCCGGGCATTGTTTTCGATTTCGTAGCCCAGGGTTTTCAAGCCTTTGGCCAGTTCATGAAAGTAGAGGTTTTCCGCGAACTTCTGAGCCCGGTACATGCCCGCTGTTTGCATAGCCTTCCACCGACCCTCAACGGCGTCGAAGGTCGCGTTAAAGACGACGCAATGTGTGTGCAAATGTGGGTCTAACTCCCGACTCGTCTCATGCTGAAAGCAGGATGCCACCATGTTTCCCGTAACCCGGTCGGCCAGTTGCTTTCCCTTTCGTACCCGGGTCTCGGCCAGCTTTTCCAATTCCGTCATGGCGACGACCACGGCTCGCCGATGCAATTCCACAATCCGGGGGTCCTGGTAAAGCGCCACGACCGAGACGCTCTTTGGAGGACTGATCGCAAAATCGTGGAAAATTCGACGGTTTGCCGTCGTCCGGTCTCTTTCCCGGCGAACCGTGTTATGTCGCTGGGTCAGCCATTCGCCGGTTTTCGGATGCCGGCCTTCGCACAAAGCAAGGAACGTCTTCTCCCCGACCGGCCCGGAGAGCCCAAGGTCGTAGGCTCCCTTGCCGAGCCATTCGCCGACGACCTTTTGCCCTTCAGCGTAGTATTCCCCGATGCAAAGGTGCTCCCGGAAATACTCCCGGGCGTTTCTGAGGTTCAACTGGGGTCTGGGTCTCAACATGCGATGTCTCCGCCTATGCGGACACAATTGCGTGCCGGGCCGCCAGCGCTGGCCCCTACTGAATTCGCGGTAGACCGCCCGCCCGTTGCCCTATTGTCAGCCCCAATGCTCCCCAATCCGAAACGCATTCGCGTTTCATTTTTTCGATGCAGGACACAATACCCCTTGTCGTTTCGACAACGAAACCGGTTGCTGGATACGCCATCAGTGAACAATAAGATCAGGCGCGACAAACCGACCGAAACGCGGCCCTCGCCGCCCGTCCTCGGCTCGTTCCGCCGCCTACCGTGAAAGCCGTAGACGACCTACCCCAATTTCAGGTAGAGCCACGCCGTTGCGGGGCCAACTCGGCAAGACATAGGTGAACCGCAGTAACAAAGGACCCACGATGAATTCCAACGAACTCAACCTCTCCGCTACGCCGACATCCCATCACGTCGAATTCTTCCGACTGCCGGCCCCCGGCAAGCGCGACCCGTATTTCGGGCTATCCCGCGGCTGGTACTACAAGACCGCCGCCTTGGCGAGATCAAGATGATCGCCGTCCGGCAGCGCAACGCCCTGCGCGGCGTGCGGCTTGTGGTCTACGACTCGGTGGCCGGATACATCAGGCGTGCTGGAGAGGTAGTTCAGTCCCTGGAGGGAAAACGTTGATCTTGATTCCTTGGATTGATTCGTCCCTCCGCGCCGTATATGCCGATGGGGACAAGAATGAAGCCGCTGCCAT
>CAZJNA010000168.1:0-3817 GCA_964547325.1 uncultured Opitutaceae bacterium | reverse complement strand
GGCTGCACCTGGAGCGGGGGGGGAGCTATCAGCGGAGCGGGCGCGAGGGAGCCCGGCTGGCCCAGGATCGCCTCGAGGCTCCTGAGCTCGGCCGCTGCGGCCGCGTAGGCCGCGTCGCACGCAGCGCGGGACTCGTCCGCCACATGAGCATTCACGCACAGGCGAAGGGTCTGCCGCACGCGATCGAAGATCAGCAGCGTGTCGGACAGCATGAAATAGATGATCGGTATGCCGAGCTCGTCGCGGGGCGCGGTCGGAACCGACGGCTCGATCCGGGTCACGTATTCGTAGCCGATGTAGCCCACGGCCCCCCCGGTGAAGCGGGGCATGCCGGGCAGCTTCACGGGCCTGTAGCCGGCGATCTCCCGCTGGATCAGCGTCAGGGGGTCGGCGGGAGTCGGGATCCGCTCCACGGGCCCGCCGGGCGTCCGTATCTCCGTCGTCTCCGGCCCGCATGCAAAAATCTTCCGCGGGCGGCAGCCGATGAAGCTATAGCGGTTGAGGTTTTCGCCGCCCTCGACGGACTCGAGCAGGTAGGCCGGGCCGCTGTTCTTCAGCTTCGCGTAGGCCGACACCGGCGTCTCGAAGTCCGCCATCAGGTCGGCGCACACGGGAATGACGTTTCCCTTCCGCGCCAGCTCGGCGAAGCCCTCCGGGCTCGGTTGGATGTTCAACGCCATACTATACAAAAAAGGGGTTGTGCCTGAGTTCCTGCGCTACGCTCGTAAGCGGACCGTGGCCGCAGGCAAGCACCGTGTCGCGGGGGAGGCTGAAGATTTTCTGCCGGTCGTTGCGGTGCTGCTCCGCGTAGTGGGTCGCGCTTCCGCCCATCGAGCTTGCGAAGAGCGAATCGCCCACAAAGGCGATCGGGCGGCCGAGCCCCGTCACGAAGAAGGTCGTCTGGCCCGGGGAATGCCCCGTTGTGAAGAGCGTCTTTATCGCGATCGCCCCGATGTGGAAATGCGCGTTCTCCGTGAAGGTGCGGGCCTTCGGAAAATCGACCGGCTCGAGGCAGCTCGACCAGACCTCCGCTTCCGTGGACGCGGCGAGCTTCGGGAGAGCCAGGATATGGTCCTCGTGGGTGTGGGTCAGGAATATATAGAGAACGCGCAGCTTCTCCGCGCGCACGACGTCGAGAAGCTCGTCGCAGTTCGGTCCCGTGTCGAAGACGGCGCCGGTCCTCTCCCTCGGGTCCCAGATGAGATAGCTGTTCACCGTCATGTCTTCGAACGGCGCGTTGAACATGGCGAACCCGCTCCGAAAGCGGGGCTGCTCGGGATACCAGCGCCCGTGCGCCATGTCCTCGAGCGCGTCGGGATCGAGCTTCAGGTGCCGCGCGATCCGGCGGACGACCGCGTCGATCGGCCGGCCCGTCTTGACCGCGGCCAGGTCCGCGCGGCTCACGCCGGCGAGCTCCGCGAGCTCCGCGTCGCCGACCTTCAGGCCGCGCTGGGCCTTGCCGATCACGTCGGTGTAGTTGTCCTCTAGGGGAAGGCGCGGCATGGGCGGATGGGGGTCAAAAGGGGGAAAGTAAGCTTTTCCGCTTTCCGCGTCCCGCTTTTTCTTTCTGACTCCCCCGCTTACCCGGCGAGCCCCGATCCGGCCCCGACCCCCGCACGCCGCCCGCTCTTCCATGAACCCATACCCAGACTCCCCCCCGTCCCTGTTTTCCCTCAAGGGCAAGGTCGCCGTCGTCATAGGCGGGACCGGCGAACTCTGCGGCGCGATGGCCGAGGGCCTTGCCTCGGCCGGCGCCGAAACCGTCCTTGTCGGCCGAAACGAGGAAAAGGCGAAGCCGCGGCTCGAGCGCATCGCCGCGGCGGGCGGCAGCGGCTACTTCCTCTCCGCTGAGGCGAGCGAGAAGGCGGCGCTGCAGCAGCTGCTCGCCGCCGTCCTCGCCCGCTCGGGCGGCGTGGACATCCTGGTCAACGGGGCCGGGGTAAATTCGGCCACGCCGTTCCTCGACATCGCCGAGGACGAGTTCGACCGGATCGTGCGGATCAATCTCAAGGGTGTCTTCCTCGGCTGCCAGATCTTCGGCCGCTATCTCGTCGAGCGCGGCAAGGGCGGCTCGATCATCAACCTCGGCTCGATGTCGGGCCTCGTTCCCCTTTCGCGGGTCTTCACGTATTCGGCCACCAAGGCCGCCGTGCACAACCTCTCCAAGAACCTGGCCCGCGAGTGGGCTCCTCACCGGGTCCGGGTGAACACGCTCGTCCCCGGGTTCTTCCCCGCCGAGCAGAATCGGAAGATCCTGTCGCCCGAGCGGGTCGCCTCGATCCTCGGGCACACCCCGATGAAGCGCTTCGGCGAGGCCCGCGAGCTCGTGGGCGCCACGCTTCTCCTGGCGAGCGACGCCGCGGCCGGATTCATAACCGGCTCCGAGATCGTCGTGGACGGCGGCTATCATGCCATGACCATTTAGCGGGCCTATTAGTAATAAGTCACTAAGTAGTATTGCATAGATTATATCATCGCTCGGGCCTTGCTATAAAGTGATTTTGGCTTTGGTATATAGGCCTATGGTGACTAAAAAGATCAAACAACTGGAAGCGGCCAAGGCCCACCTGGCCCGGCTCGAGACTTCCATCGCAAGGCAACTGCAGAAGGAACTGGCGGGTCTTCCGGCCTCTTACGGCTACGATTCGCTCCAGGCCTTTTTCCGGGCGGTGACCACCGCCTCCTCCGGGAAGCGCAAGGGGCGCGGACCCGCGGCCGGCCGCAAGGCCGCCGGAGGCGGGAAGCGCCGCAAACGGGCCGTCATCACCGACGCCGTCCGGGCTTCGGTGAAGAAGCTCGCCGAAGCCGGCAAGACCGGCGCGGAGATCGCGAAGGAGACCGGAATATCGCTCCCCAGCGTGCAGAACATCAAGAAGGCCCTGGGCCTCGTGAAGGCGCGCAAGTGATCGGATAATCCTTTCAGCCCCCGGCCGTTTCGCGGCCGGGGGCTTTTTTATTGGCGGGGTGGGCGGGCCGCCCGATGCTGCCCGGGTTCCCCCAATGCCCTCTGTCCGCGCCCAGGCCCGCCCGCCCGCCGTCCCGCCCGCCGCCTCGGTCTGGCCGGGCAGGCTCTTGGGCCCGTGCGCAGCCGGGGCCATCCTGTTCGTCTTCTGGGCTGCGATGCTGATGAGCCTGCGTTCGAAGAGCCTCACGGCTGACGAGCCCGGGCATGCGGTCGCGGGCTATTCCTACTGGCGCTTCGGCGACTATCGCCTCGATCCCGCGAACGGAAACCTCCCGCAGCGGTGGATGGCGCTTCCGCTTCTCGCCGGAAACCATGCCTTCTCCCCGGCAAACTCCGGGGCGTGGCTGCTTTCCGACATGGGGACCCTGGGGGAGGAGTGGTTCAACCGGATGGGGAACGACACGGCCGGCATGGCCTTTCGCGGCCGCGCGATGTGCGGCCTCATGGCGGTTGCGCTGGGCGCTCTCGTCTGGTGGTGGTCGCGGCGGCTGTTCGGGCCGGCGGGAGGCATGGTTTCGCTGCTCCTCTTCGTGCTCGATCCGACGATCCTCGCGAACGGGGCGCTCATGACATCGGACACCGCCTGCGCCTTGTTCTTCCTCGCCTCGGCGGCGGGGCTGTGGGCCGTGCTCCGGAGGATCACCGTCCCGCGGCTGCTTCTAAGCGGGCTCGCGATGGGAGCGCTCTTCGCGGCGAAGATGTCCGGAGTCCTGATCGTTCCGATCGCGCTGGTCCTCGCGCTGGTCCGCGTCTTTTCCGGGCCCGCGGTTGATTGGGAGATCGGCGGCCTGCGGCGACTTGCGGGCTGGCGCCCGCGCGCCGCGGCCGTCTTCGCCGTGGCGGCCGCGCACG
>CAZJNA010000167.1:0-3870 GCA_964547325.1 uncultured Opitutaceae bacterium | reverse complement strand
GTAGAGCGCCTCAATGGCATTGAGGAGGTCGTCAGTTCGATCCTGATCGGGTCCAATCCTTCCCGTCGCGATGGCGACGGAAGTACGGCCGCGGCTCTTCTCGCGACCTGCGGGAACACCCGGGTCGAGAATCAGGCTGCTTTTGGGCGACGCCTCAAAAGTGCTGCTCCCGCAACACAAGCAGCCATCTCAATGATTTGGTACCAACACCACCACGCGAATTCGAACTTCGGAATCGCGAGGTTTGTCGAAAGCAGCGGGATGCCCCACACCAATAAAGCTTTAATCCCGTTCGATATGACGGGCATTCCCACGACCATGACGGCGCAAGCAGCAATACATTTCCCAGACGATCTGAGAGCCATCCAACGGCCTGCACAAAAATAAGGCAGGAGTATAACTACCGGGAAGAAGAGATAAAGGGTCGTTCTGGTCGTAGCCAAATTCGGATTCGCTTTGAATAGGACCGCGACAAAGATCGCGCAAACGACCGAGGCAATAACGGTCAAGCCGACCTGGGCCATCGCCCCGTAGGCTGCAAGCCGGATGACAAGGAGCGGCTGTGTCTTGGCGTCATGCCAAACAGCCGAGGCGAACGTTTGAAGAACGTTTGACCAAAACCAAGCCGGGTTGCGCGAGCATCCGGCCTCCAAAAGATCGCCGACCACGGAAACAGCCCGGGCCGGCTCCATTGCGAGCGACAGGATCAATTCTGCAATTTCGCCTTTATCCATGGGCCATCCCCGGGAGAGAAACGCCATGCAGCAGATTTTTATAAGCGCGCTGCGCACGGGTTATCGCCTCGATTCCACTCGCGCTAATCTCGAAAAATCGTTTCGCCCGACCACCACGATCGGCAGTCGGGGCACCCAACCGCGATTTCAAAAGCCCCTTGTCCTCCAGCCGAGCGAGGGTGGTGTAGAGTGCGCCAGGAGACGGATCGCGGCCAGTTTTGGCTGAGATCTCTTCTCGTATCGTTACTCCGTAGCCGTCCTCGCCCAAGCGGAGGATCGCAAGGATCACAATCTGTTCGAATTCGCCCAATGTCTTGGCGGCCATTTATACCACAAAGTAGTTTATTGCGGCCGACGTCAATACTATTGGGAATTCAAACAGAGTGGTGCCGCTACTTGTCAATTCCCACCCCAGTCACCTGGATTCTGCGCAGAACGACTGAGACTTAGAATAGACTTCTAGCGGGGCGAGCCCGTAACTGCATTGGCTGCTCATTCGCCGAAGTACCAAGCCTTCCCGGAGCGATGGCGTATGGCGCATCCAAGCAGGAGGCTGTTTCGAAAGCCGAGGCCATTGTTCTCCGCATTCTCGCCGACAAATTGGAACAAGGAGAGCCTTTTCCCAAAATAGATAAGGTTTTCTCGATTGCAGTATAAGCACTTGGGGAGCGCGGAAGACGAAGGTCATTTTGGCCGCCTTGTTCCGGATCGGTTGGAGCATTAAACGACAAAGTGGGTCTCATAAAGTTTTGGCGCGCGCCGGGTGGCCGGGCTATTCTTTCGCCTTTCATGATGGCGAAGAAATCGGGCCTCGCATCCTGCCGAGAATTGCTCGGCACACCGGTTTGACTCCCAACGATTTGTAAGCTCAGGCGTCCGGCAGGCCAAATCGCGAAACCAATCGTCAACCAGCGCCTGATTTCACTCTGAGGCGCTGGGATCTGATCGGGTCCACCAATCTTCAGAAGTCACCGGGAGAGTCCCGGGACAACTTTGTGCGCCTAACCGCGGCGGAGGCAGAATCTTGCGCGGAATCAAGTCAAGACTCAGCGCGACACGCTGCGACCGCAAATGTCCTGAAAAGACCGCCGCGTGTGCCCGTATTTGTGCCATTGCTCCTGCGTGACCCTTAGGATTTCCATCGTCCGACCAATTACGGGAGACCCTCGATCATGCCCAAAGGCCAACTCACTTGGATAGTCGCTATTCTCGGCCTTGCTACCAAGATTGACGCAACAGAAGCGATCAATCGATGCCCCAATAAGATTGCCAGTCGACACAAGGCGAATTACGCCACGAGAAAACCGGTACGCGCAACTCTAGCAGAGAAAAAGCACTCATGACAAAATCGATCACAGCCAACCGCCCGTTTGGGGCGAACCGCCCCGTATTGGGCCAGCGCTGCGCCACCACCGGTGGCCACAGGGAGATTTTGTCGCGCGTCCGCCCGACTCTGAAGGTTCCACCCAAGACCAGGCTGGCTGCGCGGAAACGCCTGCTGGTTGGCGTCGACCTGTCCCAGGTGCCAACCATCGCCTGCGTGAATCAAGCGACCGTGCCGCTGGGCGTGGAATTCGAACGCCTGGTCGCCGCGCTCCATAAATTCAACGCCGAGTGCTACGCTCCCGTGTGGGGAACGCACGCGAATATTGTCGTGGCAAAGAAACTCATCCCCGGCGCCTGGGGCATGGTGTTTATCGACAACCCCGACATCGCAGGGGCCATGGGTTACCACGACCTGACGCCTGATGGGCACCCGCTGGCAAAGGTATTTGTGAAAACGATCCTGGGCCAGAACGAGAAGGTCAGTGTGACGGCATGCCACGAGTTATGCGAGATGCTGGTCGATCCCTGGACCAATCTTTGCGCAGCTGGGCCGGACAGTGAGATGATCTATGCCTACGAGACCGCGGATCCGGTCGAGGAACAGGAATTTCTCGTCGATAAGATTGCCATGAGCAATTTCGTGTACCCGGCCTGGTTCGAGGGCTATCACAAGCCCCGCTCGACGCAGTTCGATTATCTGGGGAGCGTCATCCGGCCGTTCCAGATTTTGAAAGGCGGTTATATGCCGGTGCTGGTGAAGGGCAAGTGGACCCAGATTTACGGCTCGCCGCACAAGGCGAAGCGCTTTGCCAAAGAGGATCGCCGTGGCCGGCGCGTCGCCGCACGTCGCGCCCAGGCCAGCGGCAAGCCGGCAAAGCCCTCACACCTTTGACCGAGGTTCAGCACTCGGATTATTTCACGATCTCGATCGGCAGATGCCCGGTGCAGATGCAAGTGGTGGCGCGTCCGCCGAAGATGAAGCGCGGCCGGCTTCCGCCTGAGATGGAGCGCGGTCTAATGGAACGGCGGGACCTCGGGTCCGAGCAAGGCATGGTTTTCGTTTACGACCGCCCCCAGCGCTTGAAGTTCTGGATGCGCAACACTCCGACTCCGCTCGACGTGGGCTACTTCAGCCCGGAGGGCGCATTGGTCGAGATTTACGCCATGGACCCGTTCAATGAGCGCCCAGTCGCTTCCCGGCGCGCCGATTTACAGTTTGCGGTGGAGATGAACCAGGGATGGTACCGCGACCGAGCGGTCAGTCTCGGGGCCCGGCTCGATCTCAAGGCACTGTCTACGGCTCTGAGGTTGCGCGGTTTCGATCCTAAAACATTCGGCATAGAACAATCTGCGTGAATCAAGCGGTCAGATCCGAAGAGAGAGCGATCCCTTCTGGCTCCTCCCCGAGGCCAACCGATCCAGTGAAATTTCGCGACCCAAACGCGATCCAGGATATTTCTCCTCTGGTGGTTCGATCCTGATCGAGTCCACCAATCCGCAGTTTCAGTCAGAGTGCGCCTCGTTACGACAACTCGCATTCCCCTTCCCAGCATTAGATCTCTCTCTGGAAAAGGTTAGGGCGCTCGGGCTTATCTCCCGGCGCTCCCGGACCACGCGGACCACCAGGACCTCATGGGCCTCCCCGTCCTCCCCCGCCGCCACGGGCCGGCGCCGACGGAGCGGGCTTTCCTTGGGCGAGCGGCGTGGGCTGGTCGTCGGAGCGCCTGACCCACTTGTAGATCTTCGAGGAGTTCCGCCAGAAGTACTTCTCCTGCTGCGCGCGCGTCTTGGTGGAGAAGAACTGCTGCAT
>CAZJNA010000166.1:0-3999 GCA_964547325.1 uncultured Opitutaceae bacterium | reverse complement strand
GGACAATCAGGAGTGACGCCGCCCCGATGGCCATTCGTCCCCATCGCGCGGTCAAGGCTGGGCGCATCCCCATCACGCGCCCTTCCGCGCCAGCGCTTCGGCCACCACCGCGACCACGAGCTCGAAACTGCGCAGCCGGATGCTTTGTTCATCGGAAAAACGGATTCCGAACTCCCGTTCCAGCGCCAGGATTAGATCGACCTGCCCCGTGGAATCCCAGGCGGCGATCGAACTCCAGGAGGCTTGGTCGCTTACGGCGGAAGTTTCGAGGTGGAAGACGCCGGCCATGACCGTCCTTACCCGACGCCGGATTTGTTCATGATTCATCATTCGCCGCGGGACCTATATTCCGACCCGGAAGGCCTCGCGCCAAGCGGAATACGAAATCAGATTCCACAACTTGAACGTGTGGTCCGCCGCGAGCGAGGCGTGCTCCCGCCGCAGCCGGTCGACAAACACCTGATTAAAAAGGCCGTTTCGATTCAAAGTCCTTTGATCCAGGTAATGCCCGGCCAGGTCCTTGAGTTCCCGGTTCAACCATCGGCCGAGCGGGACGTGAGTGCCCCGCTTTTTTCGGTGGAGCACCCGGTCCGGCAGCCTTCCCTTGAGGAATCGCTTCATCACGCGCTTCAATCGCCAGCCGCGAAACAGGGTGGATGGCGGCAGTCCGAGGGCGTACTGCACCAGCCGATGGTCCAGAAATGGAAACCGCAGTTCGACGCCGTGAGCCATCGACATGTTGTCGGTCCAGGGCAGCATGGGCGTCAGCCACGCCTTGAGGTCCGCCCGCAGCAAGGTGTTGATCGCCACGTCCGTCCCGCCGAGCTCCTGGAATGCGGCGTCATAGATGCGGGTGTCCGCTCCGCGGGCTGCGCGCACCTCCGGCGCCAGCAATTGATCGAGTTCCGCGGTTGAAAAAATCGTGCGCCAATACCCATGGGCCCGCCTGGGGTCAGGGTAAGGACAGGCGGCGAACTTCTTCGCCGCATAATCAAACGAAACCCTCCCCTGAGAAACCGGGAGGCGTTCGGCCAGCGCCGAAACCCCGGCACGCACCCCAGCCGGCAGCCTGCCGTAGCGGGAATAGAACTGAGTGGCGCGATAGGTGGGATACCCCGCGAACAGTTCGTCGCCTCCGCTGCCGTTCAACGCCACCTTGTAGTTCCCCTGCCGGATAAGCTGATTGGTGTAAAAATAGACGATCTGCGCCGTGTTGGCCTGCAGCGAGGATCCGTGCCGGATGATCGTCGCGAAATCAGCCGCCACCTGGGCTCCGGTCACAATGCTCTTGCTCCACGGCAGGTCCATGGCCCGGGCAAATTGTCCGGCGTCCGTCGCCTCGTCGAAGTCGCCATCGTCGAATCCGATTGAAAAGGCATGCAATGGCGCTCCCAGTTCCTTCGCCAGGACGTAGGCAATCGTGCTCGAATCCAAACCTGAGGACAGCATGACGGACACCGGCACATCGGCCGTAAGACGCAGGCGCACGGCATCGACGATCATCGCATAAGCCGCCTCTGCCGCTTCCTCCTCGCCGTCCATTTGCGCCGGCAGGTCCGTCAAATTCCAATAGGCGCGCAACGTCATCCGTCCGTCCTCGCTGATCTTCGCCCAATGACCCTCGGGGAGCAGCCGCACTCCTTCGATCGCGGTTTCATATCCACCCACGTAAGAATAGTTTAAGAACTCCGGCAGTGCCTCCAAGCGCAGCTTGTTTTCTTTCCGAGCCATCATCACCACTCCCATCTCCGAACCAAAAACCAGCCGGTCTTGATCCAAGCTATAGTAGATCTGTTTCTTGCCGAGCCTATCTCGGGCAAGAAAAAGTTCGCGACTGGCCCGATCATAGATTGCCAGACCCCACATGCCCACCAGACGGTCAAGGACCGCTGCGCCCCATTGCTGGTAACCCACCAGCACCACCTCGGTGTCCGAATGCGTGGAAAACCTGCGCCCCAGGCCTTCCAACTCCTGGCGGACGTTTTGGTAGTTGTAGCACTCGCCGTTGAAAATAATCACAAACCGCCGGTCGGAGCTCTCCATCGGCTGATGACCGCCCGCCAAGTCGATGATGGACAACCGGCGCATCGCCAGGCCGATGCGGCCCTCGGAAAAAGAGCCCTGCTCGTCCGGTCCGCGATGAATCATCGCCCGATTGAGCGATTGTAATTCGCCGGCCTCCGAAAAATCGCCGGAAAATTTAAAAATGCCGACGATTCCACACATGGAGCGCGCGGATTAATCGTTCTGCCGCACGGCTCGCGCCGGAGATCCCATCACCACGCAGCCTGCGGGCACGTCTCGGAAAACCACCGCACCGGCTCCCACCACCGCATCTTTTCCAATAGTGACGTCGGGAATCGCCGTCGCGCCGGTAAAGATAATCGCCCCTTCGCAAAATCGAACGCGTCCGCCGGTTTTCACCCCGGGCCCGATATTCACGAAATCATCGAGGACGTTGTCATGCTCGAGGATCGCTCCGGCATGCACGATGACATGGCGGCCGATCCGGACATCATTCTCAAGAACGACGCCGGCGTTGACGATACATCCCTCCCCCACCTTGGCCGATGCCGCCATGATCGCCGAGGGGTGGATCACCGAGATGAACTCATAGCCGCGCTGCTGGAGGAGGCCAACGAGTTCTCGCTTACGTTTGAGATCCGCCACCGCCGTGATCACGCGCAGGTCCTTGGCCGGCGAAAAGGAGTCCAGGGCGGCGAGCCCCCCCAAGACCTTGGCGCCACCGACCGTTTGGCCCCACAGGGCCGGATTCTCGAATGTATCGATCAAGCCGACGACTTCCGCCGTCCGGGCAAGGTCGACGATATTGAGAATCTGGCGAGCCTGCGCGCCGGCTCCGATGATCAACAGTCTAGGCATGAATCTCGGGTCTTCTGTTCAAGTTCTATCGGCCTTCCCGGCCCCAGCGCTCCTCCACCACGTCCCGATGATAGGGCGGCAGGGGATTCTGAAATGCGATCTGCCGGGAAATCCGCGCAAATTGATCCGCCACAAAGGCCAGGACCAGCAGAATGAGGTCCACCAGCCACAGCAGCGGCGGCAACGATCCGAATGAGGCGAAAAGCAGCAGATTCCGAACCGTAAAGGCGGCGGCAGCGACGCCCAGAGCAATCACCACCGGCATCAGCATGCGGAGGGGATCGAAATAACAAATGGTGCGAAAGATCGTTAAAAAATAATTGTAGGTGTCGCGGATTGGCCGAAAGGATGATTTTCCTTTCCGGACGTTGTAGTCGATGGGGACAAAATCCACTTTCAGCCCGTCTGAGATAAAACCCAGCGTCATGGTGCTCATGATGGAATGCCCCCTGGGATAAAGGTGCGCGTAGCGCAGAGCGGAGTCACGATGGTAGGCGCGCATCCCGGAATTGAGATCGGGAATGCGCTGCCCCGATAGAAAGCTGGCCGTGCCTTTAAGCAGATTTTTCAGCAGGGTGCGCAGCCATCGCCAATCCGTGGCGCTCTCGTGGCGCCGGGCGCCGATGACCATGTCCGCGCTCTGCAGGCGCTCCAGCATTTCCGGAACCCGATCGCACGGATAGGTGCCGTCCGCGTCGGTTTGGAGGATGAGCTGCCCGCGGGCGTGGCGCAGGCCGCTCAACCGGGCAATGCCGCCTCCCAGGTTGCGCCGATGCCGGACGACCCGGATCGCCATATCGCGAACGGTTTCGAGACAGCCGTCCGTCGAGCAATCGTCGATGATGATGATCTCGTAAGCGATCCCCAGGGGATCGAGCACCGCCTGCAGTTCGAGAATCGTGCCGCGCAAAGCCTGCTTCTCGTTATAGACGGGAACGCAGACGCTCAAGCTGACATCATTCTTTGCCTCAGTTGGCGCCATAGAATTCGCGGATCACTTCAACGACATAGTTCGCCTCTTCCAACCTCAATTCCGGAAAGATGGGGAGAGACAGCGCCTCCGCAGCGTGGCGGCGCGCCTCCGGGAGCTCGAGCGCCTCGGCCGGCAGCTTCAAT
>CAZJNA010000165.1:0-4240 GCA_964547325.1 uncultured Opitutaceae bacterium | reverse complement strand
CCAATCCACCCACCCTCGTCCGCGTCCGCTGGCCGTCGGGCAAGGAGACCCGCCACCCTCTCCCTCCAGGTTCGATTTCGCTGACGCTCACTCCCGGAGGAAACTGATCCCGGGAGAAACGCCAAGCGGACTGCCGGAACCGGGCTACAGCCGGCTGCGCAGATCATCGGGCAACAAGTCCAATGCCAGCTCACGGAGCCTGGGATCGTCGATCGTCAATCCGAACGCATGGCTCACAACCAGCAGATTGTAGAGCGAGCCGGTCGAGAGCGATCGCAGCCCTTCCTCATTGAGGCCGGCAAGGCACAGGAGGGCCTGCTCGCGGGCAGCCTCGGCTTGTTCCCCCTGAGCCAGGACGATCACCAGGCTGACGCGCCGATCCCAGGGAAGGTATCGATCCGCTTTGCCGGACAATCGAGTCAGCACAGCACGCAGAATTTCTGCAAATCCAGCGCTGTCTCCCCTAACTCCATCGACCTGCGCGCGCGCGGCAAGGGCGCCAAGGTCTCCCGGATTGCGCTGGAGCGCCAAGGCAATGGCGGCCGCGCGGTCGAGTTGACCGACTTCGACCAGATATTCCGCAAGTCTGCTGTATGCGAGGACAGGGGTCTGTTCATCGACGAGTTCAAACACCAGGACAGACTGCCCCTCTAATCCCCGAATCGCCGGCAATTGATAGGGCACGGGATGCAGCCAAAGCGGCGGATTCCATCGCCGCAGCTCCGATATCAGCACGCTGGTTCGCTTCGAGAGGCCCTTCGTGAGATAGAGCCGGGCAAAATCGTCAAAGAACGGATCCCAGGAGGGAATGATCACATATCTCGCGCCGCGGGCTTCCAAGAGGGCCTGCGCCTCCTCCATCGTGTTGGCGCCGGCAATCATCAAGCCCGCTCCAAATCCGGACCGATTCTCGCCGGAAAACGTCCCGATGCCGCGAAGCCCGCCGTAGTAACTCAGGGCTGCGGTCGTATGCGGGGGAGCATAGACGACGGATCCAGCCTCTCCCGCGCGCGCCGCAAGCCAGTGCGCAAGATTCCGCTCGATCACTCCCTCCGCCTCCGCCGATGTGAGGATTGTGCCCGCGCCGGCCGGGGCCGGCGGAAGGAGCCGGGTGATCCCCGGGATCGCCCACGCACAGGCAACGGCGCCAACGAATCCGAGGAAGGACGCGCGTGCCGGAATCCCCGGAGCGACGATTGCCGCGACGAAGAGGATGAGCAGCGTTCCGTCCAACGCATTCCACCAGCCCAGCCGCAGACAGGCTAAACCGAGCGCAACGAGCACAGGCCCGAATGCGACGGCGATCGCCGCCCTGGATTCAAGGGTTGCCCGACAAACCAGGGTGAGCCCCGCAGCCGGGATCGCAAGAAGGGGCAGCAGCGTGGCCCAAGCCGTAGGACTGGCGCCCTCGCGACCCAGCCATTTCGGGAGGCTTTCACCTACCGGCCCACTGAGCAGGGGAGACAACCCGGCCCAAGTGTGATCAAAGATAGGAACGCCCCGGCTTGCGGCCATCGCCATCGCAACCGGCAATGCCCCAACCGCCCCGGCTGACAACGTAACAAGCGCGAGATTCCGCATATTCCACGAAGATCTTTCTCCCTGAAGCCATCCGAGCGTCCTCGCCAGCAGCTCCCCCGTGCCGATCCACGCAATCCCGTAGAGAGGATGAACCGAGCCGAGCCACCCGGATCGGAGATGATTGGGAAAAAATTCCGCAAGATAGGCGGCCAGCGCGGTCGCACCGCCCGCGAACGCCCAAGCCCGGAACAGCGCCGGCAAAGGCAATCCCGTGGGGACCCCCGACGCCTTGCGTCCGACAATAGCGCCGGCAGCCAGCGCGCCGAGCACGATGCCAGCAGCGATTGGCATTCCGACTGAAACGTCGACCCACATGCCAAGACCGCCGGCAATGCCGGCGCCGACAAAGCAGCGCATCCTTCGCCTCCGGGCGCACGGAACGGATTCCGGACTTTGTGGGCTCGGAAAATCATTCACGCCGGCCACCAGCAGCAGGATTCCGGCAAGCGCAAATGCCAGCGCAAACCCCTTTTCGTCGAGGGCTCCGGGAACGAATAAGGATGCGAACGGATAGGTCGCAGCTGCTCCCAGGGAGAGCACGGCAGCCGCGAAGCCCCCGAAGCGCCACCCCGCAAACACGGCAGCGGCACCGATCAAGCAAAGATGCAAGATGGGGCCGCTCCAGAGCGCAGCACGCTCCACGGACAAGCCCAAAGGGCGCCCGGACAAGACATGGTCGATCCAGGCGAGGAACCCAATCCACCAGCGATAGGGAGAACCCGAATGGACGTCCCTTCCAAATGGCGCGTTATCGGAGTCGATATGTCGCACGCGCCATTCGCCCCGGGCAAACATCCGTTGAGTCTGTGCGATCCATTCGAAGGAGCGTTCGTCGTCCTGCGGGACGATCAATTCCCGCCACCCGCGGGCACGGCCGGTTTCCGACTTCGCATCGACGGCATCCAGTGTCCGCGCGGGTACCGCAAGGCCGGAGACATAGGCAATTCGCGCGACCCGGGAGTGACCGCTCCAGATGACGAAACCGCCGGCCAGGATCGGGACGATCACCCAAAGTCGCGAAAAATTCCGGACGAGTGGGCTCATTCAGTGGATGGCGGAATGGCCGGTGGGCAAGGGAGGCTCATTGAATCGCACCCCGGCGCAGGGGCAAGAAAAGTTGACTTACCATGCGCCGAGCACTGCATGAATGCGCCCATGCTGGATTCGGAAAAATCCCACCGCCCGGCTGCGAGGAGGGCGGCCGGGCCTTCGGTTATCCGGAGTCTTCTGATCGCCAGCCTGTTTGGAAGCGCGCCAGGCCGCGCCGCGGATCTGCCCAGCGGATTGGTCGCTCGGCCGCTCGCCGCCCATCCCTTTGCCGAGGGGAAGACAATGTTCACCGAATTGCCCCCGGGGCAAACCGGCATCGTCACGACCAACCGTTTCGACGATCCGAGGATGTGGGGCGATCTGAACCATGAATTCGCCGCCGGAGCCATGGGCACGGGGGTTGCGATCGGCGACTACGACGGGGACGGCCGGCCGGATATCTTCGTCGTGAGCAAGACAGAGGGATGCCGGCTCTTCCGCAATCTCGGCAATTTCAAGTTCGAGGACGTGACCGAGAAGGCCGGTTTGGCCCAAAAGGGCGACGAAGCCCGGGTCTGGAAGCAGGGAGCCACCTTCGTCGACATCGACAACAACGGGCTCCTCGACATCTACGTCTGCCGCACCGGCGCCCCGAACCTGCTTTATATAAATCAGGGAGACGGAACCTTCAAGGAGATGGCCCACGCCTATGGCCTCGACGTCAACGACTCCAGCGTCATGGCCTCTTTCTGCGACTACGACCGCGATGGATGGCTCGACGTCCTCGTCCAGACCAATGTCCTCAATTACAACGATCATCCGAACGGGAGGAAGAACTACCTCTTCCACAACAACCGAAACGGCACCTTCACCGATGTGACCGAGCGGGCGGGAATCGTGGGCGAAGCACAGGGTCATTCCGCAATCTGGTGGGATTACGACAACGATGGCTGGCCCGATCTCTACATATCGAACGACTTTGCCGCTCCCGACAGGCTCTATCGCAATAATCGGGACGGAACCTTTACCGACGTTATCGACCATGTCGCGCCTCATATGCCTTACTCATCGATGGGAGCCGACCTGGGGGATGTGAACAACGACGGGCTGATCGATTTTCTTGCCAGCGACATGGCGGAACGCGCCCATGAGGCGGACCAGCGCGGCATGGCGGACACGCGCAGCCGTGCGACGGAGGATGACCTGCGCCCCGAACATTCCCCGCAATACGAGCGCAACACGCTCCTGATCAACACCGGAACCGGCAGGAGTCTCGAGGCCGCGAACCTCGCCGGCCTGGCGGCCACCGGTTGGACGTGGTCCCCCCGTTTTGAGGACTTGGACAACGATGGACGGCTCGACCTCTTCGTGACCAACGGGATGTACCGGGAGGCTCACAATGTCGATCTCCTGTCCCGCCAGTTGCGCGCTGAAACCGCGGCGGAACGGATGCGCGTCATGAGGGCCGGTCCGGAATTCGCCGAGACGCACCTTGGATTTCGGAATCTTGGGGATCTTCGGTTTGAGAACGTGAGCACGGCCTGGGGGCTGGACCAGAAGGGGGTGAGTTTTGGGGCGGCGTTTGGGGATCTGGGTGGCGACGGGAACATGGACATCGTGTATGCGAACT
>CAZJNA010000164.1:0-4344 GCA_964547325.1 uncultured Opitutaceae bacterium | reverse complement strand
CTTGCGGGCTGGCGCCCGCGCGCCGCGGCCGTCTTCGCCGTGGCGGCCGCGCACGCGGCCGTCGTTTTTTGCGTCATCTGGGGGCTGCACGGCTTCCGTTATCAGGCGTTCGCCGTCGACGCCGTCCCGGGAAGCCGGCTGGAGCATGATTGGACGGAACTCCTGGGCCCTTCGGGCGCTCCCGGACGCCCGGCTGCGGCGCGCGCCTTCGAATTCCTTCGCGGCCATCGCGTGCTTCCGGAGGCCTATCTCTACGGGCAGGCTCATGTCTGGAGATTCTCGCGGCAGCGCAGCGCGTTTCTCGACGGGCGGTTCAGCGTCACCGGCTGGCGGTGGTTTTTCCCCTATGCGTTTCTCGTAAAGACACCCCTCCCGGTCTTCGGCGTGATCGCCCTCGCGGCGCTGGCCTGCCGCCGAAGACCGCTTTATGGCCTGGCTCCGCTCGCGACACTCTTCTGCGTGTACTGGGCCGTCGCGATCGCGAGCGCGCTCAATATCGGGCACCGCCACATCCTTCCGACGTACCCGCCCCTCTTTGTGTTTTGCGGGGCTTCGGCGCTCTGGCTCGGGCCGTCTGCTCTTCCCGCAGGAACGGGGAGGGCGCGATGGCCGGGGCTCGCCCTCCTTGGCCTGATCGCCGCGCTCGCCGGCGGGACCGCGTTTTGCTTTCCCAATTACATCGCCTACTTCAACGCCATCGCCGGCGGCACCGCCAACGGCTATCGGCGGCTGGTCGACAGTTCTCTCGATTGGGGGCAGGATCTTCCCGACCTCAGGCGCTATATCGAAAATCATCCCGGTGAGGGGCCCGCATACCTTTCATATTTTGGGATCGCCAGCCCGGACGCCTATGGGATTCCAGCAAAATACCTCTATTCGGTCCGCGGCCAGGATGTGACCCCCGGGATGCAGATTCTGAACGCGCCGGCCGACCAGGCCCGGTCGCGCCTGGACGCCCTGCTTCGGGCGCATCCTGAATACCGGGTCGTCGGCGGCGCGCGCCCGGAGGACGGCACCGTGGACGTGATCGTCCTCAAGACGGCCGCCTCGCTGCGATTGGGCCCGGGAACCTATTTCATAAGCGCGTCCATGCTCCAGCCGGTCATGTACGAGCTCAGCGGCCCGGTCGGTCCGTGGAACGCCCGCTACGAGAGGATCTATCAATTGTTCTATTCGGCGGTGAAGCCGCTCATGAGCGATGATCCGGCTGTCCGCGACGCGGCGCTCCGCGCCCACGCGCCGGCCGAATGGCGGTCGGCCCTGGCCTATTTCGACCTGTTTCGCTTTGCCCGGCTCACCGCGTATCTCCGGAAAAGGGCGCCCGCCGACACCGTGGACGGATCCATTCTGGTCTACCCGCTCGGCGAGGCGGATATTTCGGAAGCGGTCGACGGGCCGCCGCCCGAACTGGGAGCCGACATTCCGGTCCGCTCCGGCTTGTTCAAGCCGGCTCCTTTGCCCTAGCAGGCTGTTGAAAAATCCTTCCGGGCCGGAGATGCTGCCCGGCTTTCTCCCAATGTCCCCCCCCTTCATCCAGGCAAACACCAATGGGCGCCTTCACTCCGCCCGCGAGCCGTCGCTGTCTCCGCTGAATCGGGGATTCCTGTACGGTGACGCGATCTACGAGGTCTGGCGCACGTACCACGGAGCCCTTTTTGCCTGGGACGAGCATTGGGAGAGGCTGCGCAATTCCGCCCGGGCCCTCCATATCGAGCTCGCTCTCGATCCGCCGCAGCTCCTCGCCGAGATCCGCCGCACCGTGGCGGCGCACCGGGAGGCGACGGGCTTCGCCGGAGAGCACTACGTCCGGCTCCAGATAACCCGCGGCGGCGGGCCCATCGGCCTGGATACCGCGCTGGCCGACAGCCCCGACTTCGTGCTGCTCGTGCAGCCCTGCCCCGAACTGCCGCCCGAGAAGGCCCGCACGGGCCTCCGGCTTTCGCTCGCCACGCAGCTCCGCCGGAACGCGGTCGGGACCCTGGATCCTGCGTGGAAGACCGGAAACTACCTCAACAACCTCCTTTGCCTGCGCGAGGCGCGGGCCCGCGGCGCGGACGAGGTGATCATGCTAAATCTCGCCGGCGAAGTGACCGAGGCGGCCGTCTCGAACGTCGCTTTCGTTCGCGCCGGAGCCCTGGTCACCCCGCCCCTGTCCGCGGGCATCCTCGGAGGGGTGACCCGCCGGCTTGTCCTGGAGCGGGTTGCGGCAGCGGCCGGGATCCCGGCGCGCGAGGAGACGCTGTACCCTGCGGATTTCGGGAGCCTTGACGAATGTCTGCTCCTTTCGACGACCCGCGACGTCGTTCCCGTGGCCTCGATCGACGCAGCCGGGTTCCGCGTCGGCTCGGACACCGTCACGGCGCGCCTGAAGGCTGCGTTCGCCGCGGAGGCTCGGGCGTACGCCCGCGCACACCCCGAGCTGTCCCTCGTCTGACCGCCCCCGTTCGAATCATGCGCTGTCTCGGCATCGACTACGGGGAACGCAGGATAGGCGTCGCCTACGGCGACGAACTCGGCGTGGCGACCCCTCTTCCGGCGCTGACCTCTGGCGATGCGGACCGGCGCTGGGCGTCCCTCTGCGCGCTCGTCCGCGAGCGCCGCGCCACCGATCTCGTGCTCGGCTACCCGTTCAACATGGACGGCTCCGCCGGCTTCAAGGCGAAGGAGGTCGATGCGTTCGCGGCCCGTCTCCGGACGGTGCTGGGCCTGCCGGTTCACCTGGTGGACGAGCGGCTGACGAGCCATGAGGCGGAATCGACGATACCCCCCGCACGCCGCCGGGGGCTCCGGGCAAGCGGCATTGTGGATTCACGCGCGGCGGCGATCATTCTTCAGGATTACCTGAACGGGAAGCTCCGGTTGCTATAATCATCCGCGATGCCCGACCGCTGGAAGTGCAGCTGCGCCTACGACGGCACCTCCTTTGCCGGCTGGCAGAGCCAGGCGGGCGGCGGCGCGATCCAGGATCTGATCGAGGGCCGCCTGGCGCAGATTATCGGCGCACCCGTTCGGATCCACGGCAGCGGACGCACCGATGCGGGCGTCCATGCGCGCAGCCAGGTCTTTCACTTCGAGGCGGCCTGGCGCCACGGGCCGGAGAAGCTGCTGGCCGCCTTCCGGACCGGGCTTCCGCCGGCGATTCAGATACGGTCGGCGCGGCGCGCCGCCGCGGACTTCCACGCGCGTTTCTCCGCGACCGGAAAAATCTACACGTATGACATTGTCCTGGGGGACGCCGATCCCTTTGCGCGTCCCTACTGCTGGATGGTATTCCGTCCACTCGACGCTGCGGCGATGGCTGGCGCGGCGGCGCGCCTGGTCGGGCGGCACGATTTCAGGGCTTTCACGGCCGGCCATGGGGCGAAGTCGGGCGACACGGTGCGGCATCTGAGGCGCCTCGAGATCGCCCGTCGGGGCCGGCGGATTCGGATCACGGCGGAGGCCGACGGCTTTCTCTACAAGATGGTGCGGAGCCTCGTCGGGGCGCTCGTCGCCGCCGGGCAGGGCCGTCTGACCGGCCAGCAGCTCGACGCTCTGCTCGCGGCCCCGGCGCGCGGGCCGCGGATCGAGGCCGCGCCGCCGCAGGGGCTGTTCCTCCATCGCGTGCTCTATTGAACTCGAGCGCCCTGCTTCGCGGCTTATGCGATGTCTTCTTCCCGCCGAAATGCGTCCATTGCGGCGGCCTGGTCGAAGGCGGCGCCTACCGGCACATCTGCCCGCGCTGCGCGCGCCGGCTCGATTTTGTCCGCGACCCCCGTTGCCCGACATGCGGGCACCCCTTCTTTGGCGCGCTCGAGGCGGGCAGGCAGTGTCCGCAGTGCTCCGCGCTCGCGCCGGCGTTCCAAACGGGTTTTACCGCCGTGCTCCTGCGGGGACCGGCGAGGTCGCTTATCATTGAGCTCAAGTACCACGGCGGACGGCATGTCCTCCCCGACTTGGAGGAGATATTTGGCCGCTCTGAAGCCCTGCTGGATCATGTCCGGGGAGCTGTCCTCGTGCCGGTGCCGCTCCACCCGCGCAAACTGCGCGAGCGGGGTTTCAATCAGAGCGCGCTCATCGCGGTCGCGCTTGCGCGAGCGGCCGGAGGGGGGACGCGCGTCGAGGAACCCCTGCGGCGCGTCATAGACACCACCACCCAGACCGCATTCGGCCGCCGGGCGCGGGGAGATAACCTCAAAAATGCCTTTGCACTCGCCCGGCGGCCGGGCATAGATGACTCCCTGCGCCATATCATTGTCGATGACGTCTTCACGACCGGCTCCACGCTCAACGGCTGCGCCCGGGTGCTCCGCAGGGCCGGTTGCCTGAAATTGGACGTGGCGACGTTCGGCCACGGCTGACCCA
>CAZJNA010000163.1:0-4483 GCA_964547325.1 uncultured Opitutaceae bacterium | reverse complement strand
TCCATCATATCGTACAGATAGGCGCTCTGATCCTTGGCCGGCTTAGGCTTCATAAATGAGCCTCCGGTCCCGGTTGATGGATTCCCTGCGGAAAGGATTGGTCATTTCTTCAACGGCTTCACGCGTGATTAAATCAACGGGAACGCCCAGAAGTTTCGCCAGGTCTTCTTCAATTTCTACGATTCCGAGGCCTGGATGCTCTAGAAAGTTCACAATCAGGTCTACGTCGCTGCCGCGTCGCGCATCGCCGCGGGCCGTTGATCCAAAAATTTCCATCCGCGTGATACCATGCTCTCGACAATACATAGCAATCCGACCTGCGATCTCTTCGACGGGCGGCGGTCTGCGGCGATATCGGGGAGCAGCCCGCCTACCGGCGCGCACGTCGTCCCAATAGGCCACGATCTTGGCACGATTCGCGGCAGTCTTGGCAGGCGACCGAACTTGGCCCCCAAGTCGACTCAAGGTCGTATGGCGCATGATTAAGTTCTAACCGCTTAGTACTAAAATACAAGGCTAGCAGGCCGTTGAAAAATATTCTGGCCGGCGCGACAAACGATTTTGGGTTGGGAGCAAGGCGGCTTCGCGGGTGCAATCCTCAGAGAGGCTTGCCCCGCGAAGACAACGCTGCTCCCGACCAAAAGCGTTGTCGCCCTTCGGGTTGCGCCAGAATCCGCTCCCGCGGCGTTGTGCTGGGAGGGGATAGCCTCGTTGAGGATTGCGCCCTCGTCCGCCCCAAGGGCGCCCGCCTCGGGCGTCCTGCCGGACTCGGCTTCGCCTCGCCATCTTCGCGCTGGCGCGCTGCGTCCCCCTCCCAGCCCGCCTGGCGGAGAGCGAATTCTGATCGCAACGACGGCTCAGCAGATTTTTCAACAGCCTGCTAGATCTTCATCTATAACACAATGTGAGGAAGCAAATAAGCTTATTCAAAAACGCCTGGTTCCAACCTGTCCCTTCCCCGCCTTGGAATCCTCCCGCTCCCGCATGCGTCTTGCCGGTCACCCATGCTCACCACCCCACCCCTCCTTGCGCGCGCTCTGGCTCTGGCGCTCGTCGCCGCCTCGCTCGCTCCCGCCCGCGCGCAGACCGAGAATCCGGCCACCCCGCCGCCGGAGATCAAGAATCCGCCCAAGTCGTGGATCGATCCCGATACGGGGCACCGCGTCACCCGCCTGACCGACGAGCCCGGCTCGACCAGTTTCTATTTCAACGTCAATGCCTACACGCCCGACGGCCGCGAGATGGCCTACAACACGCCAGACGGCGGGATCGGTGTGATCGATCTGCGCACCTTGGCGGCCCGCCACGTCGTGCCGGGCCGCGTCCAGTCGATCCTCGTGGGCCGCAAGACGCCGACCATTTATTACAGCAAGCCCTCGGCCAGCGACACGCGTGTCTCCGAGCTCTGGTGCGCGAACCTCGACACCGGGGCGACCCGCAAGATCGCCGACCTCCCGCCCCGTGCGAGCGTGGTCACCATCAACTGCGACGAAACCCTGGGCGCGGGCACCTTCGTCGAAGGTGATGCCACTGGGCCCGGCGTTTACGGGGGTGGGTCGCGGGCCGCCGGCCGGCGGGGCATGGGCGAGCTCAACCTAGGCGAGCCCGTGAACAAGGGGCAGATGATGGCCGAGCGGTTGGCCGCGCGGCTGCCCATGACGATGTTCACGGTCGACCTGGCCACGGGGCGGACGAGCGTCGTCATGGAGCACCAGACCGACTGGCTCAACCACCTGCAGTTCTCGCCGGTGGATCCGCATTTTCTGATGTACTGCCACGAGGGCTCCGGCTGGAGAGTGGACCGCATCTGGCTGGTCCGCACCGACGGGTCGGAGCGGACGATGATCCCCGACGAGCCGGGCCGGAACCGGATCATGGAGACCGAACTCGCAGGGCACGAATGGTGGAGCGGCGACGGCCGGACGATCTACGTCGACCTGCATTTTTTCAAGGGGGTGATCGGCTTCCTCGCCGCCTATAACCTGGATACCCACAAGCACACCTGGTACCACTACGAGCAAAACCAATCGCAGATCCACTTCAACCTCTCCCCTGACGGGGCGACCTTCTGCGGCGATGGCTCCCCCCGGCCGAACAACCAGTGGATCTTTCTCCTCCATCCGGTGGTCACCCCCGACGACCGGACCCTTGGCACCGACCTGATTGCCGGCGGCGTCCTCAAGCCGGAACCCCTTTGCAGCACGGCCCAGACCGCGATCCACAATGCGCACAACTACCGACTGGAGCCGAACGCCAGCTTCACCCCGGACGGCAAGTATGTCATCTTCCGTTCGAACATGTTCGGCCCCGACTATCCCTTCGCAGTCGAAGTGGCCAAGGCTTCCGACTCCCGCTGACTTGCTCGGCGAATCCCCGGGGAAAGCAGGATAACCGCGCGCTGCGTCCGACCGCCCGGCTGGATCTTGACCAGGCGATGCAGAAGGCCGCAGCGGCCGTGCCCGGCGCCGTTATCACGGAGACGCAGCCGAGTTGCTATCGGTGACCTATCCTGGACTCTAGCGGAAATCGTGGCTCGCTTGTTCGGGGAGCCCAATCCGCGGCATGCCCTCGATTTTTTCAGCCAGGACGTGGATGACGCCCTGTTCACTCTGCAGCTGGCCGGTGATGATGAGGGCGGGCTCCAGGTTGATGGTCAGCCGCTCCCGCTCAAATAACCCGGGCCGCACAATGGCGTTTGCGAGTCCGGTCTCGTCTTCGAGCGTAATGAAACAGACGCCCTTGGCTGTTCCGGGCCGCTGACGAGTAATCACGGCTCCAGCGATCTTCACTCGGGTCCTCGGCTCGATCTCGGCCAAATCGGCCGCCCGGACCACATCCGGCAATTGGGTCCGGACAAGCGCCATCGGGTGCATCCCTGTCGTTAGGCCAAGATGCGTGAAATCCGCCTGCAGCCGCTCCATCAAGGTCATTTTTGCCAATGGGGAAGGCTCAGCGATCAGCTCCCCTCCCCGATGGAAAAGTTCGTCGTCCTTGTGCATGGCAGCGACCTGCCATAGTGCCTCGCGCCTATGGCCGGCCAGGGCGTTCAAAGCTCCTGCGCCCGACAGGGCACGCTGCTCCTCCGGGCTAAAATCTGTCCGTCTAAGGAAGTCGGCAACGGATGAAAAGGCTGCCGCCTTCCGCAAGGTCAGCATCCGCCGGATGGATTCGGCCCGGATACCGCTCACAGCGCGCAGGCCCAGTCGCACCGTTGTATCGCCGACTACCTGGGCATTCTCGTCCGAGTGGACGATGCAGACCGGCAGGAACTTCAGGCCGTGGCGGCGGGCGTCCTGAACCAGGGTTGCCGGCGAGTAGAATCCCATGGGCTGATTATTCAGGAGCGCCGCGAAAAACGCGGCAGGCCGGTGGACCTTGAGCCATACGGATGCGTAGGCGATGAGGGCAAAACTGATGGCGTGCGATTCCGGAAAACCATAGAGCGCGAATGATTCGAGCGACTTGAGGAGCCATGCGCAGGCCTCCTCGCTGACGTGGTTCCTGCAAAGTCCGTCCGCAAGCTTCGCTTTCATGCGGTTCAGCCGTTCCTGCGAGCGCGTGAAGCCGATCGCCCTCCGCAGTTCGTCGGCCTCGGCCGCCGTGAATCCGCCGAGCTCCATCGCAAGCCGGAGCATCTGCTCCTGGAAAAGGACTACGCCAAGCGTCCGCTCAAGAATCGGCCGCGCTCGCTCGTCGAAATAGGTGACAGGCTCCTCGCCGGAGCGTCGCTTGAGATAGGGGTTGACCGCATCGCCTTGAATAGGCCCCGGCCGGATGATCGCCACCTCGATCGCGAGGTCGTAGAAGGTCCGCAGCTTCATGCGGGGGAGCGTGCTCATCTGCGCGCGGCTCTCGATTTGGAAGACGCCGATCGTGTCGGCGGCCTGCATTGTCTCGAAAGTCTTCGGGTCGTCTTTCGGGATCCGAGCCAGGTCCACTGGCTGTCCGCGCGCGGAGCACACCTCCAGCGTGTCTTGGATGACGGCCATCATTCCGAGGCCAAGGAGGTCCACCTTCACGATGCCGGCCTCCTCGCAGTCGGTCTTGTCCCATTGCAGGACAGAGCGGCTTTCCATCGCGGCATTTTCAAGGGGCACGTAGTCGCAGAGGTCACCCTTGCACAGCACCATGCCTCCCGAGTGCTGGCTAAGGTGCCGGGGGAGCCCGTACACCTGACGGCAGGTATCGAGCAGCATGGGAAGCCGCGGATGATCACCGGCTATTCCGGCCTGCCGCACTTGGTCCCGCAACTCGATGGTCTGGGGATAATCGCCGCCGTGAAATAAGGAACTAAACCGGTCAAGAACGTCGTCTGTAAACCCGAAAACCTTGCCCACCTCGCGCATGGTGCTTCGGCCGCGGTAGGTCGCGATGTTCGCCGTCATGGCGGCGCCCAACCGCCCGTAGCGGCGATACACCTCCTGGATCACTTCCTCGCGCCGATCGCCGATCGGCAAGTCGAGATCGATGTCCGGCCAGTCGG
>CAZJNA010000162.1:0-4484 GCA_964547325.1 uncultured Opitutaceae bacterium | reverse complement strand
CTGACCCCGGAGGCCATCTTGAAGCTCGGTGGCCCAGCCGTAACCCCAGATCGCGCCGTCCGCGATGAAGTACGCGTTGTTTCCAAGGCCGCCGATCGAATTTGACACCGTGTTGGTGAGGGTCGCGTTTGACACCGTCGTCTTGAACCAATTGATCTTGAGCGTGATCTTGTCGTGGAGCGCGGTCATTGTAACGCCGTACTCGGTTGTCTTGCCCATGGCATTCGGGATGGGGAGACCGGCCAGGCTCAGCCGCGTTGCGTCCGCCTTGAAATTCTCGGAATTGTTGTAGTCCAGGCTGATCGTCGGCGCCCCGGGTATATTCGCGAAACGCGAATAAGGGACGTGATAAACGGCGCCCCAGGACCTGCTGGTTCCCTTGACGTCGGTCCGGGATGCCAGGTTGTCGGGGAAATTCAAGCTCGTGAATCCGGTGACGGGATCCGTCTGCGCGTTCGTCTGATAGTTGGTGACCTCGTCCTTGCGCCAGCCGAATGCCGGCACCAAGTCGCCGTTGAGCAAGTATCCCTGATAGACGATTCCTTCCGAGTCATCCCTGTAGTGCGTACGGCTCGCCGACGTCACCAAGCTCGGGTAATCATTGGGATTGCTCGCCCTCATCCAGTTGATCGGCTGCGGAGACCAGCCGACATAGTTCGCCGGATTGTCCTTCTGCGTTCCCGTGTTGGTCGATCCGTCCTTGGTGCTAACCCAGGTGTAGGGAGCGTTCGGATTGACATACCCAGGCGCATTGGGCGCGGACGTCACGTTCCAGATGGAGTTGAAATTGGTCGCCAGCTGGTTGGCGGGGGGCGCGATTATAAAGTTCGGGCTGGCCAGGTTCGCATTATGCGCCGATGGGGCGTTGGCGAGGCTCGGCCCGATGTAGGCAAGCCAGTCGAATTCGCGATTGGACCCAAGCTGGCCGGTGTTCGGAAAGTTCGCCGGATTGGCCACGATGTACTCGGGAGTCGTTGCGAACTCGGCCCAGGTGACGTTGTTCTGGATGACCGTGTCCTTTTCGATCACGCCGGTGAAATGCTGCCTTCCGATGATGCCCGCGATTTGCGGGTTTGAAATGAAGTCCTCGGGCCGGATTTCGGCCGTGGGCGTGAAGCGGACCGCACTCCGGTCGGTCGAATAGGCATAATTCGTATTGGATGCGGCATTTCCCACATAGGGGCGCCCCACGTTTGGATTCGGCGTGCCGTCGGCGTAGGTCTGGTTGACATCGACCGTGATCGCGTAGTTCGAGCCGGTCATCCATTGGTTGGCGCCTGCGGTGTAGGTCTGCTTGTCGATCGCAAACTGGAACGCGTAGCGGCCATCGAGGAAGGTCTGGTCGATCGAACCGTTGAACGACTTCCAGCTCTGCCATTCATGCTTGTTAGGGCCGTCCAGGAGGTTGTGGTAGAAGTCGTAGATCGTCGGATCCGTGATATTGGTGTCGGCGTAGTAGGCGCCGCCGGGAATGGCGCCGCCGGGATAGTTGAAGCCGTTGCCGGAGACCGGCCCGACATACGCAGCATACTGGCTCTCGGAAGGTATGCCAAAGGGCCGGAAAACCGTGATTCCCCCGATGACCGCGTTTCCGTTGAGGGAATTACCCATATTTTGCTGCGCCACGATGGTCTTGATAGGCGTTCCGCTCGGATAGGCCGCGCCCGGCGAGTTTCCATTGATCGGCGTGGCTTCGTAGTAATTGAGAACATCGGGCCAGTAGGAGCGTGTCTCAGCCCAGCCGCCGAGCTCGTAGGTTGCAGAAGACAAGGTGCTCCCGCTGGCTCCCGGCTGCGCCTTGCCGGATGGATTGGGATTGGTGAGGCTGAATTGATTGATGGTCAGCTTGTTGTATCCGGGATTGCCGTAAGCATCCGTGCCTGTCTTGAACCAAGGCGTGATCTCGTCGACCGGCGGCTCCTGGCGGGGATTGTTGGAGCTTACCGAGCCTTCCTCATATTTGATGCGAATCGAGGTCGTGTTGTGCTCGTCGAAGAGCTTCGGGTCGAACCGCAGCGCACCATAGTAGCGCGTCGAATTGTTGAAGGCGGGATTCTGTTGGAACTTCTTGTCGTCCTTCAGTACCGCAAAACGAACCGCAAGAACGTTGTCGATGATGCTCTGGTTGAAATTAAAGGATTCGCGGAAAGATCCGTACTTGTCCGTCTTGCTCTCGACATTGTACGCGGTCTTGAAGGAAGCGTCGCTGGGGCTCGAATTGATGATTCCGGCGGGGCTTCCGATGCCGAAGAGGATCGAATTCGGCCCGCGCTGGAGGTCGAGACGGTCCACGTTGAAGGAATCCCAGGGGATGTCCGTCAGGTAGTAGTCCCGGGTGTTGTCCGCGGTGTCCAGTCCGCGAACACGGGTGGTCGGCGAAACGGTGTTTTCCACGTAGATCGACGTTCCGGCGAGCCCGGTGAAGTTGCCCTTGATGCCCGCCACTTCCGTGCTCGGGGTATAGACCAGCAGGTCGCCGTTGTTCTCGGCGTTCGTATCCTTGAGAAACTTGGTCGTCACGATCGTGATGGCCGAGGCGACGTCCTTCAGATCCGAGCGGACGCGGGTTCCGGCCAGGGTGCTCGTGGCCATGTAGCCATCCTGGTCGGACGAGGCATCGACCACGAACGGCGACAGCTTGACGACGGATTGCGAGGAATCGGAGGTCTCGACGCTGGAAGGCGTCAGGGCTACGGGTGCCGAGGGGCCCGTGGTGCTCGGGGCGGCCGCCTGAGCGATCGCGAGGCTCGGCACCAAGCCGAGGGAAAGCGCCGAGGTGACTGCAAAGGCTCGCAACAGTGCGGGGGTACGGTTTTCAGACATGAGGTTCTTGGTCTTGGGATTCAAACGGTAAGGTTCTGGCTGAAACAAACCGGCTTGGGGCCAGTTGCTAGGAAAGCGGGGTGAAGTTCTGCGCGACAGGGGTCGCTTGTGGGGTTTATACCCGATCGGGGGGCGGCGGTGAATGAGTTCTGTTACGCCACAATTGAGGATTCTTATCGTCCGGAGGGAACCTTTCCCGCGGGAAGCGACGGACGAACATCGCCTCGGGAAATGAAAACGAGCGTGGCAAGCTCGGGCAAAGCAGGGGAGATCGGGGTCATCTCTGGGGTCAGGAGAATGCCGAAGCCCGGCTCCTACAATGCTGGTTTGCATTGCGATGCATTTTGACGGCATATTAATGCATTAAATTATGACATCCTTGTGAAAACGCCCGCCCGCGATCGCCCCGTCGGGAAAGCCCTGGCTGGTTACGATGCTCTTTCAGAGTCCCAGAAAAGCTCCGGCCCGCTTCCCTCGGAACGGGAGCTTGCCTCCCGCTGGGGCGTGAGCGCCTCCGCGGTAAATCGAGCGGCCCAGCGGCTGATCGCGACCGGCAGGCTCCGGCGGGAGGGATACAGGCTTTTCCATGTCCCGGGCGAAACCTCCAAGATCGCGGGGGCGAGGATCGCCGTCGTCACCCATCGGGCGGATAGCTTTCCCGGACTCTCGCTCGAGGCCGCCGCGCGCGGCGTCCATGTCGAGGAGCTCTACTACATCGGGCGGGATACCATGCGGGCCAAGCTGCACCTGGCCGCAGAGCGCCGCTTCGACGGTGTGATCGCCAGCCTGAGCGACACCGGATGGGAATGGGATGCCGAGGCCAAGCATTTCGACGATCTTAGGATCCCCTGTGTCTTCTGCGGCGAGGCCCCCGCCAGCCGCAGCGTCGTCGCCGAGGACATCCGCAATGGAGCCGAGCAGGCGGTGTCGCACCTGGCCGAAGCGGGCCATCGGGACATCGTCCTCCTTGCCTCGCTTCGCCGGGGACATCGGGCTGATGCGGTGCGACGGGCCTACCAGGAGGCCTGCAGGCGGCTCAGCCTGCGCCATTCGGCCTCGCAAGTTGCCGAATTCACAGCGCACAACCCGGATTCGATGCGCGCCGGACTCCAGCGAATCCGGAGGGAATTTCCTCAGGCGACGGCGGTGGTGCTCTTCGACATCACCGCCCTCGCGTACTTTCTGACTGCGGCGAAAGGCATGCGGATCGCCATTCCGGGCGGGCTTTCCCTGGTTGCGATGGGAGACTCGCCGGCAGCGCGCGGGGCCAGTCCGGCCGTGACAGCGGTGGCGTTCGACGGCCGGCTCATGGGCCGCCTTGCGCTCGACCTTGTGTGCCAGCAGGCGCTCGAGGCCCGGCGGGCCGGCCGCCTTGGAGGTCCGCAACGGCTCCGCCTCGAGTCCCGCCTGATCGAGCGGTCGTCGGTCGCCCCCCTCCCGCGTTCCCAAACCTCCGCCGCCAAGGGCTCGCCTCCGTTTTCCGGCCGTGAATTCAGGCAATGGCCGGAAGATCTCGATCTGAGGCTGCGCGAGGCGGCGGATACCTGGGCCGCGCCCCACCGCCTCTTGGCAAAAGGACCGCCTGGAAAGTTCGCTTCCCTCAATCTCGGACCATTTGCAAACCGTTCCCTCACACGCGAGCACGGCTGGCTCGGGGACCT
>CAZJNA010000161.1:0-4519 GCA_964547325.1 uncultured Opitutaceae bacterium | reverse complement strand
CAGGGCAGTTTTCACATGGCGGTCCAGGGGAAGGCGCTTGCAGATATCCTGCGGGTCGGAACATCGGCCGGGGGTGCGCGCGCGAAAGCGGTTATCGCATGGAATCCAAAGACGGACGAGATGCGCTCGGGTCAGATCAGGGCAGGTGAGGGATTTGAGTATTGGCTTCTCAAATTCGATGGCGTCTCCGGAAACAAGGACAAGGAACTGGAAGATCCGAAGGACTACGGGGTGATCGAGTACGCGTATCACCTGATGGCGAAAGCCGCGGGAATCTCGATGAGCGAGTGCCGCCTGTTGGAGGAAAACGGCAGGCGGCACTTCATGACCAGGCGCTTCGATCGGCTCGCCGGAGGCGAGAAGCTGCACATGCAGTCGCTTTGCGGATTGGCGCATTACGATTACAATCAGGCAGGAGCCTACTCCTATGAACAGGCCTTGCTGGTCATCCGGCAGCTCGAGCTGCCCATGGCTGCAGTGGAGGAGCAATTCCGGCGGATGGTTTTCAACATCGTGGCCCGCAATCAGGACGATCACCCAAAGAACATCGCCTATCTCATGGACAAGCAGGGGCTATGGTCCCTCGCGCCGGCCTTCGATGTGATTAACAGCTACAACCCGTCAGGATCGTGGACCGCCGCGCACCAAATGACTCTGAACGGCAAACGGGATGGATTTACGATGGAAGACTTCAGCCTGTGCGCCAATGGCGCTCTAATGAAGCGGGGGCGTGCAGCGACAATCCTCGAGGAGGTGAAGGCTGTCGTGAGGCGCTGGCCGGAATTTGCCGCCGAAGCGCGACTCGCCCAAACGTCGATGGATAAGATCCAAAGGACGCACCGACTGATGTTTCCTTAGGCCCGAGAGCCACCGTCCCGGGCAGGATACTGCACCGGGTCGTGCAAGGTTATCTGGATCGCTTTTCTTCGTCCGGGCGCCGGACCCCTGCGGCCGTAAATCAGCGGTACATTTCGTCCAGCAGCGGTTGCATGGCATCGGCCCAGACCTGGAAACCAGCAACGGTCGGATGCACCCCGTCGGCCATGAGCGCGGCGGAAATCTGGCCGTCGGGGCCGATAAATTTAGGCGCAAGGTCGAGGTAGCGCACGTTGTGGCCGTCATCGAGCGTGGCCAGCTGCGCGTTCACCGCGTCGATGACCCTCATCAACGGGGAAAGGGCGGGGATTCCACCGCGCGGGCGCGATTCGCGCGGGAGAATGCCAAGCAGAAGCACCTTGGTCTCCGGAATCTTGGCGCGGATGCCATCGACGATCTTCTTATCCGCCGCGAATATCTCTGCCACCGTGTTGCCCGAGGTGTTGTTGGTGCCGAGCATGAACACGACGACCCGCGGATGGATGCCGTCGAATTCGCCATGCTCCAGCCGCCAGATGACATTCTGGGTCATATCGCCGGGGATTCCAAAGTTGGCCGGCTGGTATTTCCCGTAATATTTGTCCCAGATCGCGGGCGCATTGAGCCAATGGTTCACGATCGAATCGCCCACAAAGAGAACCCCGATCGGGCCCGCTTTGCCGCGCTCCAGAAACGAATCGTGCAGCTGCAGGAACCGGTCGGCATTCCGCTTGGGCGTGGCTGCCGCCGAGGCATCATATTTCGACCGGACCACCGAAGCGGCCGGCGCGGGAGCCTGGGCGAGAACGGCGGGCAAAAACCCTCCCAGAGCAAGGACGGCGATGGAGAGATGGATTTTATTCATTTTGCCAGGGCTGTAACGATCCCGTCGAACCGGAGGTTCTAATTTCGAACGGTCCGCGGCCGCCGCGGCTTTCGTCCGGTCGAAGCCATGCGCTCTCTGCCCAATGGATCGACCGTATAGGGAGCGCCAGGTTCTTCAACGGCATATCCATCCGAGACGCCGGGAGCGATCAAGGGCACGGGACGGCCATCCCGCCGCCGGTAAATGCCAAAATCCGCGAGATCGAGTGTCACCAGCTTGGCAGCCGGATAAGCCTCGGAAAGGATCACCAGGGATGCGTCGCCCACGTCCATCCGCTCGGGATATTTCAGCGCCAATTCCACGCAGCGGGCAGCCTGCCGGGGATAGACCGGCAGAAACCTCACCTTCCCCTCGTGGAGCGAACGGAGGAGCTGCACCAACCCCCTCGGATACGGCTTGAGCAGGTGCCCCGCCTCGGCGAATACTGTCTCGGTCGTATAGGTTTCGGCGCCGAGGGCACGCAGGGTTTCGCGGCTCCATTCGTGCCATCGATCGCGGGGCGAAAACGCGCCGATTAGGGGACCGGCATCTACCAGGTATCTAACGGCTGAAGCCTTCACGGATGGAGAGATCGGCGGGAGCCACAAAATCGACGGGGAGATTCTCCGCAAAGAATTTTTGCCATGGGTTATTGCCTGCTGTGGCTTCCCGGCGGGCCGCCTCGCGGAGAAACTCCGAGAGCGTGATTCCGCGCCGGCGTGCTTCGGCGGAATAACGGCGTTTTTCCTCAAACGTCAGGCGAATTGTGGCTGTGGACATGTCTTACGGTGGTAGGACACCGACCCTCCTGTCAACAGGGTTGCGGTCGATTTGAGTACCGACTTGTTGCCCAAGGGAAAGTCACTCCACGGCGGACGGATTTCCCGAAAGATCCACGTCACGGGCACGATTCCTCAGGCGTCTCCTCAGGTATGGACCTTCACAGCCGCTGCCAAGGTATGGCGTGGATATTGGGCGCCAACTGAAGGGGATGCTTGCAGCGGCACACGATATATCCAGTAGGAGCGGTCTCGGGGTGCTCGGCGAGGAATCCCAGCAGATGCCGCGCATCGGAGAGGGCAGGCCGGTCGGTCCACTTCACTTCGATCGGGATCAGCTTTTGCCCGTGCCTGATGATGAAATCGACTTCCACTCCCGTCTTGGTCCGAAAGTAGCTCAGCTGGCCTTCGCCCAGGTAGCCCAAGCGCTTCCAGATCTCGATCCCCACCCACTGTTCGAACAGCTGACCCGGATTGGCCAAGACGGCCGCGGGAGCAATGGTCAGGCGCGCGCTGGCGTGCCGCACCCCTAGGTCGAAGAAGTAAAACCGAGGGGTGGTGAGGACGCCCTGGCGAGCGCTGCCCGAAAAGGCCGGCAACGAAAAACCGATGAACATGTCCTCCAAGATGGCGTAGTAGCTCTGGATCGTTTTGCCTGTCACACCAACTTTTTGGGCGATCGACGCATAGTTCACGATCTGGCCCGATTCGAGGGCGGCTAGTTCGAGGAACTGTGAAAAATGCGCGAGGTTGATCGATGCCACCTCTCTGCGCACTTCCTCCTCCAAATAGATGGCGGCATAGGATTTTAAGAGAGCGAGCCGATCCTACTCGGGGGCCGCAACAATCCCGGGCAGAGCCCCATAGGCCAGGCGCTCCGGGAGGTCCATGGACGCGAAGGGGTGGGGCACCGGCTCCGCCCAAGAAGGCCGGGGCAGCAACGAGTGCTCACTTAGGCCGGGGGCGATCTCCGCTTGGACGAGGGGATATAGGCGGTGATAGAGGGAGCGGCCCGGCAGCAGATTGGCGCCGATTTTTCGCAATTTTCTAGCGGAGCTGCCGCAGAGAATGAAACGCCAGCGGGTCTTGTCCCCATCGTAGAGACTTTGAACGGCATTAAAGATCTCCGGAACCAATTGGGCCTCGTCGATCAAGACGACAGCGGCGCCGCCTTTTTCGGGCAGACTGCGGCAGGCCTCAACCAAGAGCGCGGGATGCTGCCCAAATTCAGCCCGGTCGCCCGGATCGGCGAAATTGATGCTCAGGGCGGGATGTGGATAGACAGCCCGCAAAAGCGTGCTCTTGCCGGTCTGCCTCGCTCCGAAGAGAAGGCTCACATAGGGCTTCGCCGACTGAACGAGAAATTGGGAAGTATAGAGACGACCATTCAATACCCGAACTCCTTAAAAGGATTACCGTTCAGGAGTCAAGGTATTGTCTGGTTTTCAGGAATGGTGCCCTATGCCCCCTGTCTGCTGAAGCAAAGATGGCCACTTTGCACAAACCACTTCAGTTGGCGGGGAACAGGTCATTCTCGCGTCTGGTGTGCAGATCGGGAATGCCGTCCCACCATTGCTTGGTGAAGTAATGCTGAAGCCATCCCCGTCTGTAATAGCGAGGCGAGGGCTGAATATCAGTATTTAATTAGTTAACATAATATTTATTGTGCGTACCCGTGCCAATTGTCATTAGCACCAATCCCAGCTCTACTCCCGGGTATGGCGGATAAGAAACCGAAGGTAGACCAGCTGCTAGATTCTTATCTGGATCGCGAGAATGCGGCAACTCTCCGACATTACTCGGCTGCGCTCGATGATTTTGCTGGATTCGTGAAAGCGCCGGATCGCCTAGCCGCCGCCAATCGTCTCCTGGGCGCCGGATTTGCCGACGGCAATGAGCTCGTCACCGGATATCGGCGGGAAATGGAGGGTACTCGGAATTCAGATGGAAAGCTGAAACCCGGCCGCGGACTGAGCGCTTCAGCCATCAATCTGCGACTCACGGTCCTCCGGGGCCTGGT
>CAZJNA010000160.1:0-4562 GCA_964547325.1 uncultured Opitutaceae bacterium | reverse complement strand
CCATCCGGCCGGCAACTGGCCGGCGGATCTTGGCGGCCGGTGTTGGCGGCGGTCCTGGAATTGGCAGCACCGACGATGGGGGGGCATGCTCCCGGCAAAATGACACACTACCGAGGATAGGAATGAGTTGACACCTCCCAGCTCCATCTCTGCTTTGTAGCCTTTTATGAAAGTCGTTTCGTCCATCAAATCTGCCAAGAAGCGCCACCCGGACTGCCAGGTGGTCCGCCGCCGCGGCAGGATCTACGTCATCAACAAGACCGACCCGCGCTACAAGGCGCGGCAGGGCTAACCCCATTTCTCCCGTGAAAGAAGCCGGCCATCCCACGCTCAACAACGTCTGCTTCCTGGACGTTGCCACCAGCAGGCGTTTTTTGACGCGCTCGACGATGAAGTCCGCCCGCAAGGAGACCATCGACGGCGAGGAATATTTTGTCGTGCTCCGCGATGTCACCATGGACTCCCATCCGGCCTACACCGGTGAGAAGCGCCTGGTGGACACGGCGGGACGCGTCGAGAAGTTCACCTCGAAGTTCAAGCGCGGCTCCAAGAAATAGGCGGAGCGGGCGCATGCGGATCCGCGCCTTCCAGGGGCTCGTCCCCGATCCGGCCCACGCCGCGGAAGTGGCGTGCGTGCCGTACGACGTCGTTGACGCCGCCGAGGCCGCCGCCCTTGCGGCCGGCCGGCCGCGAAGCCTGCTGCACGTTGACCGGGCCGAGATAGACCTTCCCCCCGGGACGAATCCCTATGGGGACTCCGTGTACGCCAAGGCGCATGAGGCCTTCGCCCGGCTCCAGAAGGACGGCTCGCTCCTTCGGGAGAGCGGCCCGTGCCTTTATCTCTACCAGCAGCGCATGGGGAGCCACACCCAAAGGGGGCTCGTGGCCGTCTGCCATGTCGACGATTACGACTCGGGGATCATCAAGAAGCACGAGAAGACCCGCCGGGACAAGGAGGACGACCGCACGCGCCTGGTCGATACCCTGAGCGCCAACACCGGGCCGATTTTTCTCACCTATCGCGATACGGCCGAACTCGGCGCCCTGGCCGCCCGCCAGGCGGGAGAGGCGCCGCTTCATGATTTCACGGCCCCGGACGGCATTCGCCACACGGTGTGGCGCATACCCGGCGGGGAGGCCTGGATCCGGGCGTTTGGAGCCGTTCCCGTCGCCTATATCGCCGACGGCCACCATCGCGCGGCGAGCGCCGCCCGGGTGGCCCGGCTCCGCCGCGAGCGCAACCCCGGGCACACGGGAGCGGAGGACTACAACTGGTTTCTCAGCGTTCTCTTCCCGGCCGGCGAGCTTCAGATACTTCCCTACCATCGCATCGTCGCCGACCTGAACGGCCTCTCCACGCCGGATTTTCTCGGCAAGGTGCGCAGGATCTTCGGAGCCGCCGGAGGCGTCGCGCCCGCTCCGGAAGCCGCGGGCCACGTCTCCATGTATCTCGCCGGAGCGTGGCACGGCCTGGCCTGCCCCGTCGATCCGGCCGCCGACCCGGTCGCCCGGCTGGACGTCAGCGTGCTCCAGGAAAAGCTCCTCGCCCCGATTCTCGGAATCGACGACCCGCGCACGAGCAAGCGCATAGACTTTGTCGGCGGCATCCGCGGCCCGGGCGAACTCAGCAGGCGCGTGGACGCCCATGGCGGCGTCGCCTTTTCGATGTATCCGGTCACCGTCGCCCAGCTCATGGATATCGCCGACGCCGGGCAGATCATGCCCCCCAAGAGCACCTGGTTCGAGCCCAAGCTCCGCTCCGGGCTCTTCATCCACACGTTCTAATCCGGCAACGGAGTTGCCGCGGGGCCGCGGGTGTTGTTTCCTTTCGCGTGCCCTTCAAGCTCAGCGCCGACTACAAGCCCACGGGGGACCAGCCCCAGGCCATCGAGCGGCTGGTCGCCTCGTTCGAGGCTGGAAACCGATTCCAGACCCTGCTGGGCGTGACCGGCTCGGGCAAGACGTTCACGATGGCCAACGTGATCGCGCGGTGCGACCGGCCGACCCTGATCGTGTCCCACAACAAGACCCTGGCCGCCCAGCTTTACTCCGAGTTCAAGGGCTTCTTTCCCGGTAACGCCGTCGAGTACTTCGTCAGCTACTACGACTACTACCAGCCCGAGGCCTACGTGCCATCGAGCGACACCTACATCGAGAAGGACTCGTCCATCAACGAGGAGATCGAGCGGATGCGCATGTCGGCGACGAGCGCCCTCCTGAGCCGGCGGGACGTCGTCGTCGTGGCCAGCGTCTCCTGCATCTACGGGCTGGGCTCCCCCGAGGACTTCACCGAGCTGCGGATCCCGCTGCGGAGGGGAGCGCCGCTCGGCCGGAATGTCCTCCTCGAGCGCCTTGTCGACAACCTATACGAGCGCAACGACTACGAGCTCAAACGAGGCCGCTTCCGGGTCCGCGGCGACGTGGTCGACATCATGCCCGCATACATGGAGCAGGGGCTCAGGGTGGAATTCTTCGGGGATGAGATCGAGCGGATGCGCGAGTTCGATCCCCTGACGGGCGCGGCCCGGAAGGAGATCGAGCAATTCGACCTCTACCCGGCGAACCAGTACGTCACGACGCGCGGAAAACTGGCTCCCGCGGTCGTAGCCATCCAGGCCGAGCTCGATGAGCGCGTGGCCTGGTTCGAGGCCCAGGGCCGCTACCTCGAGGCCCAGCGGATCAGGATGCGCACGAATTACGACCTGGAGATGCTGCGTGAAATGGGCTTTTGCAACGGGATCGAGAACTATTCGCGCCACCTGACCGGGCGGCGCCCCGGGGAGCGCCCGTTCTGCCTGATCGATTTCTTTCCGAAGGACTATCTCCTGATGATCGACGAGAGCCATGCGACGGTCCCGCAGATCGGGGCGATGTACAATGGCGACCAGGCGCGGAAGAAAACCCTCGTCGACTTCGGGTTCCGGCTGCCCTCGGCCCTGGACAACCGCCCCCAGAATTTCGGGGAATTCCTGGAGATCGCAGGTCCGATCCTCTTTGTCTCGGCGACTCCCGGAAAATATGAGCTGGAAAAGTCGACGGTGGTCGCCGAGCAGCTCGTGCGCCCGACGGGCCTCCTCGACCCGGAGATCACCCTCCGGTCCACCAAGGGCCAGGTGGAGGATCTGATGGGGGAGGTCCGGGCCGCGGCCCTGGCCGGCGAGCGCGTCCTCGTGACGACCCTGACCAAGCGCCTGTCCGAGGACCTGACGGCCCACCTGAGGGAGGCGAAGATCCGCGTCGAATATCTTCACTCGGACATCGATGCGATCGAGCGGGTCGAAATCCTACGGAACCTGAGGCTCGGCAATTTCGACGTCCTGATCGGGATCAACCTCCTGCGGGAAGGGCTCGACCTTCCCGAGGTGGCCCTGGTTGCGGTGCTCGACGCGGACAAGGAGGGCTTCCTCCGCAGTTTCACGAGCCTGATCCAGACCGCCGGACGCGCGGCCCGGCACGAGAAGGGTCGGGTTATCTTCTACGCCGACCAGATCACCGAATCCATCCGCCGCACGCTCGAAGTGACGAGCTACCGGCGCGAACGCCAGTTGGCCTACAACACCGAGCATGGAATCACGCCGACGGGCGTGCGGCGGGGGGTTCAGGCCAGCCTCCACACCTACGATGGCACGGGCGCCGGCAAGGAGGCCGTCGTCGCCGAGAGCGTCGACGACGTGGCGGCTGTGATCGCCGAATTGGAGGACGAGATGCAGGAGGCCGCCGGACGCCTCGAATTCGAGCGTGCCGCGGTCCTCCGGGACCAGATCGACACCCTCAAGTCGGGGAACTACCGCAAGCCCGCGGCTGCGCCCCGCAAGAAGCGGCGCTAACTCAGGCCCATTCGGGCGGATTCTGGAGCTCGGGCCGGAGGACGCCGATGCAGGGCAGGTTGCGGTAGCGCTCCGCGAAATCGAGGCCGTAGCCGACGACGAACTTGTCCGGAATCCTGAAGCCGACGAGGTCGGCCTCGAACGGAACCTCCCGCCGGCCCTGCTTCTCAAGCAGCACGCAGACCCGGAGGCTGGCGGGATTGAGCCTGCGGATGAGCCCGCTTACCAGGGCGATCGTCTTTCCCGTGTCCAGGATGTCGTCGATCAGGAGGACGTGCCTCTTGGCGATGTCCAGCGTCAGGCTGTGCACGATCTGCGGGGTGCCCAGGGCCTTCGTCTTCTCCCCGTAGCTGGAGATGCGGATGCAATCGAGCCGGATGGGGTTGTCTATCTCGCGCATCAGGTCGGCCGTGAAGAGGACCGCGCCGTTGATGATCGACACAATCGTGAATTCGCCGTCGCCGTAGATTGTCTTCAGCTCCCTGCCGAGCGACTTCACACGACCCTTGATCTCCGATTCCGTGAACAGGACCGTCTCGAGATCGGGATGTGCGGGGGCTTTCTTTTTCGCCGGCATTGAGCCCGGTATCTTTCGGCAGGCCCGGCTGCGGTCAGCAAAAATCGAAGGCGCGGCTTGGCTTGGCGGGCTGTTGGAATATCCTCCTGCTTGGCGTAGCATGACTTCCATCCAGATCGAAGGCGTCTCCAGGCGGTTCGGGTCCGTGTCGGCCCTGG
>CAZJNA010000159.1:0-4562 GCA_964547325.1 uncultured Opitutaceae bacterium | reverse complement strand
CCGGCCAGATGCACAATTACCACGTCGTCATGGCCAGCCTGAATTCCCCGATGGCTGAATTCTTCCCTCCCGTGGATGTCGAGGTTGGCAACGAGCTCTTCTGGTATATCTTCAAGGGCGAACCGATGGCAAAGGACGGCTTCATAGACCTCGATGAGAACACCCCCGGCCTCGGCCTGACGATCGACGAGGAGAAATTGAAGCAGTTCGACATAACCGGGTGAGCCCCGCCATCCAGCCATGATCCGTCTTGTTCAAATCCAGCGCGGCGCCGAGCGCCGCGTCGCCCTCGTCGAGGAGCCCCGGCTGCGCCTGCTTTCGGGGGCTGCTTCCGTCTACGATCTCGCCTTCGAATCCGCCGCCACGCGCACCCCCCTGGCGGAACTCGTGGCCCGACGCGCCGCGGCGGACACGCTCGACTACGATTCCATCCACAAGGGCCGGTCGGAATGGCGCCTGCTTCCACCCGCGGATCATCCCCACGAAGCCGCTCGCTGCCTTGTCTCCGGCACCGGCCTCACCCATCTCGGCAGCGCGAAGAACCGGTCGGCCATGCACGGGGCCAGCGAGGCCGATATGACGGACAGCATGCGGATGTTCCGCTGGGGAGTGGAGGGCGGCCGCCCTCCCGCCGGCCGGATCGGCGCCGCCCCCGAATGGTTTTACAAGGGGGACGGCGGGATCCTTCGCGGGCCGGGCGACCCGCTCGACGTGTCTCCCCATGCCGAGGACGGCGGCGAGGAGGGGGAAATCGCCGGCGTGTACATCGTGGATGGGGACGGCCGTCCGCGCCGGATCGGCATGGCCGTCGGCAACGAGTTCTCGGACCACAAGTTCGAGAAGAAGAACTACCTCAACCTGGCCAGTTCGAAGATCCGGACCTGCTCGATCGGCCCCGAGCTCGTCATCGACCCCGACTTCGGATCGGTCGTCGGCAATGTGACAATCGAGAGGGCCGGCAAGACCCTCTGGTCCCAAGCCATCCAGACCGGCGAGGCCGAGATGTGCCACAGCCTGCAGAACATCGAGCACCACCATTTCAAATTCGAGACCCACCGCCGGCCGGGCGACCTGCATGTCCACTACTACGGCGCGCACAGCCTGAGCTTCGGAGCGGGCGTCCAGCTTGCGGACGGCGACATCATGGCGGTCTCCTTCGAGGGCTTCGGCCGCCCGCTCCGCAATCCCCTCCGCGTCATGCCCGGGCCGGCCGCCATCGTCGCCGTGCAACCTCTTGTCTAAACACCGGTCATTCGAATCATGAGCAAACCTCGCGTCGCATTTCTCGGCCTCGGCATCATGGGATCGGGCATGGCGCGCCGGCTCCTCGACGCCGGCTTTCCGCTGACGGTCTACAATCGCAACCCCGAAAAGACGGCTCCCTTCGTCTCGTCGGGCGCGACCTCAGCCCGCTCGCCGCAGGAGGCCGCTTCCCAGGCCGCTATCATCATAAGCATTGTGGCCGACGACAAGGCGGCACGGTCCGTCTGGCTCGGCGATTCCGGAGCCCTGGCAGGCGCCGCGCCCGGCTCGGTGTGCATCGAATCGAGCACGGCAACCGTCGGCTGGATCCGCGAGCTGGCAACCGCTGTCGCCGCCAAGGGCTGCGAATTCCTGGATGCGCCCGTGACGGGCAGCCGGGGCCACGCGGCGGACGGAGTGCTGAATTTCCTGGTCGGCGGGGCCGCCTCCACCCTTGAAAGGGCCAGACCGGTCCTGTCGGCCATGGGAAGATCCGTCACCCTGCTCGGGCCGGTCGGAAGCGGGGCGACGATCAAGCTCGTCAACAATTTCGTCTGCGGGGTCCAGATCGCCGCACTCGCCGAGGCGCTCGTCATGATCGAGCGCAGCGGGCTCGATCGGACGGCAGCCCTGGAAGTGCTCACCCAGGGCGCGCCCGGAAGCCCGCTCATAAAGACAATTTCCGCCCGGATGACGGCTCCCGACTACACCCCGAACTTCTACCTGAAGCTGATGGCCAAGGATCTCGGCTACGCGATAAACGAGGCCGCCCGGCTCTCGGTTGATCTGACGACCGCAACAGCGGCTCTGGGAGCCTTTGAGAGGGGCATCGCCGCCGGCCTCGGGGAAAAAGACATGGCGGCCATCGTCGAACCGATCCGGAGAAGCGGAACCGCCAAAAAGAAATAGCCATGCCGACCCACCCCGTCCTGATCGCCGGAAAATGGCGCGATTCCCGGGCAACCGGGACCTTTCACTCGGTGAATCCCACCAGCGGCGAGCCGATCCCGGGAGACTATCCCGTGAGCAGTTGGGCCGACTGCGACGACGCGCTCGATGCCGCAGTCGGAGCGGCGGGAGCGCTGCGGAGCGCGCCACCCGAACAGCTCGCCCGATTTCTGACGCGTTTTGCAGAGCGGATCGAGGCCCGCCGCGCCGAGCTCGTGGACATGGCCCACCAGGAAAGCGGCCTGCCCAAGGCGCCCCGTCTCGCCGACGTCGAACTACCCCGGACGACCGGGCAATTGCGACAGGCCGCCGCGGCCACCCTCGAGGGTTCATGGTCACTGCCGACCATCGACACCAAATTGAACATCCGCTCCCGCCTCGGCCCGCTCGGCCCGGTGTGGGTCTTCGGGCCGAATAATTTCCCGTTCGCCTACAATGGCATCGCGGGCGGCGACTTTGCAGCCGCCATAGCCGTGGGCAATCCCGTGATCGCCAAGGCCAACTCCTCGCATCCCGGCACGTCGCGCCTGCTCGCCGAGGAAGCCTTTGCCGCCGTCGCCGATGCCGGCCTTCCGCCCGCGACCGTGCAGCTCCTTTACCGCACGGAACACGCGGACGGCGAACGCCTCGCAGCAGATCACAGGACCGGCGCACTCGGCTACACGGGCAGCCGCGCCGCGGGCCTGAAGCTGAAGTCCGCCGCCGATGCCGCGGGGAAGCCGGTCTATCTCGAGCTATCGAGCATCAATCCCGTCGTCATTCTTCCGGGCGCCCTCGACGAACGCGGCCCAAAGCTCGTCGAGGAATTCGTCGGGAGCGCCCTTCTCGCGACGGGCCAGTTTTGCACGAGCCCGAGCCTCGTCGTCCTTTTCGCGGGCCCGATGGCGGAGCAGTTCGTCGCGGCCGTCAAAGCCCGGCTCGATGCCGCTCCCGTCTCCGCCCTGCTTTCGCCGGCCGTCGCCCGGTCCCTCGCAGCAAGCGTCGGAACGCTCCGCGAAGCGGGCGCCCAGCTCGTGACGGGCGGCTCCCCCGTTTCCAAGCCGGGCTGTTATTTTTCGAACACCCTCCTCCGCATCGATGGCGACGGATTCCTGGCCCAGCCCGAGAAACTCCAGACAGAGGCCTTTGGAAACGCCTCGCTCATCGTCACCGTGCGCGACCCCGCCCAGGCGGCTGCCGTGCTCAGCAGCCTCGACGGCAACCTGACCGGATCCATCTATTCCGACACCCGCGGCTCCGACGATGCGCTCTACGCGGAGCTCGAGCCGTGCCTTCGCAGCCGCGTGGGCCGGCTGCTCAACGACAAGATGCCGACGGGAGTCGCCGTGAGTCCAGCCATGAACCACGGCGGTCCCTATCCGGCGACCGGCCACCCCGGCTTCACAGCCGTCGGCATTCCGGCATCGCTCCGCCGCTTCGCCATGCTCCAATGCTATGACAATGTCCGGTCCGCAAGACTGCCCGCGCTTCTGCGCGACCAGGGTCCGGCCGGCCGCCACTGGCGGCTGATCGACGGCGAGTGGACGACGGACGCCGTGGCCGGCCCGAAGACTTCCCCATGAAAACCCCCGCCCTTCTCCCCGGCATCCTCCTGTGCCTGGCGTCGAGCCTGCCCGCCCTCGGCCAGGAGACGTCCGGCAGCACCCCGGCGGAGTTTCCCGTCGCGATCCAAGTCGATGCCGCGAAGCCGATCGGCGAAATGAAGCCGATCTGGCGCTTTTTCGGCTGCGACGAGCCGAACTATGCAACGATGAAGGATGGCCGCAGGCTGATCGGCGAACTCGGCTCGATGGCACCCCAATCCGTATACTTTCGCTCGCACAACCTCATGTGCACGGGCGACGGCACTCCGGCTCCAAAATGGGGCAGCACGAACATCTACACCGAGGACTCGGAAGGAAGGCCGGTCTATGACTGGACGATCGTGGACCACATCTTCGACACCTACCTCGCGCGCGGTGTCAGGCCCTACGCCCAGATCGGCTTCATGCCGGAGGCCCTGTCCATCAAGCCCGAGCCCTACCAGCACGAATGGCGGCCGGGGCTGAGCTACGGGGCAATCGGCACCGGCTGGTCCTACCCGCCAAAGGACTACGCGAAATGGGCGGAGCTCGTCTACCAATGGGTAAAGCACTGCGTCGCGCGCTACGGCCGCGGGGAGGTCGAGCAATGGTACTGGGAGGTCTGGAACGAGCCCAACGGCGCCTCCTACTGGCACGCATCGCCCGAGGAGTTCTACAAGCTCCATGACTACGCCGTGGACGCCGTGCGCCGGGCGCTGCCGACCGCGCGTGTCGGCGGGCCCGACGTCGCGGGGAGCGGCGGCAAGTTCATGCAGGATTTCCTGGCGCACTGCGTCTCGGGAACCAACT
>CAZJNA010000158.1:0-4712 GCA_964547325.1 uncultured Opitutaceae bacterium | reverse complement strand
CGTCCAATCGGCCGAATCGGGACCCGATTTAGCGGGGTTTTCTTAGACGCAAGTAAGGGTCCTCCATTTCTCCTTGCCGTTGACTTTGATGCAGGAGTAATACCTTGAACTCTTTCGGTCGCGAAGAGGCTTCGCGACGACGGTTCTTTCCCACCTCCTCCGCACTTTAGACCGATTCATCCTTCCCCAGCATGACGAGTGCCGAGGCTTAGACTTAAATTTCAGCCAATTAGGATTTTCGGCGCGGTAGCCAAGTGGTAAGGCCGAGGTCTGCAAAACCTCTATGCGCCGGTTCGATTCCGGCCCGCGCCTCCAATTTTTGACCCGGCGAAGCCCGGGCCAAAAATTGCCACGCCCTAGCCTCGCGTCCAGCGAGGCGACGGCGGGCCATCCGCCGCGACTTGTTATAGTCGCGGTCTATGACCAAAGACGAAATTATCCCACCCGATCAGATCCAGACTCGAATCCTGGTCTTGCGCGGTCAGCGCGTTCTTCTCGATTTGGACCTCGCCCGCTTCTATGGCGTGCCGACGAAACGCTTCAATGAGGCGGTAAAGCGGAACGCCAATCGGTTTCCCGGTGACTTTTGTTTCCAGCTTACCAGTGAAGAGGTTGCTAACTTGAGGTCGCAATTTGCGACCTCAAGTTTGGGTCATGGCGGCCACCGCTATCACCCCTTCGCCTTCACCGAACACGGCGCGCTCATGGCCGCCAACGTCCTCAACAGCCCACACGCCGTGCAGATGAGCATCATAGTCGTCCGGGCATTCTTCGCCCTCCGCCGGATGATCCTGGATCACAAGGCCCTCTCTTCCAAATTGGCAGAACTGGACGCCAGCATCGGCGCCCACGACGAACAACTCGCCGAAATCGTCGAAGCTAAGAGGGCCGAAATCGATCCGCGCTGATCGAATTCGCTGATTATCGGGATCTGAAAGGCTTCCGGCCTCTTGATCGGGATTGCAGGCGTTTACTGTTGATTTTCAGCCAGACCGCGTAACCAGCCTCATCCAAGTCGTGTGCAGCGAGGGCGAGAGTCTGCACCGCAGCATCGACCTCAGAGGCGGTGAAGCGGTAGCCATTCAACTCAAGAAAGAGAGCCGCGCTCGCAAAACCGGTCCGTTTGTTGCCGTCCAGAAAGGGATGATTGCGCACCAGGCCGAAGGCATAAGCCGCCGCTAATTCCGCCAAGCTTGGAGAACCGTAGGTAAATTGATTGGCGGGACGGGCAAGGGCGGATTCCAACATCCCTTCATCTCGGACGCCGGAAGCTCCGCCAAATTCGGACAACAGGCGTTCATGGAGGGCGCGAACCGTCTCCCGCAACAACCAAACCGGCTCCTTCATTTCGCCAGTTCGCGAAGAGTGTTGCGATACCGCCGAATGATATCCTCAGCCGCCTTCATCTGCTGTCCAAAATCGGCTTGATTGGCTGCAAGCCGGAAACTGCCATCGGCAGCGTCAGTTAGGACAAGGGTCCCTCCCTCTCCTGAGTTCAGCCGGGCCAAGGCCTCCTTCGGCAGCACGACACCGACGGAATTTCCGACTTTGCGCAATTTGAGTTCGAGGACCATAGATAGAGTGGGTACGGACGTAATAACGTCGGATCTTTGCAGGAGGTCAAGGGGAAATCGGCATCGCCAAAGGTCCGACTAAAGCACGCCCGAGAGTCGCTCCGCTCTGACGATCCGACCTTGATCTGGCCCAGCCTAGTGTCAGTGAAACTGTCAGTAAAAGTAGTGGCAGAGTTAGAAGGGGTAGGCGCGAGTTAACGCGGGTTCTCCTTGAAGATTTGCGGGGGCCGGCTACTTCCCCTCTGACTGAATTGCAGAGCTAAGACCGATTCCGGCCCGCGCCTCCATTCTAGAAATTCAGTAATGCAGCAGAATCGCCGTCACCTGGCCTTGCCCGACGGCAGCAGAGGATCGGCCGGAGGACCGGGCAGCAAATAGTTCGCCAGATCGCAGTGATCCAGCCCCGCTATGCCCGCGACGATGCAGCGGGCATTCAGTATGGCGCCCGCCCAGTCGGTGTGCTCGGTCTCCTTTTCCGGAAAATATTTCTGCGTCACCGCGTATTGGCCGGCGCGGTCGTATTTTTCCGCCATCAATTCGCCGGCATCCACGAAGGTTGCGTTTTCCTGGACAGCGGCCGCCCTGGCCCATTCTGCAAAATTCGCCGGGCGCACCATTTTGCCATCTTTCCAGGAATTCTTCGGGTCGGGGGACAGGACGATTTCGCAGACGGCGCCCTCCGCCCTCGCATCCGTGATGAACTTGCGGATGTACCATCCGTAGGTGTGGACCACCTCGTGCATTTTTGTCCGCAGGTTGTCGATCTCTTGGGTTTCCTCGCCGTTGCCAGGCAGCGTTCCGCGGGCGCGGGCGATGTCGTTGACGGGGCTGGCGTCATTGCTGCCGAACTGGATGAGCACGTAATCGCCCCGCTTCATGTCCTTCAGCAAGTGGTCCCACAGCCCAAGTGCCTGATAGGTCCGGGTGCTGGTGCCGCCGAGGGCGAAGTTGACGACGTTGATCCTATTCTGGTCGAAGAAGGAAGCGATGGGGTTGCCCCATCCCCATTGCCCATCATTGCCGGTGTCGTGGCCGTTGCGGACCGCGGAAGCGCCCACGATCCACAGGGTGGGCAGACCCGGATTCAGTTTATAGTGTGCGGCCGCCGATGGCAGCGCAGGCGGGACAGTCGGGGGCGTTTGCGCCCAAGCCAGGGCCGGGAGCATGCCAGCGATCGCAAGCAGAATGCGGGATTTTTTAGGCATGATGCATTCCTGACTGTTAATGTCTGAACCAAGCCAGACGCAGGGAGGGGGCGTCAGGGTTCGATCTTCTCTGCGACGCGGCCAGCGAACTCGGCCCACTGCCAGGATCGACGGAGGCCCCGCATCCGCTAGGGCCCCACAAAGAACTCAAGCTGATGCCCGTCCGGGTCCTCGAAGAAAATCTGCTGGGCGCCGTCGGGACGGCGCGATGAGCGAAACTTCACCCCTTTGCTCTTAAGGAGCTTTGCCGCCTCGCCCAAGTCGTCCACGCGCATCGCGAAATGCCCAGCGCGCGAGCCTTCATCGAGAGGCGCGGACAGTCGCCCGCCGATCAGGTGAAGCTCCTGGTTGGCGCCCAGCTGGAACCACGCGCCAGGGAAGGAAAACGCCGGCCGCGGCAGGGGTGGAAAACCGAGGACCTCGCCGTAAAAGCGAGAACTGGCTTCGACAGAGGTGACGAAGAGGGCGACGTGGTTGAGTTCGGTTACGCGCACGAGATTCACCTAAACTAAAACGCGGATAACGCCAGCCAAGGCGAAAGAAACGGGCTCGGAAAAAGCCCCGCTCTACACAATACCGTTCTGCCAGATTCCTGGTAGCAGTGCGTGATTTATAGCAAGCTGGGCCGTTGCCGAAATCCCGGCGCGTTAAGCTAATCCACCTGCAGCTGTCCTGAAGGACTGCAACGCATGTCCCGCCAAACCATCAACTTATATTGATCGGCAAATATGAAATCCCAAAAACCCTTCCATGCTGCGACATTCCTACTGTTATTGCTTATCGTCGGGTGCCAACCAGACGGTATCGGTCACCGCCTCGGCTCTGCCACGGCCCGAGAGGCGCCGCGCGATGTAAATTTATGCAATACATATTGCCCCGAGTTGGGCACCCGCCCTAGCTTCCCGTCCTCCTCATGCTGCGACGCATAGCTGCCTTGAAGTGGATGATTCTCTTGGCCTTCGCCTGCGTCGCAGGGATCCTCTGGTGGAGCGACGTCTTGCATCGGTATCAAGCCTCCCGGAAGCGCGGACAGGGATTGGCCGCGCTCAACGCGCGGGACTGGCCTCACGCCCTTGAGGACATGCAGCAGGCCCACATGCTACGGCCGCTGGATCCGGATCACGATCGGGACTATCAGCAGACCGAGGCGGCGTGGCTCGACACGCTGACAAAGGAGGGCGCCAGCCTCAGCCCCGAGGAAGCCCGTGCGCACCTGTTGCAGGTTCAACCGATGGCGCAGCTCGTCCTGGCCGGAGGGGCCAGCGATGAATTCAAGGCGCTCCTTCAGCGCACCAGTGATGCCGCAATCCGGGAGGTCGAATCCAACCTTGTCTCCGCAGAACAGGCCGCCCAGGCAGGAAATTATGCGGTGGCCTATAAATTGATAGAGGATATGCGCTTGTATTCGGCTCTGGCGCCCGACTTCGAGGAGACCGTCAATCATATCGAGATCGCCGAAGTTCACGACGCCATGGCGCGCGCCAAGGATCTCGTCGCCCAGAATGACTATCCCGGCGCCTATGCGGTCCTGGACGCCGTGCAGACAAAAGCTCTCCTGGTTCCGGAATTCAAACCCCTGGTTCTTGGCATTCATAAGGCGCAAGTCCGCCATGAGATCGCCCAGGCAATGTCCCTAGCCGGCCGGAACGACTATTTGGCCGCCTTGACGGCCCTGGTGGCCGCGGGCAAGCACCAGCTCCTCCCCGACGAGATCGAGGCAGCCCGCGAGAACGTGGTCGCCCGCGGCGAGCTGCACAGCGTTCATGCCTTGATAGCCGCACTCCGGGACGGGCAGGCGGAGAGCGCCGCCACCGCGCTTGCGACCTATGCCAGCCTGGCGGGAATCACACCGGGGACCGACGCCAGGACTCTTATGGCGTGCAGCGACCTGCCAAGCTTCCTAACGGCGCTCGAGGATTTGCACATTCGGGCC
>CAZJNA010000157.1:0-4762 GCA_964547325.1 uncultured Opitutaceae bacterium | reverse complement strand
TACTGGGTGAAGAGCCTCGAGTACCACTGGTTCTCGACGATGTTCGGCGTGTGGTACTTCGCGAATTGCATGCGCGGGGCGTATTCGCTGACGGTCCTCATCATGCTCTGGCTCTACGCCCGCGGGGACTACAAGGGCATCCTGAACACGAACCACCTGCACAGCATCGGCCAGATGATGCTGGCCTTCACGGTGTTCTGGGGCTACGTCTCCTTCTCGCAGTACTTCCTGATCTGGAACGCGAATGTGCCCGAGGAGACCTTCTGGTACAACCTGCGCGAGCACGGCGACTGGTGGTGGGTGGGCATGTTCATCGTCTTCGGAACCTTCCTCCTGCCGTTCCTCCTGCTCCTTTCCTACCGCTTCAAGGTGACGCACAAGACGATCCGGCGGATCGCCCTGTGGATCCTCTTCGTCATATTCGTCGACATCTCCTTCAACCTGATGCCGGCGCTCAAGGACGCGAACGGAGATCCGCAGCCCTTCCTCTCGATCAACCTCCTCTGGTCCGTCGCGGCGGTCGCCGGCGTCGGGGGCATCTGCGTCTGGGCCTACCTGCGGAGCTTCATCTCGGCCGGCGCCAAGCTGATCCCGATCCGCGATCCGCGCATCGTCGAATGCCTGACCCACCATGACTGAGCCCGCAAACAGCGATCCCCGGCCCGTCTCCCTGGTGACCATCCTGGCCATATTTGGCTGCTTCGCGCTCTTTCTTATCCTGGTGAAGCTGGCCTACACGCCCCATCCGCCCGCCTACATTCCCGAGGACGAGGTGGCCGAGAAACTGACCCAGGACCAGCAGTGGAACGCCACGCCCGAGGCGAGGCGCGCGTATCTGAGCGACCTCCGGGCCCGCCAGGAAAAGCAGGCGACGAGCTACGGCTGGGTGGACCAGAAGACCGGGATCGTCCAGCTGCCGATCGACCGGGCGATGGAACTCGTGGTCCGCGACGCAGCGAACGCAAAGCAATGACGACCGCTCCCGCATCCGTCACCCCGGTCGATTCCGACTCCGGCGCCGTCGAGGCGTGCGGCCGCCGGCCGCTCTTGTTCATGACAGGCTCCGCGATCGCCTGGCTCGTCGCGAGCGGCGTGTTTTCCCTGATCGCCGGGATCCAGCTGCACGCCCCCGGGTTCATGGCGGACTGCCCGATCTTCACCCACGGCCGCGTTCAGGCGCTCGCCGAGACTTCCTTTGTCTACGGCTGGCTTGCGAACGCCGGCCTGGCCCTTGTCCTGTGGATTCTGGCGCGCTTGGGCGGCGAGCCGCTGCGCGCGGCGAGCTGGATCGGCGCCGGGGCGTTCTTCTGGAATCTTGGCGTAACCCTCGGCCTTGTCGGGATCGCCTTCGGCGAGGGCACGGCCATCCCGCTTCTCCAGTTTCCGCTGGCGGTTCAGCCGCTCCTCCTCGTCTCTTACGGGGCGATCGCGGTTGGCGGCGTCCTCGCGTGGACTGGCCGCCGCCGGGTCGTCATGTACGCCTCGCACTGGTACGGCGTGGCTGCCCTCTTCCTCTTTCCCTGGCTCTTCTCGATCGCGCAGGTGATGCTCCTGTGGTTCCCGGTCCGCGGGACGCTGCAGGCGGTCGTCGCCGGCTGGTACGAGCAGGGCATCTGGACCCTCTGGCTCGCCCCGCTCGCACTGGCGGCCGCCTATTACGTCGTGCCGAAGGCGAGGGGAGCCGTCCTCGGCTCGTATGATTTCGCTTCACTCGGCTTCTGGTGCCTCCTTTTTGTCGGCGCGTGGACGGGCGGGAGGCACCTGATCGGGGGCCCTGTTCCGGCTTGGATTTCGACGATCGCCATCGTCGCCGCATCGACCCTTCTTTTCCACTACGCGATCGTCTGGATCAACCTTCGGGGAGCGGGCTGCGCAGGCGGGCCGGCGCTCAAGTTCATCGGCTTCGGGCTATTCGCCTACGTCCTCGGCGGCCTGGGCGACGCCCTCTCCGCCGTCCGCGGCATCTCGGAGGTGACCCAGTTCACGCATTTTGACCAGGCGCAGCATCAGCTGGCATTCACCGGGGCGATTTCGATGATGCTCATCGGAAGCGTCTACTATGCATTGCCCCGCCTCACGGGCCGGGCCTGGGCCTACGGCGGGCTCGTCCGGGCGCATCTGGCGCTGACCGCGCTCGGCGTTCTCGTCCTCGTCGCCGCCCTGGCCGCTGCCGGAATCGTCCAGGGGCGCGACTTGATGCAGCCATCCGTCGCATTTGCGAAGATCGGCTCCGACACGGCCCCCTGGCTCCTGCTCGCCAGTGCGGCCCAGGCGGTCCTTCTCCTCGGCAACGTCCTTCTCCTCGTCAACTTCTTCAAGAGCGCCCTGTGTCCGTTCTATGCCGCAGCGGCCGCGTCCATCCGCCGCCCGGCCGCACTGGAGGCTCGCGCGTCATGAAGAACGGAGCCCTTCTTTTCCTCGGACTCTTCGCAGCCCTCGGTGTGTCCTGGGCCGGCATCGTCCTCGGCTCTTCCCGGCAGTTCGGCGCGCTTGCGCCCTTCTACGATGGGGGCTCGGACCAGTCCTTTCCCGCCGGCATGCCCGGCGCCGCCGCCCGCGGGCAGCTGGTCTATCGCGATCTCAATTGCGCCTCCTGCCACACGCAGCAGGTCCGCCGGCCCGGATACGGCGACGACCAGGCCCGGGGATGGGGCGCGCGCCAGAGCGTCGCCCGCGATTACATTTACCAGCCGTTCGTCCAGCTCGGCGACTCGCGGATAGGCCCGGACCTGGCCAATTTTTCGGCTCGGGCGCCATCGGCGCCCGACGCCGCAATCATCTACTCGCTTCTGTACAATGGACGGGGCTCGATGCCCGCCTATCAGTTCCTTTTTGAAACGCAGAAGATATCCGGCGAAGTCTCCAGCCATGCGCTGCAATCCAGCGCCGGCATTCAGGCTCCGGCGGGCTATGAAGTCGTGCCGACCGAGCGGGCCGAGGCTTTGGTCGCTTACCTTCTCAGCCTGAGCAGTCCTTTTGACTATCCCGAGTCCGTTCCGGCGGCTCCCCCGAAGGATGAGAAGGCCCCCGCCGCGGCCAGTGGCGCCCAGGCGGCCGCACCGGCGAAACCGGCGGAGACAAAGAAATGAGCCCGTCCCAGCCAAACGACCCCACCTTCCAGCCGGCCGCGATGACGGACGAGGAACTGCTTGCCTCGCACGAGAAGCTGCTCGAGCCGCAGCCCGACGAGCGCGCCCGCTATCCCATCCTGCCGCTTGCCCTTCTCTTTTTCTTCAGCGGACTCATCCTCTTCGCGGCCACCTACCTAAACCGGTATTCCGGCCGCTACGACCCGACGGTGTTCAACGAGAATTCCCTGCCGCTCGGCAAGGGCAAGGAGGCCAAGGTGGATCCGGTCGCCTTCGGAAAGCGGCTGTTCAACCAGAGCGGCGCCTGCGTCACCTGCCACCAGGCGACGGGCCAGGGCGTCCCTGTCGTGTACCCGCCGCTGGCGGGCTCGGAGTGGGTCAATGGCCCCGACGAGCGCGTGATTTCGATCCTCCTGTACGGCCTTCAGGGCACGGTGCACGTCACGAGCAAGAGCTTCAGCGCGGCCGTCATGCCGTCCTTTGGCCCGAGCGGCTTCAACTGGAGCGACGACAAGATCGCCGATGTCCTCACCTACGTCCGCCAGGAGTGGGGGAACAAGGCCCCGCCGGTCACGCCAGAGCAGGTCGCGGCCGTCCGCGCCAAGGATGGCAGCCATCCGGCCTGGTCCGAGGGCGATCTGCTCCAGATCAAGTAGGGGCCCTAAAGGGGCGGCACTCTCCTAGGAGAATAGGAGCGACGGAACCCGAGTCCCACCTGTGATCGCGGGTAATTGGGCGCGACTTGGTTCGTTCTGAAGAGGTTGGCGAGGAGAGCGGGAATGCGAGGTGGGGTCGGCAGCGATAAGACCGCAACCCCATCGCCTATAAGGGTTTCGTCTCGCGTTTCACTCTGCTTAGCGAAAGATTCGCGCGGTCTCCTGCCAGCCAACAATGGAATCCGGTTCACCCAAGGCGGTGTTTCTCAGCTACGCCCGCGAGGACACCGCGGCGGCGCAGCGCATTGCCGAGGCTTTGCGCAGTCACAGCGTCGAGGTGTGGTTCGACCAGAACGAGCTGCGCGGGGGAGATGCGTGGGACGCGAAGATTCGGAAGCAGATTAAGGAGTGCGCGCTGTTTCTGGCAGTTATCTCCACGCATACGCAGTCACGCCATGAAGGGTATTTTCGGCGCGAGTGGAAACAGGCGGTTGAGCGCACGCACGACATGGCGGAGGGCGTGCCGTTCGTCGTGCCCGTCGTTGTCGATGAGACACTGGATGCCGGGGCCGTTGTCCCGGGAGAGTTCATGCGCGTGCAATGGACTCGGCTTACCGGCGGGCTGCCGACCTCGCAGTTTGTCGAACAGGTAAAGCGGCTGCTTGCTGCGCCGTCCCTATTCGCCCCGGGGCAAAAATCGGAACCCAGACTAGCGCCAACCTCTGCGGCAGCTGGACAACGATCTGGTTTTCCTGTGTGGGCTGTGGTTGCTTTAGTTGCGCTGGTACTCGGTCTTGGCGCTTATGTTTTTCTGCGCCCGTCCATAAAGGAGGCGCCAGCAGCTCCCCGGGTTGCGGCTGAACTGAAGTCAGAGACTGCCGCGCCCACGCCGCAGGTGAGCGACAAATCGATCGCCGTGCTCCCGTTCGAAAACATGAGCGAGGACAAGGCCAACGCCTACTTCTGCGATGGCGTCCAGGAGGATATCCTAACCAATCTCGCCAATATCGCCGAATT
>CAZJNA010000156.1:0-4797 GCA_964547325.1 uncultured Opitutaceae bacterium | reverse complement strand
CCTCTGCGGCACCAAGGTCCTGCGCCGGGCTCATTACGAGAAGATCGTCGCCAACCGCGGCTATTTCGGTGATTTCGATCCCTTTGGCGATTTCGACCTTCTCTTTGGGGCCGCCAAACTCAATCTCAAGATCGCCGACGTGCCCATCCGGTACCGCGAGCGGACCTACGGCACGACCAATATCCAGCGCTGGCGCCATGGGTGGCTCCTGCTGCGCATGGTGCTTTTTGCCGCGCGCAAGCTTAAATTTGTCTAAACAGCCCTCTCACACTGCGATTTATGGACCGCCCAGCCGCCGAAGATTTTCCCGTCAGCTTCCTCAAGCCAGTTTCGGCTTGCCCGCTCTGTCGGAGCCGCCGCATCTATTACGCCTTCGCGGTCGGGCAGGCCCGGGTCGTACGCTGCGATGAATGCGGCTTCATGTTCATGAATCCGCAGCCGGCTGACGAGGTGCTCGCCCAGATTTATACCGAGGATTACTCCGTTTTCAGCACGGATGATCCCTCTTTTCCGAGCCGGGCCAGTGATTTAAAGGCCGTCACCGCCACGAGCTATCTCGATTCGATTGCCCCATGGCTTCCCACTCGTCCCACGCAGATGACGCTGCTCGAAGTGGGCTGCGGCGATGGCCATCTGTTGCTCGAAGCCGAGCGCCGCGGCTTCGGCGTCACGGGTGTGGAGTACTCTCCACATGCCGCGGCGCGAGCCCAGGCGAAACTTCAGGGCGGCCGCGTTTTGATCGGCGAGCTGGCAGATCAGCCGCTGCCCGCCGGGGGATTCGACGTCGTCGTCCTGGTTGACGTCATCGAGCACGTGCGCGATCCACGCCGCACTCTCTCCATCCTATTCGAGAAGCTGCGGCCCGGCGGCCTGCTCGTAGCGGCCACCCCCACGCGGGACTCGTGGAGCGCGCGGCTGATGGGCAGCCATTGGATGGAGTTCAAGCTGGAGCACCTCTCGTATTTCAGCCGTCAGACCTTGGAGGCTCTGTTCTCGCAGGTGGGCTTTGAAAGCCTGCTTACGACTCATGGACGCAAGTATGTCTCGCTCGACTACGTCGGGGCGCATTTTTCGAAGTATCCGGTGCCGATCTGGACTCCTCTGGTGACCATCGCCACCCGCCTCACACCCGCGCCCATCCGCCGCCGCCGGGTGAACTTGGCCGGGAGCGGATTACTCAGTATCGCCCGAAAGGGAGAATTCCGCTCCCGCCCACTGGTCTCGATTGTCGTGCCGGTTTACAACGAAAACGCCACAATCGCGGAGCTGCTGGGCAAACTTCACGCCAAGCAGCTGCATGGCGCCGACAAAGAGGTGATTATTGTCGAAAGCAATTCCACTGACGGCTCGCGCGAGGTAGTGCGCGCTTATGAGAGCCGTCCAGGCTTCACCGTTATTTTGGAAGAGCGCCCGCGCGGAAAGGGCGCCGCGACCCGAGTCGGACTCGCGGCGGCCCGGGGCGACATCGTGATGATTCAGGATGCCGACCTCGAATACGACTTCGACGACTACGATGCCCTTCTGGAACCGATTTTGAGCGGTCGCCACCCCTTCGTGCTCGGAGCTCGCCATGGTGGGGCCTTCTGGAAAATGCGTCAGTTCCGCAGCGCCTATGGAGCCAGCATCGTAATGAATTTTGCCCACTGGGCGTTTACTTGGATGATCAATCTATGTTTTTTGGTAAGGCTGAAAGACCCTTTTACGATGTATAAGGTGTTTCGTCGTGATTGCGTCAACGGACTGCGGTTTCAGTGCAATCGATTCGATTTCGATTGGGAATTGCTGATCCTGCTGATCAAACGCGGTTATCGTCCCATCGAAATACCGGTCAATTACCGTTCCCGTTCTTTTGAGGAAGGCAAAAAAGTTCGTTTCCTGCGCGATCCTATCACCTGGCTTTACACTCTGGCACGGTTACGCCTCGTTCCTTTGCGTCGCCAAACATTGCCTCACCCGAGCAGTTCCCGCTAATATCCCATTCGTTCCGAATGCTTTTTTCCGCCCTAATCCGTTTCAACCGAGCCCGTTGCTGGCATTGGCGGGTCAGGGCGGGCCCCGACCGGCTTCGCGCCACCTCACTGGATCGCCTGGTCTATCTTTGGAGATGGCGATGGCTGGGTCGCCGTGGCGCCGAAGCCACGTTTCTGAAAGCGCACCTGAAACCGGGCATGCAGGTCGTCGATGCCGGCGCGAACCTAGGTGCCTACAGCCATCTCTTTGCCCAGTGTGTCGGCCCGGACGGCCGCGTAATCGCATTCGAGCCGGATCCGCGGCTTTTCACGGCTTTGGTGGGCAATGCGCGGGCCAATGGCCGGCAGCAAATTCAACCTCATTGCATCGCTTTGGGGGAGAGTTCCGGTCAGGCTGAACTCAAAAGCGGCGGTCTCAACTCGGGCGACAACCAGCTGGCTCCTCCCGAATCCAGCGACGGGTCCGGCGTTATGATCCCCGTGACGACCCTGGATGAGTTTCTCAACGGGGCCACGGTCGATTTCATCAAAATGGATATACAGGGATGGGAGGTCCACGCATTGCGCGGCATGACGCGTACCCTCGCCGCCAATCCCCATCTTCAACTTTATCTCGAACTCTGGCCCTACGGCCTGTTTCGCGCGGGAAGCTCTCCCAAGGAGCTTTTTGAAGCTCTGACAGAGCGAGGTTTCCTTTTTGAAGTCAGACTTCAAGGCGCTGCACCGTCTTCGCTTGATTTCCTCGCTCTCGGTCGCCGTCGTTATTGGTTCACAGACATTTACGCTTGGAGACCGTGAATGGTTCGCCCTCATGTATTTTTGGGCGCACCCTAACCTGCGAAGCGCCCGCGAGTTTCTTCACTTAATCGAGGTCTATAGTTGTCGCAAACCAGACAAATCATTTCTCACCTGGGCTCATGGCCGAATTGGGCAAAGTTCTCTGGCATTACGGCGGCCGGCCTACTGCTTGCCCTAGGGCGCTATGATTGGCTCGCCCATCCTGGGTATGCCGTCCGCGCCTGGGTTCTTTCGGGCTATTTTTTCCTTCTGCTTTTGGCCGGCGCCACTTTGGCCGCACAGGCTCTCGGATTAGCTGGGCGGGGTCGCTTCTGGCCATTGCTGACAAGCGCTGCCCTGGTCCTTAACTTGCCCTATCGCTGGCTTGGGCTCGGTTCCTGGTTCTATCTGGAAAACCACGCTGGCGGTTACGGGTTCGAGAAGACCTTCGCGCCCGAATGGTTGCTGCACGGAAATCCGCGCATCCCGTGGAACGGCACCGATGCCCTGCTGCTCGGTTTGCTGGGCTTGGCTGCGCTGGGATGGTGGCTAGCGCGACGCGGTACCCTGGCGAGGCGTGATGCCGATTTACTCTGGGGACTAAGCGGCCGTGGATTTTTCTGCCTGCTGCTTGGGTTTATGACCGCGGAAATGTGGCTCCATCTTTCCAATCGTTCGCCGTATACCTACATCAGCCATTACGAACAGCCGGAAGCGAACCACTATGTCTATGCCTACAATCTGCTGCCCGATGGCCGGGGAGCGGTGAATGCCGACGCCGGATATTTTCTCGAACTGGAGGATCTGTTCCAAGGACACGGAGCCGGGCCGCACATGCTGCTCGTGCGCCGCCCCTTTTCCTTCTATCTGAGCTCTCATTTGAGTTATTTCATCGGAGGCTATCATGCTTTTTTGATTCTGAATTTGCTGTTTTGGTTCGCCGCGGCCGCGGCGATGTTTCATTTTGCCAGGGATCTCACCGGGTCCGCGGCCGTGGCAGTCAGCGCCGCCGGCTTCGTCGCCTGCGGACCGGGTTTTATCATGTATGCCGCCCAACCCATGGCCTACCTTCCCGGGTTTGCGATTCTCGCTTTGGCAGTCTTTTTATATCACCGCCTTTTGCAGGCGGATCGCTTCGCTTCCGTTGCTACCGTGACGGCGGCCGGAATCCTGATCGGGATCACTTTTCTTACTTATGACAATTTTGCCTGGGCGCTGTTCTTCCTTGGCTACCCACTGCTCATGCGCGCATCCGTGCTCCGCGCGGGCGCCAGTGTGCTCATCGGCGCTGCGATCTATGTGGGATACCTCCTGCTGATTTTCCACATCTTCAGCCTCCCGCCGGCCGATCATCAAAACGACCAGTACATGGGCGAGGCCGCGCGGCACACGCTCGATCTGCTGCGTCATCCTGCTTCCGCGAAGATTCGCGTCATGCTCGGCAGCTACTTCGGCAATTATTGGTCCCAGGTGCTGCAGGTGAATTTTTACGTTCCGGCGCTATTGGCTGTTTTGGGCTTCTGCTTCACTCGCTCAGGTTTCTTGATCCGGGCGATCGCGCTGCTGCTTTTTCTCCCGTCGGCCGCAGCCTTCGGAGTTCTCTACTTCGGCGAGTCTTTCTTGGCATCCTACTCCCGCTTCAATTACGCATCGTACCCCGCCGTCGTCCTCCTCGCTGCCCTGGCCATCGGACGCACCGCGGAATACTTCGCTCATCGCCATCATCCGCGGTCCGCCGCCTGTCTATTGGCGCTGCCTTTCCTTGCCTGTGCCGTGCTGGCAAATATTGATGCCTTCGGTCTAATGCAGCGTCTTTATTTTCACTTCTATTTCAGCACGGGCGGAACTTTTAGTTGATTTGGAGCGTTTTATCGCAAATGACTCATTTCTTTTTTCGGCTGAGTTCGTTGCCGCCTTGGGCAAAGCTCTTGGGACTTTTGACTATGGGCCTATTGCTAGCCCATGGCCGCTATGACTGGCCGCCCAATCCCGCGCTGGCGTTTCGGTGTTGGACGCTTTCGGCCTACTTTTTCACGCTGATTCTCGTCGG
>CAZJNA010000155.1:1387-4833 GCA_964547325.1 uncultured Opitutaceae bacterium | reverse complement strand
CCGAGGAGTCGGCGGCGGCCGGCAGCATGTCCCAATAGTGCAGGAAGGCGTTCTTCGTATAGCCGATGTCCACGAAGGCGGCCTTGAGGCCGGGATCCAGGTTCTTGATCCGGCCCTTGTAGATGCCGCCGACCATCCGGTTGTCGGACTCGCGCTCGATCTCGAACTTTTCGAGGCGGCCGTCGACAAGAAGGGCGACGCGCTTCTCGAGCGGCTCGGAATTGATGATCAGCTCCCGGTAGGAGCCTTTTTCCTTCCGGAAGACCGCGAGGACCTTCTGGAGCAGCGGGCGCTGCTTGGAGCGCTCGTGCGCGCCCTCCTTCAGCTCATTGGCGTCGATTGCGGCGGATTCGCGCGCGGACGGGGGATTGGCCATCTCCTCGTCATAATTCTGGTCGGCGCTGGGGGAGGCGCCCGGGGCTGGTTGTGATTGATCGCTCATGGTGGGTGCTATGCGGGTTGTGTTCGGGGCACCCATGCACACGCGTTGCGGCGCAGGAAATTCCGGCAAAGCGGTCATTATCGCGGGTCGGACGCAGGGTCATGCGAAGTCCTTCCGGAAGCGATAGACGCTTTGGACCAGTCCTTGCAGCAAGCAGCAACTGAGCACAAAGGAGCCACCGTGGCTGATAAAGGGAAGCGGTATGCCCGTAATGGGCACGAGCCCGATGGTCATGGCGATGTTCACGAACACATGCACGGTGAACAGCACGGTGACGCCTATGGCGAGCAGCGTGCCGAGCCGGTCCCGGGAGAGACCGGCGATGCGAATGCCGTTGAACAAAACCACTCCAAACAGACTGAGAACCGTAATGCTTCCCAAGAAACCTTTCTCCTCGGCGATGACCGAGAAAATGAAATCGTTCGGCGCAACCGAACGGGGCAGGTAGCCGAGCTGCGCCTGGGTGCCCCGCGTCCAGCCCTTGCCCGCGATGCCGCCGGAGCCGACCGATATGAGGGACTGGCGCTGGTTCCAGCCCACGCCGGTCGGGTCGATCTTTTCGGGCGCGACAAAGGGCAGTATGCGGTTGCGCTGATAGTCGTGGAGCGGAACCCAGCTGTGGGCCTCATAGACTCCCTTGTTCTCCTGGAACGAGTAGCCGTTCGCTTCCATGAAGTTCGCGTAACGCCATACATCCCAGGTAATAATGCCTGAAATCAGAAGGAAGGCCCCCAGTGCTCCCGCGAAGAACCGCGCGGACAGCCTCGAGACGTAAAGCATGGAAAACACCATCGGGGGGAGGACGATCGCCGACTTGAGGTCGGGCTGGCGGAATATCAACAGCAAGGGCACTCCAACGGCAAGGGCCAATTTCCCCAGGACGCCCAGCGACTGCGTGATCGTGCCGATCTTGCTGCGGATAAGGATGCTCGCGGTGATCAGGAGGACGCCGATCTGCGCGAGTTCCGAGGGCTGGAATGACAGGAGCCCGAAATGGATCCACCGCCGCGAACCGTCGATCTTGCTTCCGATGCCCGGCACCAGCACGAGGACGAGGGGCACGAGGCACGCCGCGTAGAACCAGTGCGCGATGCCGAGCCAGAACCGGTAGTCGATCATCGAGGTGGCCACGTAGACCGCCGCGCCGAGGACGAGCCAGACGGATTGGGCGATCCATCCCTTGCCCTGGATCGAGAGCTGCGCGGAGTAGATGAAGGCGACGCCAAAGACGCTCAGGCAAAGGAGCGCCAGGGGAGTCCAGGGATCCCAGCGCGCCCGGGCGGTCGTCCGGAAGACGGCGAGATTCTCAAGGGGCGAGGGGAGGTTCACGGCGCGTGGGGACCCTGACCTGCGGACGCCGGGAGGGCAAGAGCCTGTAAAGGCTTGAGCTTTGGCGCATTCGGCACCACCCTGTGCCGACCTTTATCTTGATACCGGTTCGAGCTGTTGATTTCGCGTTTCTGATAGCCGAGAGCGACACGTTTGACTGGTCGCTGGCGGTGGCGTTGCTCGCGGGGATGGCGACCGGTTTCTTCGTCGTGTGGATGTCCACCCGGCAGACCCGCCGGATCGCGCACGAGCAGGCGTCCGAGCTGATCGAGGTCGCCCGCCGCGAGGCCGCCGTCGCCGCCGAGGAGTTGAAGCAGAAGGCCGAGGGCGAGATCCAGGAAAAGCGCGCTGAATTGAACCGGGAATTCGACCGCCGGGAGATCGAGTCGGACGTGAGGCTGCGAGAAATCCGCGCCCATGAGGAGTCGCTCGCCCTGCTCGACTACCAGCTCGAGCAGCGCCAGGAGCGGATCAACCGGGAAAATGCCGCCATCCGCCAGGCGCGCGATGCGATCCGGGCCCTGTCGAAGAGCGTTCGAAAGCGCCTCGAAGGCGTTTCCCAGATGGACGCGGAGGAGATCAAGCGCCAGCTCAGGGAGGAAGTGCTGCTTGAGTCCCAGGACGAGCTGAGGGTGCTGCGCCGCGAGACCATCGAAAAGTCCGAGCAGGACCTGCACAACGAGTCGCGACGGATCCTGATTGCCTCGATGCAGCGGATCGCGAGCAAGCCGAACAGCGATCTCACCGCCACGCTTGTCCACCTTCCCAGCGAGGAAATGAAGGGCCGGATCATCGGTCGCGAGGGGCGCAACATCAAGTCGTTCGAGGCCGCGACCGGCGTCACCCTGCTCATCGACGAGTCGCCGCAGCTCGTCCTCCTGTCTTCCTTCGATCCCGTGCGCCGCGAGATCGCACGGGTCGCCCTCGAGGCACTCGTTCAGGACGGCCGCATCCACCCCGCCAGCATCGAAGAGGCGGTCAAGCGGGCCCAGGACGAAATCGAGCTCGTGACGACGCAGGCCGGGGAGGACGCCGTCAACAAGCTCAACATCAACGGCCTCCATGCCGAGATCATCAAGCTGCTCGGCAGACTGCGCTACCGGTTTTCCTACAACCAGAACGTTCTGGACCATTCGGTCGAGACGGCCTTCCTCGCCTCGCTCCTGGCGAGCGAGCTCGGCCTCGATCCCAATGTGGCGAAGCGCGCGGGCTTGCTTCACGACCTGGGCAAGGCCGTCTCGGGCGAGGCCGGCGGCAGCCACGCCGCGGTCGGGGCCGACTTCATCAAGCGGCACGGCGAGACGCCCATCGTGGTCAACGCCGTTGCCGCGCACCACGAGGAGGTGAAGCCGGAGACGATCTACGCGGGCCTTGTGATCCTGGCCGACACGATTTCGGCCACGCGTCCCGGAGCCAGGGCCGAATCGATGACGAGCTACATCCAGCGCCTGGACAGGCTGGAGAAGCTCGCGATGTCGATCGACGGCGTCCAGCAGGCCTTTGCGATCCAGGCGGGGCGGGAGATCCGCGTCGTCGTCTCGCCTCAGCGCGTGACGGATGACCGCGCGCTCGAGATTGCCAAGGAGATGCGCCGCAGGATCGAGGCCGAGCTTCAGTACCCGAGCACGATCAAGATCACGGTGATCCGCGAGAGCCGCTTCACGGAGACGGCGAC
>CAZJNA010000155.1:0-1287 GCA_964547325.1 uncultured Opitutaceae bacterium | reverse complement strand
TACGTGATCGAGCACACGCATCACGAATTCACCTCGGTCTGCCCGATCACGGGCCATCCGGATTTTGCGGAGATCACGGTCCGCTACGTGGCGGACAAGGCGTGCGTGGAGCTCAAGTCGCTAAAGCTCTACTTCCACGCCTTTCGCAACAAGGGCATCTTCTTCGAGGCGGTCACGAACCAAATCTGCGACGACCTGGGCGCGGCGCTGAGGCCGCGACAGTTGACGGTGATTTCCCGATGGAAGGGCCGCGGAGGGGTTACCTCCATCGTCACCGCGGACTGGAAAGTACCGCGCCGCCGGCGATAGGTGGAGCGCGTTGTCCCCAACGCGCTTGAAACTCCGACCAGGAGCGTCTTGAGGACAATCCGCTCCACCACGGGGCGATCAAGGATTGAGCGCCGCAATGAGCTGCGGGTGCAGCTCCGGGCCGGCGGCCACGATCGAGTCCGCCTTCACGGGATCCTTGCCCTGCCAGTCGGTGATGACGCCCCCGGCGCCCCGGATCACCGGGACGAGGGCCTGGATGTCCCAGGGGCTCAGGATCGGGTCGCACATCGCGTCCACCCAGCCCGTCGCGAGCAGGAGATAGCCATAGCAGTCGCCCCACGTGCGGACGAGCTTCGCCTTCCGCGCGAGCGCTTCGAAGGCCGCCCCGTTGCGGTATTTGCCGGGATTGAAGGGGTCGCTCGTCAAAAGCGTCGCGTCCTCGATTCGGGCGCAGGGACGGATCCGGACGGCCCGGCCATTCAGGGTCGTAGTGCGGCCGTCGCCGATCACGAGCTGGCGCATGACCGGCTGGTGGATTGCGCCGAGGACCGGCTGGCCGCCATGCATAAGCGCGATCAGCGTGCCGAAAAGAGGGCAGGCCGCGGCAAACGCTTTCGTGCCGTCCACGGGATCCAGGACCCAGACGAATTCCGCCTTGGGGTTTTCCTCGCCGAACTCCTCGCCCAGAATCCCGTGTCCCGGAAATTTTTTGGCGATCATGGTGCGCATCAGCTCCTCGGCGCCGCGATCGGCCAGCGTGACGGGCGTCTGGTCCGCCTTGAGCTCGACCGCCAGACCGGGCTGGCCAAAGAAAGGCCGTATGAAATCGCCGCTTTTGGCGGCGAGCTCGGTCATGAACGCGCGGTAGGGCTCCAAATCCACTTGGGAGAGTGAAAGCGAACGCGCGGGAAAGTTAAAGAACGCAGAATAAGCAGGCTTGGCGCCTGCGCATGAGGAAATAGCCTAGCAGGCTGTTGAAAAATATGCTGGCCGGCGCGACAAACGATTTTGGGTTGG
>CAZJNA010000154.1:0-4859 GCA_964547325.1 uncultured Opitutaceae bacterium | reverse complement strand
TCTCGCCCCGCGATCCCGATTTTGCCCCCGCGACGGCGGAGGCCCCGCTCGGGAGGCCGGGTCCAGGCCGCCGGTGGTGATTTTCATTCACAACCGGCGGCCTGACCCCTTACATTTCGAACCGCCCGCATGCGTTTGCGCCACTTTCTCGTATTGCCCTTGGCTGCGGCCGCGTCCCTCCATGCCCAGGAGCCGCTGAATCGGCCTGTCCCTCTCCTGCAGGCGACAGAGTTTCCGTCGCAGGGAACGGCGGCGCTCACTGAGATCGCGGCGCGCCGCGCCCAGGAACTGGGGCTTCCCGCTCTTGCCGCGCAGCTTTATGGCGAATTGATCTCGACGGACGGCGGTTCACGCCGGGCCGACCTGTCGCTTTCGCTGGCCACGGCCCTCCTTGACGACGACCGGCCCGAGGAGGCGGATCGCGTCCTGCGAGCCATTCCCGGGCCTCGCCGCTCGCCCTGGCACCTTCGCGCCGGGCTCGCCGCGGCCGCCCAGCGGAGATTCGACGCGGCTCGCGGAGAGCTGTTGCTCGTCGATGGCGGCGATTTGCCGCCCGCCGACCGGCCGTGGCAGGCCTTCCTCCAGGGCATGGTTGCCGGCGCGGGGGGAGACCTCCGCGCCGCCGGCGACGCTTACGACCGCGCCGGGAGGGCGGCGACCACCGACCTCGAGCGGGCGCGGTTTTTCCTGGCGAACGAGGAGGCGCGCCTTCGCATGGGCCAGGTGAACGCGGATGCCGCGGACCAGACCCGGCGGAACGCGGAAAATTTTCGCGGCACGGCCGCGGGGCACGATTTTGCCCGGTCCTACGCGGTGATGCTCGACGCGCTCGGGCGAAAGGGCGACGCGGTGGCGGAATTGCAGCGCGAAATGCTCACCTTCAAGCCCGTCGAGAAATCGCGGGCCGACGACTGCCGATTCCTGATCGGAATGATCGGCGGCGCCTCCGAGGGCGTCGGGCGCGACGCCCTCATGCAGCTTCTCGACTCGGGGGCGGACGCCGAACGCCAGAGGGCCGCCTTGCAGCTCATCGCGCGGGCCTCCCAGCGCGCACCGGAGCGGGCGTCTTTCCGGGCGGAGCTCGACCGGCTGATCGCCGCCTCGGCCCCCCACCCGATACTCGAGGACCTGCTTCTCTTTCGGGCCGACTGGGCCCTCGGCGACAAGGATTACGGCCAGGCCGAGGATGATGCGAGGGCCCTGCTCGAAAGATTTCCGGGATCGCCGCTAAAACCCTACGCATGGGGCGTTCTCACCGGTTCGGCATGGGAGCAGCGGCGCTATCGGACTGCCGCGGCTTCCGCGGCGAGCGCGCGGGCCGACACGCCACCCGGGCCCGCGCGGGCCGACTGGAGCCTGCTTGCGGCGGAGGCATCGTTTCGCGCGGGCACGATCGGCGGCGACACCAGCGACTTTCGCCACGCGGCCGATGCCTACGCCGCGGTGCTGGATGAACGCCCTGCCGGGGTGCCGCCGGGCGAGCTGATGTTCCAGCGTGTGGAGGCCGAGATGGAGGCGGGCGCGCTCGCGACCGCCCAGACGGCTCTGGACAAGCTCGCCTCGGATCCCGCCTTTGACGCCGTGGAGCGCTGGCGCGCGGAATGGAATCTGGCGCGCATGCTTCAAATAGCCGGACAGACGGGAACGGCCTACGGGCGGGTCAACCGGCTGCTGTCCCGGCAGGGCCAGTCCCCGCTGCTGCCGCCCGAACTCAGGGCGCGGATGTCCTGGCTGCAGGCGCAGCTGTCCTTCGACGCGGGCGAATTCGGACGAACGCTGGAGCTCGTCTCGGCGTTGCGACGCGTGGACACGCTTGCCCCCGGCCTGCGGAGCGACATCGCCAGCAGTTGCGGGGCGCTCGAGGGCGAGGCTGATTTTGCGCTCGGCCGCGAGGCCGCCGGGCTGAAAGCGCTCGAACGGCTGAGGGCCGACTACCCGCGGACGGATGCGGCCGCCTATTCCTACATCGTCGAGGCCGACTATTACGCGCGGCAGGACAAGATTTCCACCGCGCAGCTGCGCCTCACCCAGCTCGCCGAAAAATTTCCGTCCAGCCTCTATGCGCCCTATGCGCTCTACCAGGCCGCCCTGCAGGCCGAGCGCCTGGGACAGGCGAACGACCTCACCGCCGCGTACCAGCTCATCGAGAGCATGGTGGCGCTCGTAAGGAGATATCCGGCCACCGATCCGAATGGGAACCTGGTCTTCTACGCCCGGCTGAAGCAGGGCGACCTGCTCCGGAAGCTGAACCAATTCCCGCAGGCGCAGCAGGCCTACGAGCTGCTGCGCAACGATTTTCCCCGTCACAAGGACATCGTCTATGCCCTGCTCGCGCTCGCCGAATGCCATGGCGCGCAGTCGGCGAGCGACCCCGCGCACGCCGAGAGCGCCCGCGCGATACTCGAGGACCTGAGCGACCGGGTCGACGCGCCGGTGGACGTCCGCGTCGAGGCCGGCTTCAACCTGGGCTTTCTGCTCGCCCGTCGCGGCGACAGCGACAAGGCCCAGGCCGTCTGGTGGCGCGATGTTGTCACCGCCTTCCTGCTGGATCCCGAACGCGCCGCGCGGCTGGGCTCGACCGGGCGGTACTGGATGGCGCGCACGCTGCTCGAATTGGGCGCCCTCGACGACAAGATGGGGCGCCTCGACGAGGCGAAGCAGGCGTGGGGCCTCATTCTCAAGGCCGGGCTGCCCGGAACCAAGGAGGCGCAGGAGCGCCTGACGAGCCTCGACGCGCCCCTGCCCGCGCCTTAATACCACCTTCCGATGCGAGCGTTTGAATTCAGTCTTTTCGCCATGGGGGGCCCGATGATCTGGGTTCTTCTTGGGCTGGGAATCCTTTGCCTCGTTCTGTTCATCGAACGCGTGCTCTATCTCCACCGCGGTCACATCCGCTCGACGGCATTCCTGAGCGGCATCAAGAACATCCTGTCCAAGGGGCGCCTCGTCGAGGCGCTGACCGTGTGCGAGGAGACGCCCGGTCCGGTTGCCGCCGTCGTGAAGGCGGCGCTCCTGCATTCGCAGGACGATGCGGACAAGATGCGCTTTTATGTGCAGGAGGCCGCCGTCGTCGAACTTCCGGCCCTCGAGCGCCGGTTGGGCGCGATCGCCGCGATCGCCCAGGCGGCGCCGCTCGTGGGCCTCCTAGGGACGGTTCTCGGAATGATCGGCACGTTTGTCGCCTTCGAACGGGGCGACTACGTGACTGCGAGCGCGCTGTCGCACGGCATGTGGCAGGCGCTGCTCGCGACCGCCGGCGGCCTCATGCTGGCGATTCCGGCCCATCTCGCCTATCATTTCCTCAGCGGCAGGGTCCGCGCGATCGTGCGCGACATGGAATGGTCCGGCAACGAGATCATGAAGTACCTGCTGATAGAGTATCGCGCCAAGACATGATAACCCGCCCCCTCGACCTCGCGGCACGGCTCCGTCCCGAGCCGCGGAGCTTTGACGCCTGGTTCTACGTTAACGCTGGGCTGCTTGCCCTCTTTTTCACGACCGTCGGCTCCCGCTATGTCCTGGCTCCCGGGCTGGAGATGGGATTCAAGCTTCAGCAGGTGGCCGGCGCCCGGGCCGGGGCCGCGCAGGCCACCCATTACATTACGGTCAAGGATTCCGGCCAGATTTTCGGCAACGACGGCCTGATGAGCGTGGCCCAGCTGGGCGCCTGGCTCCAGGCGGAGGCCCGGAAGACCCGGGAACCCTGCCTCCTGATGAAGGCGAGCTCAGGAGTGACGACGGCGCGAATGGATGAGATCATCACCGCCGCCTATGCTGCGCATTTCCGCGTGATCCTCGCGGCCGAGGACCCGGCTTCGCCCGGCGCACCCGGCCCCTGACATGGACGCGCGCGCCCCGTTCGGAAAGCGCCGCTGGGCCGCGGCCGGTGTAGCCGCGGTCGCTCTTGCGCTGCTCGTGGCCGCGCTCTTCAGGGCGCCCGCGCCCGCCCTCTCGCATTCTCCCGGAGCAACGCCGATCGTCATTCTGGCCGCGCCCGATACTCTTCTCAAGGATGAGACCGCCCTTCACGATCCCGCGCCACTTTTCCTTCCGACGGAGTGGAACAGCCGTCCGGAGGTGAGGCTTGGGGAACCCGGCGGCTCGTTTGCCGCCTATCCTGCCGAGTTTCACTTTGACGCCGACGCGCTCAGGATTCCGCTTCCGAACGATGTGCCCGCACGGCCGGCTGACGCGCTCACCGGCAATCCGCCCGGCAACATGCTTCTGGGCATCGGGCGGACGGATGACCGGGTGCCGATCCTTGCATCCCGCGGGGCCTTCCTTGAGATCGTTGCCGCAGGCACCGGCGCGCCCGTCTTTTCCTCCCCGCTTGCGGGCGCCAGCCCCCCCCAGGCTGCGTTCTGGCGGCCGCTCGAATTCACCGCGGCCGTGGACGCTGCAGGACTGGTTGGTCCGCTCGTGCTTTCCGTGGGGTCGGACGTGGAGGCGGTGGATGCCTATTTTGGACGCTATCTCGTGCAGACCTTCCAGGTCGGCAAGCGTCTGGCCCCCGGATTTTATCGCATCCGAGTCGGACCCTAAGCTGTGCAGATTCAATGGTTTTGTAATTACTTATCATTTTGTTTAATAAAATGATAAGCAATAATTGACCGGCGGCCGTCCGGCGCCCAAGACTCTCGGTGGATCTGCGGGTCGGCCCTTCTGTTCGGCGCTGCGGACGGCGACAAGCTAGGTTGGCTCAGAGGGAAATCTGTCCCCCGTTCGTTTTCCGCAAGATTGCTGTTGACGACCCAATTCGCGATGGCCACTTTCTTCACTCTTTTTCGTTTTTTGGCCAGAGTCTTGGTCTGCCCAGATAGCTCAGTTGGCAGAGCACGTCCTTGGTAAGGACGAGGTCG
>CAZJNA010000153.1:0-5018 GCA_964547325.1 uncultured Opitutaceae bacterium | reverse complement strand
CCGACCCCCGGCCCCAGATCACCTTCCGGCCCCTGCTCCTGGCGGGAGCCGTAGCCGTGGTGGTCTATGGCTATGGCGTGCAGAAGCTCCACTGGAGGCCCGACTGCCCGGACTGGCTCTTCGGCATGATCCTCAACAAGCCGAACCTCGGCGCCCTCCGCCTGGCCGATTTTGCAATGGCTGCGTACCTGGTCGCCGTCTTCGGCGAGCGCTTCCCGCGGCTTCTCACCTGGCGGCCGTTCGCCTTCCTGGGCCAGCACTCGCTCGTCGTCGTCGCCGCGCAGAGCGTCCTCGCGATGATCCTCGTCCAGTTCTCGTGGCTGTTTGCCACGACTTCCCGCGACCGGCTGACGACCGCGGGGGCGGTGGCGTTTCTCTTCCTCGCCGCCTGGCTGCATCAGAGGCTGTCCAAGCCCGCCGCACTCAGCACTCGCCAAGAACCGGGCTTGCGCCTAAGCCGCCCGCATGACGTCAGCGCGGTTTGAGAGCCAGATTCGCTTCATAGTCGAGGCCGACAAGCTCAAGGAGATCTTCCGGCAGACCCTCTGCACCCGCAGCCAGCGGCCGGAGAACGACGCCGAGCATTCCTGGCACCTTTGCCTCCTCGCCATCGTGCTCGCCGAGCACGCGAACGTCCCCGGCATGGATCTCGGGCGGGTTCTTCGGATGCTGATCCTGCACGACCTGGTCGAGATCGACGCCGGCGACACCTACGCCTACGACCCGGCCCGGATGGCGGACCAGCATGCCCGCGAGGTTCTCGCGGCGGACAGGATCTTCGGGATCCTTCCCCCCGACCAGGCCCTGGAGTTTCGCGCCATTTGGGACGAGTTCGAGGAACGACGTTCCCCCGAGGCCAGATTTGCGGCGGCTGTGGATCGGTTCCAGCCCATGCTCCTCGGCTGCGAGAACGGGGGGATTTCCTGGCGGCGGCACGGGGTGACGCAGGACCGCGTGCTCGCCCGGAACGCCCACATCGCCGACGGCTGCGCTCCCCTCTGGGACTACGCCGTCCGGATGATCCAGCGGGCTGTGGATGCCGGTCACCTCGGAAAGGGGCCGGGGTAGGCGGCCGCGGCAAGAGCCGTCCGTCACAGATCCCGGATCGGGCCGAATTCCGGATCAAAGAGCCGGCGGTGGGTGCGGACGATCATGCCGTCCGTCAGGCCGGCCAGCCAGTCGCAGATCCGCCTCGCCTTGCCGGCCCGCGTCTCCTCGGAATCGATCAGGCGGCCGACCTGCGGCGGCAGGATCCGGATAACCCGGCCCTCGGGTTCGACGTAGTTCGTCCAGGCCGACCTCCAGAGATCGAAAAGGATCGTCCGCGCCTTGTGCTCCATCTGCTGGAGCTGGGGACTTTCGAAGATGATGTCGTTGGCCATCTTCTTGAAGAAAAGGGTGGTCCGCACGGCCTCCGGCGCGACCACGAGTTCGAGGCTGTAGCGGCGGGTCGTCCCCGCCATGAAATTTTTCCTCTCGCGCAACCGGCAGGCCGCTATGAATTCCCCGATCTTCGAGGAGGAGACGGACTCGATCCGGTCGCCGCGGATCGCGAGCGCGACCTCGTCCAGGAGGCGCTGCTGTTCCGCGTCGATCGCCTCCCCGGCCGCCCAGCGCTCGATCCGCTCTACCGTGAGGAAGCCCGCCCGGACCCCGTCGACAATGTCGTTCAGCGAATACGCCGCGTCGTCGGCCCAGTCCATGATCTGGCACTCGATGCTCTTGAAATCGTTCAGAAGCGCGCCCGAACGCAGCGCGCCAGGGATCTCGGCTCCGCCGAACACGAAATCCCGCACGGCCGCCTGCGAGTCGTACAGAAAGTGCTGCGCGGGCGGCTCGGAAAATTCGTGGAAGAGCACCTTGTACTTGAGGACGCCATCGAGGAGGGCGCGGGTGGGCAGCATCCCGCGGACCCCGCTCTCGTTCTGGTACATCGTCTCGGTCAGGAGATGAAGGGTCTGGGCGTTGCCCTCGAAGCCGCCCCAGGGAAGCATGAGTTCCTGAAGCGTGCGCTCGCCCGAGTGCCCAAAGGGCGGATGGCCGAGATCGTGAGCGAGGCAGGCCGCCTCGACGAGATCCGGGTCGATGCGAAAATCGTCCCGCAGGATCCCTCCCTTGACCTGCAGGTAATGGCAAATGGAGCGGCCGATCTGGGCGACCTCCACGGAATGCGTCAGGCGCGTGCGATAGAAATCGTGTTCCCCGGAGAGAAAGACCTGCGTCTTCGCCTGGAGCTTGCGAAAGGCATGGGCGTAGATGATCCGGTCGCGGTCGATCTGAAACGCATTGCGATAGTCCGTCCTGCGCGGCCCCCCGAAGGTCTCGGAGTCGAATTCCGAATAGAATGCGTTCTCCATCGGAAGGGAGCGGCGACCGGGAACTAGCGACCGGCGCCGCTGAAGAAGTCCTTGACGGAGCCGGCCACGTCGGCGCGCGGAACTTCGCGCTCGCTGCGCTCGCCCATGTCGCGAAATTTCACGACCCCTTTGGCAAGTTCGTCGCTGCCATAGATGAGCGCCAGGCGCGCGCCCGACTCCGCGGCCGCCTTGAACTGCTTGCCGAATGCGGGCGCCCGCATCGGGTACTCGACCCGGTATCCCAGGGACCGCAGGCTGTGAATGGCGGCCAGAGCCTCGTGGCGGGCCTCGCCCTCCCCGTGGATCACGTAGATGTCCGGGGAATTGATGAGGGCCGGCATGAGACCCCGCTGGTCGAGAAGGAGGCCCGTTGTCACGTCGCCGATCGCAAAACCGACCGCGGGCATATCCGCGCCGCCGAGCTTGCCCACAAGATCGTTGTAGCGCCCGCCTCCGGCGAGCGCGCGAAGGTCCCCCTTGCGGTCGAACGCCTCGAAGACGAAGCCGGTGTAATAGGCGAGACCCCGGACTACCCCGAGATCCACCTGGACGAATTCGCCAAGGCCCATCGCAGCGAGCCCCTCGATGAGCTTCTCCCATTCGGCGAGCCGGGCCGCGAGCTTGCCGCCGGCGGCCCCGGCGTTCCCGAGATGGCTTCGGAGCGCCGCCAGCGACTTGATCTGGAGAAAACCGAGGATGGCGTCCCTGATCCCGGGCGCCAGGGCGCCGTGCTGCTCGGCATAGCCCTTGAAGGCCTCCTCGCCGGCCTTCTCAAAGCGATCCACGGCAGAGAGGATCGCGCGCGATTTCACGTCGTCGAAGCCAAGCGATTCCAGATAGAAGAACCAGAGATCCCTGTCGCTCAGCCTGACGCAGAAATCCTCGTGGGTCAGTCCGAAGCCCGACAGGCATTGGACGAGGAGCGCGATGATCTCCAGCTCCGCCTCCGGCCCCGGCTCGCCGAAGATGTCGGCGTTGAATTGGAAGAAGGCCCGCTGCCGCCCCTTTTGCGCCCGCTCATAGCGGTAGAATTCGCCGATGCTGAACCATTTGATCGGCCGCTTGAGCGATCCCGCGCGCTCGGCCACCAGGCGGCAGACCGATGGGGTCATTTCCGGCCGAAGCGCCACCTCGCGCCCACCCTTGTCCGTAAAGCTGAAAAGCTGGGCCTCTATCTCCTCACCCGACTTGGTCTTGTAGAGCTCCAGCGGCTCGAGGACCGGCGCGTCATACTCGGAAAAACCGAAGGCGCGGGCCGCCTGGCGCCAGACGCGGAAAAGGTGGCTGCGGCGGGCGAGATCCTCGGGGTAAAATTCTCGAAAGCCGGGCAGACTCTGAAACGATGCCATGCGGCCGGATCCCTGGCCAGCCGCCTCTTCAGGCGGGAAGCTTCGTGATATCCAGCTTCTTAAGCTGCTGCTTCAGAATCTTGCCGGACTTGAACTTGACGACCGCGCGCTGCGGGATGATCACCTCGGCCTCGGGCTTGTTGGGGTTGCGCCCGATGCGCTGCTTGCGCACCTGGACTTCCAGTACGCCAAAATTCCGCAACTCGACGTTGCGGCCGTTCGCCAGCGCACGCTGGATGATGTCGAGCGTCTGCTGCACCGTGTCGACAATCTGCTTTTGCGGAAACCCCGCCTTGCGGTAGATTTCCAGGACAATTTCGCGTTTGGTCAGGTTAGTGGACATGAGAACTCCTCTGGGTTGTGGCCCATAAAGAACAGTTTAAATGATTTGTGGCAACTGAATTACGTCAATATCAGCACAGGGGTCGGTCTGCCACTTGTCGAACCCTCGGGGTGATTTAAGAAGGAGCAGCCCGACCCCCTCCCATCGATGCCCGAATCCGCCGCCGTCAACTCGATGTTCGGGCGCATCGCGCGCCGCTACGACATCGCGAACCGCCTCCTGAGTGGCGGGCGGGACATCGCCTGGCGCAGGCGGCTGACCGCCGTCGTCCTGCGGGGCGGGCCCCGGGACGTGCTCGATCTGGCCACCGGAAGCGGCGATGTGGCCTTTGCACTGGGCACGGCCATGCCCGGCGCCCGGGTGGTCGGCGCCGACTTTTGCGCGCCCATGCTCGCCGAGGCCGAGCGGAAAAAGGCCTCGGCTCCGGGGCTCCATTCCAATGTGTCTTTCCAGGCGGCGGACGCCCTCGCCCTCCCCTTTCCCTCCGCAAGCTTCGATGCGGTCACGATCGCCTTCGGGCTCCGCAATCTGGAAGACCGGGCGCGCGGGCTCGCCGAAATGCGCCGCGTCCTCCGCCCGGGCGGGCGGCTCCATGTCCTGGAGTTCTCCCAGCCGGAGCCCTGGTTCCGCGGAATCTACCTCTTCTACCTGCGGCGCGTCCTTCCGGTGCTGGCCGGGATCGTAACCGGCGACCGCGCGGCCTATGTCTACCTGAACGATAGCATCGAGAAGTTCCCTGGGCGGGCGGCGCTCGCGGCAAAAATCCGGGCAGCTGGCTTCACCGGAGTCAGCTCCAAGGCCCTGACCTTCGGGATCGTCGCCCTCCACGAGGGGGTCGCGTGACTTGTTACTCTTAGCCTTTGCGTGAGGCCTTCCTCATGTTGTGAGCGATTAATTCGTTTGCGGATTGGTGGAGCGGGGGGTGGCCCACCCCCGGGCACCGGGCCGGCCTTAGGCCCCACCCGGTGG
>CAZJNA010000152.1:0-5073 GCA_964547325.1 uncultured Opitutaceae bacterium | reverse complement strand
TCAACGGCAAGCCCTTCAAGTCCGAGAACGGCCTGAAGGATCTCCTCACCAAGGAGCTAACCGGCGAGCCGCTCTACCCGATCATCCACCTCGAGGGAGAGGACATCGAGGTGGCGTTCACCCACGGCAATCACTACGGCGAGGAGTACTGGTCCTTTGTCAACGGCCAGCACACCACCATGGGCGGCACGCATCTCTCCGCCTTCCGCGAGGCGCTGGTGGAGACGGTCCGCAACCACTTCAAGAAGGACTACGACGCCGCCGACGTCCGCCAGTCCATCGACGCCGCCTTTGTCGTCCGCGTGCAGGAGCCGGTCTTCGAGTCGCAGACCAAGACCAAGCTCGGCTCGGCCGACATCGGCCCCAAGGGCCCGTCGATCAAGGAATTCATCGGCAAGTTCATGCAGCAGGCGCTCGACACCTACCTGCACAAGAACCGCGAGACCGCGGAGATCATCAAGCGCAAGATCGAGGAGAACGAGCACGAGCGGAAGGAATTGGCCGGCATCCGGAGCCTTGCGCGCGAGCGGGCGAAGAAAGCCTCGCTCCACAACCGCAAACTCCGCGACTGCCGGCTCCACCTGGGCGACAAGAACGAACGCGCCGAGGAGAGCACGCTTTTCATCGTCGAGGGCGATTCCGCCGCGGGCTCGCTGACCGCCACCCGGGATGTGCAGACGCAGGCCGTATTCGCCCTCAAGGGAAAGCCGCTCAACACCTACGGTCTCTCCAAGAAAGTCATCTACGAGAACGAGGAATTTCACCTCCTCCAGTCCGCGCTCAACATCGAGGAGGGGCTCGACGGCCTCCGCTACAACAAGATCGTCGTGGCGACCGATGCCGACGTGGACGGCATGCACATACGGCTGCTTCTCCTCTCGTTCTTCCTCCAGTTTTTCCCCGATCTCATCCGCCACGGGCATCTCTTCATCCTCGACACCCCGCTCTTCCGCGTGCGCAACAAGAGGAAGACGATCTATTGCTACTCCGAGTCCGAGAAGGGCTCCGCGGTCGCCGAGCTCGGTGCCGGTCACGAGATCACCCGGTTCAAGGGCCTTGGCGAAATCTCGGCCGGCGAGTTCAAGGACTTCATCGGCGAGAACATCCGCCTCGCGCCCGTGAACCTGAATCATCTCTACAGCAGCGACGAACTGCTGGCCTTCTACATGGGCAAGAACACGCCGGACCGCCAGGATTTCATCATCGCCAACCTCCGGGTCGAGAAGGACCTCGTCGAGGCGAAGTAGCCTTCCACCCGAATGGCCAGGAAGAAATCCCCGAAGGACAAGGACCAGCCCGAGCTGCCGCTCGACGGCGGCCCGGAGCAGGGGCCTGCGGAAAAGTCCGCTGCCGCCCCGTCCGTCCCCGCGCCGCTGCCGCCCGAGCCGCCCAAGCGCAGGAAGGGGCAGAAGATCGAGGACGACAAGGCGCCGCTCGCGCAGGATTACCGCGGATGGTTTCTCGATTACGCGAGCTACGTCATCCTCGACCGGGCGGTTCCCCACATCGACGACGGTCTGAAGCCCGTGCAGCGCCGCATTCTTCACACGCTTTGGGAGATGGACGACGGCCGTTTCCACAAGGTGGCGAACGTGGTCGGCGCCTCCATGCGCTTCCACCCCCATGGGGACGCCTCCATAGGCGCGGCGCTCGTCGCGATCGGGCAGCGCGGCTTCCTGATCGAGCCGCAGGGCAACTACGGAAACATGCTGACGGGAGACGAGGCGGCCGCGCCCCGTTACATCGAGGCGCGGCTGACGGCGTTTGCTAAGGATGTCCTCTTCAATCCGAAGACGACGAACTGGCAGCTGAGCTACGACGGCCGCGCCCGGGAACCGGTCACGCTACCGGCGAAGTTCCCGATCGTGCTTCTCGAGGGCGTCGAGGGCATCGCGGTCGGGCTATCGACGAAGATCCTTCCGCATAATTTCAACGACCTCTGCCGCGCGGCCATCAATCACCTCCAGGGAAAGACATTTCGCATCGTCCCGGACTTCCCGACGGGGGGCGTCGCCGACTTTGCGGAGTACAACGACGGCGAGCGCGGCGGGAAGGTCAAGATCCGCGCCAAGATCGAGGCGCGCGGCAAATCCCTCCTCGCGATCACCGAACTGCCCTTCGGCTGCACGACGGAAACGCTCATCGAGTCGATCCTGGCCGCCAACGCCAAGGGCAAGATCAAGATCAGGCACGTGGACGACAATACGGCCGATTCGGTCGAGATCCTCGTCCACCTGCCGCAGGGCAGCGACCCCGACCAGATCATCCAGCAGCTCTATGTCTTCACGAACTGCCAGATCCAGCTCTCGCCGGCCGCCTGCGTCATCGAGGACGACAAGCCCCAGTTCCTCGGGGTCCGCGAGATACTCAAGCGGAGCGCCGAGAAGACGAAGGCGCTTCTCAAGCGCGAGCTCGAGATAAGGCTCGAGGAGCTCGAGCAGCAGTGGCACTGGGACTCGCTGGAGCGCATTTTCATTGAGGAACGGATCTACCGCCGGATCGAAAAGTCCAAGACCTGGGAAAGCGTGCTCGCCGAGATCCGCGAGGGCCTGCAGCCCTTCCTGAAGCAGCTCCGTCGCCCCGTTGCCGACGAGGACATCACGCGCCTCACTGAGATCAGGATCAAGCGGATCTCCGCCTACAACCGGTTCCAGGCGGACGAGGCGCTGGAAAAGATCGAGGAGGGGATCAAGGAGACCAAGGCGAGCCTGAGGAACCTCACCGCGTACGCGGTCGCCTGGTTCGAAATGCTCCAGGAAAAATACGGCAAGGGCCTCAAGCGCCGCACGAGTTACGACGAGATCGAGCAGATCAACGCGGCCGAGGTCGTCTCCGCTAACCAGAGGCTCTACGTGAACCGCGAGGATGGCTTCATCGGACTCAACTGGCGGCAGCACGAATTTGTCCAGGAGTGCACCATCCTGGATGACGTCGTCTGCTTCATGGGGGACGGCACGATGAAAGTCTCAAAGGTGGCCGACAAGACCTTCATGGGCCGCGACATCCGTCACTGCGCCGTCCTGCCCAAGGATGGCGACAAGGCCTTCTACACGATGGTTTACCAGGACAAGGACTCCGGGAAGGCCTTCGCCAAGCGCTTCCAAATCGGCGGCGTGACCCGGGACAAGCTCTATCCCCTGGTGAAGTCCGAGGGCTCGAGCGTCGTCTACTTCGAGGTGAGCCCGACGGAGCCTGCGATGCCGAAGAAGGTCCATGTCTCGATAGACGGCCGCAGCGGCGCCCGCGTGCGCGAGATCGATTTCGACATGACGGCCGTTCCCGTGAGCAACCGCGGGGCGAAGGGCCTGACGGTCACCAAGTGGCCGGTCAAGGCCGTGGCGCGCATCGACCTCCTCTAACCGTGCTGAGCGCGCACGAGCCGGGTGGAGCGCGTTGTCCCCAACGCGCTGGTCCGGCCCGCTAACGCCCGAAGGACTTCGAGAAATCCTCCGTGCGGGAAACGGTCTTCGACCGCTTCTTCGGCTTCGAACGGGCGATCTTTGCCCTGAGCTTTTTCGCGTAGAATCGGGCGTCGATCGGAAGGTCCACCGCCTGGTCCGTCCAGGAGGAGAGGAGCATCGCGTTCGCAAGTTCGACCGAGTGGATGCCTTCGGCTGCCGGCGCGATCAGGGGGACGCCGTCCAGGATCGCATCCGTGAAGTTCCTGAGGATGCCATTGTGTTGCTCGCCGTGGTTGGGCGGCGCGATGACGATCTCCTTCGTGGCGGGCTGCGCAAATGACGAATCGGCAGTTCGGGAGAATTCCGACATCGGGACTTCGTTCCGGGTGAAGACGAGCTTGTCGTTCTCCACGACGACGCGGCCCTGCTCGGCGGCGATCTCGAGGCGGTTTGTCCCCGGGGCTTCGCCAGTCGAGGCTATGAAGGTGCCGGTCGCCCCGTTTGCAAATTCAAGGTAGGCCGTGACGTCGTCCTCGACCTCGATGTCGTGGTAGCGGCCGAAATTGCAGAAGGCGCGGATGCGGCGCGGCATCCCGAACATCCACTGGAGGAGGTCGAGGTTGTGCGGGCACTGGTTCAGGAGGATGCCGCCGCCTTCGCCCGCCCAGGTGGCGCGCCAGCTTCCGGACGCGTAGTAGTGCCCGGTGCGGAACCAGTTGGTGATCGTCCAGTTCACCCGGCGCACCTCGCCGAGTGCGCCGCTCCGGATCAAATGGCGGAGTTCGAGGTAGAAGGGATCCGTCCGCTGGTTGAACATTGCGGCGAAGACCCGGTCGCCGCGGGTGTGCGCCGCGAGCAGGCGTTCGGCGTCCGCCTTGTGCACGGAGACGGGCTTTTCCACAAGGACGTGCAGGCCGGCCTTCAGGGCCTTTATCCCAAGGGTCGTGTGGAGGAAGTGCGGCGTTGCGATCAGGACGGCGTCGATCAGGCCTGAGGCCGCCATCGCCTCGAATGTGCCGAACTTCTTGACTCCCTTGAACTTGGCCAGATTGCCTGGGGCCGAATCGGCCACGGCGGTGAGCTGGAGCCGCGGGATCTTGCCGGCGAGGATGTTGGCGGCGTGAACGCGCCCCATGACCCCCAAGCCGACGATTCCAAGCCGAACCTGTTTGCTCATGCGTTCTTCAAGACTGGCTGAAAAATGGTCGGGCCGGGGAGATTCGAACTCCCGACCTCTTGCACCCCATGCAAGCGCGCTACCAGACTACGCTACGGCCCGATTGTGAGAACGGTCAGCAAGCCCTACGCGGCGGCCTGATGCAAGCCCGATTCCGCTCGGATTGGGGCACAGTTCGGAGACCGAGGGATCCTTCGGGGGCTACGCTTCGCAATTCCCAATCCGGTCGCCGCAGCCCGCCTTCCGCTCTGAAGGGGGTCGGCGAAGAGGCGACCGATGAGCTCCGCTCATGCCCCTTCCGGATCCCTCGGTCGCCGAACTGTGCCGCCGAACTCGCAAGTAATATGCTGCAAAGGACAGGGCAATCGACGTAGACTTCGCGAAGATCATCTTCTTCAGAGAACATGAGAAAACTCGCCTATGTCCTTGGATGCATACTTGTGGCGGGAACATGCATGGGCGCCGATCCTGTTTCAGGTCCGGTAGCCGACTCCA
>CAZJNA010000151.1:2737-5205 GCA_964547325.1 uncultured Opitutaceae bacterium | reverse complement strand
AAGCTAGCCGGCTCGGAAGGCCTGATCCCGCGCCCCTAGAAGCAGGCAGAGCTCCGAGTTTCCGATTTTCCGCTTTCCGCTTTCCGCTTTGCCTTCCCCGCTTCGGTTTCCCCGCTTTCCGCTTTCCGCTTTCCGATTTTCATTCCGCTTTGCCCTCTCACTCCTCCGCTCCCCTGGCCGCCACCGCGATCAGCGCGCACCACGTCGTCAGGATTGCCGGGCACTGAAACGGAAAATCGAACCAGCCGTGGATGAGCGTCTGGCTGCAGCCGATCAGGAGCGGCACCGCAAGCGGATGCCAGACGACCTTCCGCCGAGCGAACCAGGCGACCCACCAGGCCGCGCCACCGGCCACGACGAGGCAGCCCGCGAACCCGAGCTCGATCGGGATCTCCAGCCAGTCGTCGTGCGCGTGCTCCCAGAATAGCTGCCCCTTCTGATAAATATCGGGGTAATGCTTCACGTACTCGGGAAACAGGTGGCGGAATCCCCCTGAACCCACGCCCCGCCACCCGTTCGCCCGCAGCATGTCCATCGCCGCAGCGCGCGCCAGGAGCCGGGAACTCACGCTCGGCTCGTTGGCCCGCTCGACAGCCATCGCCTCAAACCGGTTGTAGACCTCGGAAAAGTCCAGATAGTGGATCGCGACGACCGCAAAGGCCAGGAACCCTGCGGCCACGACTTTCGTCACGAGGGGATTCGATCCCGGCGCTTTGGGCAGAAACCGGCGCCTCAGGAGAAACCACGCGGCGAAGATGAGGAGAGCGATCGTGAGCGTCAGCGCGGCGCCACGCGACAACGTGAAGAACACCGCGCCCCCGAGAAACGCCGCCGCCAGCCCGAACGCCGCGGCCGGCGTCGACTTCTTCAGCATCCGGGACCCGTGATCCGCATACCACGTCGCAAGGGCGACGGCCGCGAACGTCATGAGCGCAAAGTACGCCCCCGCGTGATTCTCGTAGATGAAGCTCGCCGTCAGGCTCGCCGGTGTCAGCGCAGTCAATGGCCACGGAATCCTCGCATCGTCCATGACGTGCTGAGCCACCATCAGGCCCGTGAGAGCGAGCCCATTGACGACCATCGCGATCAGCAGGATCCGGAACGATTTCCGTCGCGTGAGGCCCACCCAGACCGCGCAGGTCGTCAGCCACGCCGAACCGTAGATGATCAGCTGCCGCCAGGCGTTCGAGATGGCGTAAGGGGCCCGGATGCCTGTCGGCAGCCATCCGACGTTCTTTTCCCGGGTCAGCCACCAGATGTCCAGCATCCGCATGTAGCGCCAGGAGGGATTGAGCGCCTGGAGGGCGACGTAGCCCAGCAGCGCGAGGCCGATCCAGAAGATCGGCCAGCGCTTCAGCTTCGGCCACGGCATCCACCGGTACGGCGGTTCGTCGCCGCAGAGTTCGAAGTCGTACTCCCGCGGCACCAGCGCAAGCGCCAGGCCCGCGATGCCGAAGCCCAGGCTCACCGCCTGGCTCCAGGGATGCATCGTGCCCAGGGCCCATGGCAGGAACGAAAGGTGGGCGCCCAGGACCCACAAAAGCCGCCTCTCGGCCGGATGCAGCGGAGGCCGCTTCCTCGCGCTGCGGAAAGCCTCCACCCGCCGCGCCGCGGAGGATGAAGAGGGGTTATCGGGCATGCCCATCGGCCCCTGTTATTATCGGCGAATCTTCTCCAGCCAATCCCTATCCGCCCAGCCCCCGACCGGACAAGCCATCGAGGGCAGCGCGCCGGCCCCGGTTGTTATTATGTTTCGATGCCCTATCGCTTCGATCCAAGAGAGCTGGTCATTCATCTGACAATCCACGCAATCCATCGGGGCATTTTGCGTCACATTAGCGAAGCGGAGATCAACGACTTGGTGCACAGCGGCGCTCGTCGCATGGAACCCGGAATAGGCGACCGGGGCGGAGAAATATGGATTTTCATCAAGAACATCAAAGGGCGTCGATTAGCGGCTGTCGCCGAAATCTTGCATCCCCATTGTTATGTGATAACCGTGAAAAACGTCTAAGCCCAATGAAGCCTCAATTGATGATTAGATCCAAGATTCCACCGGTGGTAGAAATCACCGGGGAATGCTCAGCTGCTTACGTATGGTTCAACCGCCGTTCGAAATTTGCCCGGACCATCTCCCTTGGCACCTGGCCGGTGTTGAACATCGATCTGGACGAGACTGATGCGGTCATCGGCATTGAGGCAATCGGCTACAAGAAGTTCTCGATCAAACGGCTTCTTGCGGAAGCGGGCGTGGAGGCACCCCCGGGCCTCATTCGGCGCACGCGTTACGTTCACACGACTGAATCAACGCGCTTGGCCAGAGCCTGATTCGACAGCGCCCGGCGGGATGATCAGCGGAATCACCTGCCGACGATTCTTCCGATAGACGCGAAAATGCGCGTCCAGCGTGAAAACGCTCGCGCCGGCGTGCTGTTCGGCCATGCGCACCAAGCAGGCATCCGCGAGCG
>CAZJNA010000151.1:0-2637 GCA_964547325.1 uncultured Opitutaceae bacterium | reverse complement strand
CGCGCACCCGCCGACAGCTTTTTATTCCTCAGCCGGATGCGGCACCGGCACCGGTTGCTATTATCGGCAACATGACAAATCGAATAACGCCCATCGTTCAGCGGACGTTTGACACTGGATGCGGTGGCACAGTTGACACTAATCCGGCCTTCCACAGGCTTTACGCCGTGACTGCGACCCAGATCATAAGGCAAATCAAAGCTCTGCCTCAGCGTGAGCGCGCCAAGGTTGCTCGATTTGTCTGCGCAAACCATGCGCCCAATTCGATCACCCGGAGGATGATCGCTGATGTCGAGGGCGGGCGCGGCTTGATTCGCTGCAAAAGTCTCAGTGATTTGGTGACCAGCCTGAAGTCGTAATACCGGGTGAAGGCTCCGGTCTACACGAGCCGCTTCAAGCGGGAGTTTGCGCTCATGCTTAGGCGGGGCAAAAGCGACGCAGCGTTTGAGGCTGTGGCTGCTCAATGGCAAACTATTGGAATCCAAACATCATGATCACCCCCTGAAAGGCGGCTTTTCGGGCTGGCGGGACTGCCATATCCAGCCCGATTGGATATTAATCTACAAATCAACTCCGAGTGAGGTCATATTCGGCCGCACAGGTACGCACAGCGATCTGTTTTAGGTCCCCAATGCCGCACACAAAGTCCGCGAAGCACGACGGCCTGCCCACTTACTTCCCGCCGCCCACGACCAGCCTCACCCCCGAGAACTCCGCATAATCCCTCCCTGTCTGGTTGTAGACGTGCAGCCCGACTCCCACATGCGCCGCATCCGCCGGCGCCTCGCCAACCACCTCCAGCGTCCTCCCCTTCGACCAGTCCCCCGGCGGCAGCTGATCGGTCGCCGCCTGGCCGAGATAGTGACCCAGCCGGTCGACCCAGTTGATGATGATCAGGCTCTCGTTGCCCGGGCTCACCCGCCCGCGAAACAGGACGCTCGCCCGGTAGATCCGGCCCGGCGTCGCGGGCACCCACTGGTAGAGCGACTCCGCCTTGGCCCTGTCGAATCGCAAAACCACCCTCCCCGAATCATCGCGCGATATCCGAATCGAGCGCCCCTCGGCCGGCTCCCCCCGCCCACGCCAAGGAGCCGTGCTCCAGCCCAGGGTCATATCGTCCAATGGACCGGGCGAGACGAGGCTGCGCCAGTCCGGATCGTCAAGCCCGGCGGCCGCCTCGGCGCGGCCTGCTATCCGCAATGCGTCCCCCAAGCCCCCGCTCGCCCCGACCGCTTGCATACTCGCCAGTCGGGCGCGGACGTTCTCCGCCTCCGGCCCCGCCTCGGCGATCAGCCGGATCGCAGCCCGTGAAGCCGGATCATCCCGAAGATAGGTCCAGAGATCGACCCTGCTTACCCCTCCCCCATCGAGGGCCCGCTCGTAGGCAGGCTCCACCGCTTCCCTCCTCTCTAGGTAGTATCCGAGCAGCGCAATGCCTCGCTCCCGCTCGAAGGTCTCCGAAGCGGCCGCATTCGAAAGCGCCTCGCGCGCTTCGTTCATCGCGCAGAAGCGCTCCGTCACCCCGAACGCCGCGGAGAACCTCTCCACCCTCGCTATCACCTCCGGCCGCCGCGCGAGTCCCTGCGCCTCCTCGATCAAGGCGCGGAGCTGCGCGCGCAGCTTCGGCGGAAAAAGCCCCGCCTGGCTCTCGTCGTCGTAGTACTTGAGCCACCAGGCCGGCCCGGGCTGCTCCCTCCACGCCCCCTCGCAGAGAGCATCGAAGCGCCTCATCGGTTCGGCGGCCTCGCGCCAGAATCGGCCGTAGTATTCGTCCAGCAGCGCGTCCACGGACTGTTTCGGATCCCAAAGGAGCTGCGCCGCAATCCAGAGTTTCGGCCCATCCAGACCCCAGTTGGGCGCTCCCTCCGCCGTGTAAGCCCGGACGCCCGCACCATATGCGAAGGTGATCGCCCCGGCCGTCATAGGCGCCGTCTGCCGCGGCACGAGGAAGGGAGTGCCCTCGAGATAATCGTAGATACCCACGACCCGGGCCCCGCTCCGGCACCACCGCTCGATCAGATCGTGGTCCTCGCGCTCGAATGCCCGATCGTAATATTGCGAGCGGTCCGCGGTGAGCCAAGGAATGACATTTGCCCGCACCCGAAAGGTAGGGGTATTCTCGCACCAGTAGTAGGCATAGGCGCTGAGGAGCTTGTCCGGGTGCCGCTTCGCCACCTCCTCCGCCGCCCGGTTCATGAAGCCGAACACAAGGTCCGAATAATCCGGCCTTCCCCGGAACCACCGGAGGGGCCCACGGGCCGCCACCGTCTCCTCCGACTGGTCGAAGTGGACGCTGTCGTTTTCGCTGAGCGAGAAGCCCTGTTCGGCCGGGTTCCTGTCGAAGAAATCGTCCGCAACCTCCGCCGCGTGCTCGGCGACCTCAGGCCGCGCCAGATTCGGCTGCCAGTTGTAGTCGTCCGGCGATGTGGGTCGGTAGCGCCCGGGCACTTCCCGTCGCAACGGGAACCACTCCGGGTGCGCGTCGAAGAGGGTCCCCGGAAATACATGCAAAAGCGCATGCGCATGCGGCAGCCGCGCATGAAGCCCGTTCCTCCGCGCCCATTCCGTCCCCTCGTCTTCCGCTTTCAGCTTTCCGCTTTCCGCTTTGCCTTCCCCGCTTTCCGATTTCCGATTTCC
>CAZJNA010000150.1:0-5213 GCA_964547325.1 uncultured Opitutaceae bacterium | reverse complement strand
TCAACCCGGGCAACTACGCCGACAAGAAGCGGTTCGCCGTCCGCGAGTACACCGATTCCGACTACGAGCGCGAGCTGCAGCGGCTGCACGACGCCTTCTCGCCCCTCGTCCGGCGCTGCCGGGAGCTCGGACGCGCGCTGCGAGTCGGCACGAACCACGGCTCGCTGAGCGATCGCATCATGAACCGTTACGGCGACACGCCCCTCGGCATGGTCGAGAGCGCGCTCGAATTCCTGCGCATAGCCGAGTCGAACGGGTTCAAGCAGACGATCCTGTCCATGAAGGCCTCGAACCCGAAGGTCATGATCCAGGCCTATCGCCTCCTCGTGGAGCGCATGGGGAGGGAGGGCATGCGCTATCCGCTCCACCTGGGCGTGACCGAGGCCGGGGACGGGGAGGACGGGCGGATCAAGAGCGCGATCGGAATCGGCTCCCTCCTCCTTGACGGCCTGGGCGACACGATCCGGGTGTCGCTCACGGAAGACAGCGTCTATGAGATTCCCGTGGCCCGGGCGATCGCGGACAAGGCGATGAGCCTTTGGAGCCCGGATGGATCCGGAGCCCCGGAGGCCGGCGGCGGCGGCCACGACGGGGTGGATCCCTACCACTTCACGCGCCGGGAGACGGCGACCCTCACGCTCGGCGGAAGCTGCGTGGTCGGCCCCGAGCAACCGCCGCGCGTGATCGTCCGCGCGACCGTCGAGGCCCTGGCCGCGATGGAGGCAAAGCCTTCGCTTCCAAGGTCTGCGGACACCCCCGTGGAGGGGCTGCTCATCCCCGTGACGACCGCCGGCGAACTCGCGGAGGCTGCCGCGGTCCTGGGACGAATCCGAGGCATCGCGCCCTTTGCCGTCTTCGAGTTTGCCTCCTCCGTGGCGCCCGAGGATCTCGGCCCTGGGCTCGCAATGCTGGCCGGCTCGCCCCTCGCCATCGTCCTCCTCAGGCGCTTTGGATCGGCCGATCGCGCAGCCCTCGAAAGCTGGGTCGAATGCTCGCGGCGCAATCGCTGCCTCCTCGCCTGCGACATCGCGGCCGCGGATCTGGAGGCCCTGGCGCCCGCCCTCGATGAAATGGGCGACGACCGGCTCCTATTCACGCTTTCCCTGCCGGACGGGGACGCTCACGCGCTCGGCAGCTACCGGCGCCTTGCGGGAAAACTGCGCGAGCTCGGCCGTCGGGCGCCGATCTGGATCCGCAACACGGCGGCGTCGGCCGTTCGCGGCGACAACAGCTTCCTCTCGCGCCTCGTCGAGGCCAGCTTTCTCACCGGGGGCCTGCTCTGCGACGGCATCGGCGACCTCGTGAGCGTCGAGACGGAGGCCGACCCGGCGCGCGCGCTCCGCGTCGCGTACAACCTCCTCCAGGGGGCGGGCGCACGCAGCTCGAAGACGGAATTTGTCGCGTGCCCGAGCTGCGGCCGGACGCTCTTCGACCTGCAGTCGACCACGCAGCGCATCCGCGCGCAGACCGGTCACCTCAAGGGTCTGAAGATCGCGATCATGGGCTGCATCGTAAACGGCCCGGGGGAGATGGCGGACGCCGATTTCGGCTACGTGGGCGGCGCGCCCGGCAAGATCAATCTCTACGTCGGAAAGCAGTGCGTGCAGTACAACATTCCCCAGGAGGAGGCGGACGCGCGCCTGATCGCGCTCATCCGCGAACACGGAAAATGGTTCGAGCCGGCGCCCGCGACCGCGTGACGAACGGGCGCGAAGGTGTATTCAAAATTGCACGCTCCGTCACGGAACCGTCACACGCCCGTAACCCGCATCCGGCTTGCCAAGCGGTTTCCACGGCGACGTAACATTTCTTAAATTACACCCGAAACCGGCGCGCGGCATGCGCCTGAATCGGGAGCGCCGAGGCAACGAAAAAATCAAAAAAGTTATGCCCAGCGGGGTTGTGAACAAGTTGTCAGAAAGTTCGCCTTGAAATGATTTTGGGGTTCACAGTTATAGCTGCTTCGTTCAGTCGTTTCATTGTCCGGTCGTTCTTTCCCACGTCGCTCCACTCCCGTAGCGCGATCCCCGCGGCAGCACCATACGCTATAACTTAGCCATCAATAACTTACGATAGTTCCCCCATTGATACCCCCCGTGATGGCAAGGCTTTCAATTTCGCTGTCCCGGAAAGGATCCATCGGAAGCGGAAGCGCAAGCGGGGGAAGGGCTGTCGGCGCGACTGTGAATAAACCCGCCCATTCAGCCCGTAGATGCCTTCTTCGTCCCTAACTCCCGTCCTCTGGGAAACCGTCAAATGCGACTTCAAGTCGCTCTTCCCCGAAGACGTATTCCAGATGTGGTTCGAGCCACTCGTCTGCCTCGAGACCACGCAGGATTCCATCGTGCTTGGCGTGCCTAACGACTTTGCGGCCATCTGGATCCACGACAACTACCTCGACCTGATCACGCAGCGGCTGCGGCTGAACGCGGGCCGGATGGTGACTGTCACATTGCGCAAGGCCGATGCCTCGGTTCGCGGGGGACAGGCGGCGCACGCGCCTCGCCCGGCCGCCGAAACGTCACAGGGACGAAGCCGTTCCGCCACCGTGCGCCGCGGCTCCCGGTTCGACGAACGCGGGCCGGCGGCCGGAACGCTGATCCCGCGCAACACGTTCGAGACGTTCGTGGTCGGCTCCCACAACCAGATGGCGCATGCGGCCGCCCTCGCGGTCGCCCAGGCCCCCGCGCAGGCCTACAATCCCCTCTTCATCTACGGGGAAACGGGGCTCGGGAAGACCCACCTGATGCACGCGATCGGGCACGCGATCCTGCGCCACAATCCGGAGACCCGCGTCGCCTACCTCTCGACTGAGAAGTTCACGAACGAGTTCATCCAGGCGCTCCAGGAGAACAGCCTGACCAAGTTCAGGCAGCGCTACCGCCACGCGGACGTCCTGCTCCTCGACGATGTCCAGTTCCTCGCCGGCAAGGAGCGCATCCAGGAGGAGTTCTTCCACACCTTCAACGACCTCTTCGAGGCGGGGCGGCAGATCGTCCTCTCCAGCGACCGCCGTGCGAGCGAAATACAGAAGCTGGAATCCCGCCTGGTCTCCCGGTTCGAATGGGGGCTGCCGGCGGACATCCAGGCGCCCGATTTCGAGACGCGTGTCGCGATCCTGCGCAACAAGACCGTCAGCCTGAAGTGCGACCTGCCCGAGGCCGTCATCACGTTCATCGCGCAGAACATCACCCGCAACGTCCGGCGCCTCGAGGGCGCGTTCATCCGGGTCGCCAGCCATGCCGCGCTTTTCAACAAGCCGATCGACGTCGCGACCGCCGAGCGGCTGCTCCACGACATGCTCATGGAGCAGGCGCAGACGATCCTGACCATCGAGACGATCCAGAAGCGGGTAGCCGACCATTTTCAGATCCGCCACAGCGACATGACGAGCAAGCGGCGGCCCAACAACATCGCGATTCCCAGGCAGGTGGCGATGTACATGTCCCGCACGCTGACCAAGCATTCGCTCCAGGAGATTGGCGACGCTTTCGGTGGCCGCGATCACGGAACGGTCATCCACGCCTGCAAGGCGGTGGACAACATGATGGAGCAGGACACGTCCATGCGAAGCAGCGTGGAGTTCCTGAAGACGCAGCTTTCGAAGTAGCCCGAGACGAGGGCAGGGGTAGACATTCGGCCGGGGGAGTGTAAGATTGCCGCTTATGACCCTTTCTCCCGAGCAAAAGCAGTCCGTGGCCGCGTGGGTGGCCGCGGGGGACAATCTCTCGATAATCCAGAAGAAGCTCATCCAGGAATTTAAGCTTTCGATGACGTACATGGATGTCCGCTTCCTGGTGGACGACCTGAACCTGGCCCTCAAGGACCCTGCGCCCAAGGCGGACACGGACCTGGGCAAGGCCCCGGCGGGCGGCCCAGCGGCGCCGGGACGCGGCGCCGAGAAAAAGGGGTTTTTCGACAAGGCAAAGGAAAAGCTGGGGCTGGGCGCGGAACCCGAGGCGGCCGGCGAGCCTGCCGAGGACGATTTTCCGGACGCGGCGGGAGGCGCCGTCAGCCTCACCGTGGACAAGGTCACCCTTCTCCCGGGCGCCGTGGCCAGCGGGACCGTCACCTTCAGCGACGGCGTGACGGGAAAATGGATGGTCGACAACTACGGCCGCCCCGGCTTCACGGAGATCAGCCGGCCCGGCTACCGTCCATCCCCGGGCGACGCGCAGGAATTCATGCAGGAGCTCAATCTGGCCCTGCAGAAGCGCGGGCTTTAATACTTATTTCTTCAGCAGATCCCGGATCTCCTCGAGCAGGGCTTCCTGCCTTGACGGGGCTTCCGGGGGAGCGGGGGGCGGGGGCTCCTCGCGGCGCAGCCGGTTGATGATTCTCACAACGATGAATACGGCTCCCGCTATGATGAAAAAATTGATGACCGTGTTGACGAAGGCGCCGTAGTTGAAGGTGGCGGCTCCCGCGTCATGGGCGGCCTGAAGCGAGGCGTAAGGGGGCGGAATCTTCGCCCCGGCCTTGAGCAGGAGGTAGAGATTCTTGAAATCCACCCCCCCGATGAGGACCCCGATCGGCGGCATGACCACGTCGTTGACCAGCGAGTTGACGATGCCCCCGAAGGCGCCGCCGATGATCACGCCCGTGGCGAGGTCGACGACGTTGCCCTTGATTGCGAACTCCTTGAATTCCTTAAGCATTGTGATCAAGACAGCATCAATAATGCCCGAAGTGGGGGTCGAACCCACACTCCTTTTGAGGGAACCGGATTTTGAGTCCGGCGCGTCTGCCAATTCCGCCATTCGGGCGCATATGAGAGACAGGCACCGTAGGCGGCCATGCGGGGCTGTAAAACCAATTTCCGCTTTCCGATTTCCGCTTTCCGCCTTCTCATAGCCCCGTGCCCGATTTTCGCGCTTTCTGGATCAAGGCAGACGCCGATCCGACCGTCATCACGCTGTCCGCCGAAGAATCCCACCATCTCGTCTCCGTCAACCGGGCGGCTGCTGGCGATACGGTCACCGTTTTTGATGGCAGGGGCACGGAATGGATCTGCACCCTCGGGGACGCCGACAGGCGGGCTGCGAAACTCGAGGTCCGCTTCATCCAGAAGGCGAAACCCCTCCCCTACTCGATCACCCTCGGGCAGGCCCTGCCAAAAGGCGCGGGCATGGATGCCATCGTGCGCAAGGCGACGGAACTGGGAGCGTTCCGTATCGTGCCGCTGGAAAGCGAGCGCACCCAGGTGCACCTCG
>CAZJNA010000149.1:0-5255 GCA_964547325.1 uncultured Opitutaceae bacterium | reverse complement strand
GCGGCCAAGGGCCCGGGTAACGCAGGACGACGTCGTTGGCTCCGCTTTCCAGGCGAATGGCGACTAATCCACTGGGCGATCGCGACACCTTCGCCGCCCGGCCGTTCACCGTCGCGGCATAGCCGGCGACAAACATTCGGGGCGTCTCCAGCCATGCGCCGGACGCCGGCGCGGCAGTCTTTGCGCGGTAGGGTATCCACGAAAGTACCCTTACGGGCAGGTTTTCCACGTTGTAGGTCTGCAGATAGACCCGGGCAAACGCGGTTGGGAACGGCGCCTCGGGGGGCGCATCAAAATGGTATTCGAAGGTGATGGTTTCGGGCCCGGGCTCCGTTGTCCAGATCGGGAAGAAATCCCGGCTGCCCTTGGTCAGGCCGAACGTGTCGCCGGGGACGAGCCGGTTCATTCCCGCCGCCGAGTCGGGCATGTAGTACATGCGGACCACCACCTTTCCCGTGACCAACAGGGAACCCTTTCCGGGAGGGGAGGACGGCGCAAAACGCACGGCATAACGCACATTCGGGGCAAGGGAGAGATGCGGCGTCATATACGCGACTTGGAGCGAGTCGCGGCCTGCGGTCATGGGAATCCGGGTTGCAGTGTCGGGAGGCCGCACGGCCACGGCGTTCGCCTCCAGCACCCCGCCCATATCCGGAGTCAGGACGCGGTTTTCCAGATAGGGATCCACGTATCCGTGCGTGTAATAAGGCGGGACGAATGGAAACGGATTGAAGGAATACCGGGTGAGGACGATATTGTTTTCCTTGAGCATGGGCTCCGGGAGGGGCGTTGGAGCGGGGCCGCGGAGAAAGTAGTCGTGGAAGACAAACGTGATTCCCTCGCGGAAGCTCCATCCGAGGCACGCGGACAAAAACAGCGCCCCGGTCACCCTCCAGAGAACCCGGTCCGGAGCCAGCCTTGCCCAAGTTCCAGCCGCAGCCACGAGCACCGCGCCTGCCAGCACAGCGTACAGGCGTTGCATCGGCCAATGGAAGGTGATGTCCCGAACCGTCACGGGCAGGGCGTGCCAGAGGGCCCGGTTGAGGCCCGGTATCGGCATCAACAGAAGCAGTATAAAGCCGGCGCCCAGCAACAGGACGCCCTCCTCCCGCCGCGGCCTGAATGCCCAATAGGCTGCCGCCAGGAGAAGCATGCCCCAAAGCGCCCAGCCCAGCTGGTAGTCGCCCAGCGTACCGGCGGTTTCGCTGACGGGAAGAAGCATTCCCGGGAAGGCGGCCCGTACGCTCTCGAGGATGACGTCGACGTCGCTGCCCGTCTTCGGCAGATGAAGTGTCGCGACGGAGACAAAGAGGTACCCGGCGGTTAGGACGAACAGGGCCACGCCTTGGGCCCACCATCTGTAGAGCAGTGGGTCGCGCCATCGCCGAATCCCCACCGCCAGATGCCCAAGTGCGGCGACAAACGTGAGCCAAAGCGCGATTGGCGGGTGGCAGAGCCAGGCTGCGGCCAGGGGAAGAACGGTCCATGCGACCGAGACCCTTTCGCTTCCCTGCATCGTCCGCCAGGTCCCGTAACAGACGAGCGGCACAAAGGGGAGGGCCGTCATGCTCATGAAGAGATCTCCCTGATAACCGATCGAGAGAACGCCCGGACAGGCCAGGAATAGGATGGAGAGCGCCAGCGCGGTCCAGCGCTGCCTCGGCAGGATGGCCACGGCGCAGAAGTAGGCCGAAAAGATTCCGCCGAGCGCCGACAGGAAAAGGGTCATGTTCAGCAACGTAAAAAACGGCAGCGATCGGCCGGTGATCAGGTCGATGAAACCCGCGATGTGCTGAAGTCCGGGAGCGAGCCGCAGGGGGCTGACCGCCCCGTTGAACGCGTACAGGCTTTGCCCGACAAATGCCGGAAAGACACCCGCCCGCCATTGCTTCACGAAGTCTGCCACCATGATGCAATACCAGTAGGAATCCCCTGAGCCCACGCCGGCGCTGGTTGCGAATCGTCCTCCAAGGAAGAAAAATCCCGCGCCGAGGACGAGCGCCAGCCGGACGCATTCGAGCGGAGCCCGGGGAAGCGTGCGGCGGCAGATAAGATAAACAAGGCGGGTCAGGAGCAGGAGGGGCAGATGATAGGCAAAAAGCTTCAGTACCTGCGCTCCGCTCAAGTTCATGCCCAGTTTGACGAATGCCAGATGGAGAATTGCCGCTGCGAGACCCTCTCCGCAAATCGTCCCTGCGATCCAGCGCCACCACGGTTGTCCCGGCTGCAGCCCATATTGAAGGAAGGCCGCGTAGCAGAGCGGCGGAACGCAAATGATCGTCGAGTAGTCGTCCTGGTCGAGCGGCCGGTGAAAAAAATACCCGTTGAGGGCAAAGAGCCACATGGCCAGCCCGCCTGCGTCCACAAGCGCCAGGGACCACACGACGCGTCCCTGTCGTTCCAGGCCGGCGATTTTTCGGACGGGCCAGGTCAGTGCGGAAAGGATGCGGTTGAGCACGGTTTGAAGCGTGGGAGGGAAATATCCCGGAAAAGGCGGCGGTCTGCCTCAGCAGGCCTGCCCTGAAAGGGGCGGGGATAGGAGCCTTTGGCAGGCCCGGACCGCAAAAATCGCCAGCGCAGCCGCCCATGTTAGCAATGCCAGCCAGTAGCTTGCGCGCAGGGGCCATGGTCCCGGATAGCTCAGGATCACGTCGTTGTTGCCGGGCTGCAATCCGACTTCAACGAGCCCCCCCGGCGACTTGGATACCATGGCGGTCCTGCCATTGGCGGTTGCAGCGTAGCCGGGAAGATACATCCGGGGAGTCTCAAGCCAGGCACCCGGATCCGGAGCGCTCGCCGTGGCGTGATAGGGGATCCACGAGAGGACCTTGATCGGCAGGCTCTCGATCGTGTAGGAATGCAGGGTAAGGCGGGCAAAATCGTGGGCAATCGGAGTCGTGGGCCGTTCGTTGAAGATATAGCGGATTCCGATCGTCTCGGGCTCGGGGAGCAGCGTCCAGATAGGGAAGAAATCACGGCTCGTCGCGGTGAAGCCGAAGGCGTTTGTCGGCACGGCATGGAGCATACCCATCGATGAATCGGGCATGAAATACATGCGTTGCGTGGCGGGTCCGACGATGAGCAGCGAACCGGCGGCTGGAGGACTGGACGGCACAAAGTGCGCCGCATAGCGGACGCCCGGGGAAATCTGGAATTGCGGCGACAGCACCACGACCCGGTCCCCGTCATAGTAAGCCGTCAGCTGGATCGGCTTGTCGCCGGCGGGACGCATCGCATCGAGATTGCTGGCCAGCACCGTTTTCTGATCCGCGGCGAGGACCTGATTCTCGAGATAGGGATCCATGTAGCCGTGGGAGAAATAGGGGGGCACTGCGGGAAACACGTTGAAGGCATAGCGCGTAAGAATGAGGTCGTTTGGCTCCATGAATATGTCACGGGGGGGGACGACACTGGCGTTATGAGGGGCGCGGAATACAAAGGTGCAGGCCTCGCTGAAGCTCCAGTTGACGCCGATTGCGAGCAGCACCGCGGCAATGGCCCGGGTGACAAAACGCTTCGTGCCGAGCTTCGCCGCGGTGCCGGCGGCCGCCGTTACGATAAACGCCGCGATGATCACGCAAAACCGCGACGAGGGCCCGTGGTAAGTGATGTCCCGGACCGTCTGCGGGATGGCCCTCCAGATGACGGAATTGAGCCGCGGGATGGGTGTGAGCAGCAGGATAAGCCAGCCGGCGGAAAAGAGCAGCACCCCCTCTGATCGGCGAGGTCGAAATGCCCAGGCTGTCATCCCCAGGAGGAAAAGGCATGTGAGCGTCCACCCCAGTTGAAAATTGCCCGGGGCGCCGGCCTGGGTTTGCACAGGCTGCAGGACGTCCGGGAATGCGGCGCGAATGTTCTCAAGGATGACGTCCACGGAGCTGGTCGTGCGCGGCAATCCAAGCGTGGCGACGGAGACAAATGTGTAACCGCCGGCCATGACGAAAAGCGCCAGGCCCTTCCCCCACCAACGATAGAGGCTGGGGTCGCGCCAGCGGCGGAATCCGATGGTTGCGTGCTCGGCCACGGCGGCGAAGGTGAGCCAGAGCGCGATCGGTGGGTGGCTAAACCACACGGCGGCGAGCGGCAGAACCGTCCAGGCGATGGAAGTGCGGTCGTCCTGAAGCGTTCGCCAAAGCCCGTAGCAGACGATTGGCACAAACGGCAGCGTCGTCATGCTCATGAACAGGTCGCCTTCATACCCGAGCGCGAGGACCCCGGGGCAGGCGAGATAGAGCGCCCCCAGTGCTAACGCCGTCCACCGCTGAGCCGGCAGGATCGCCGCGGCGCAGAAATAGGCAGAGAGAATGCCCCCAATTCCGCAGAGGAGGAGGGTCAGGTTCTGGAGCGCGGGAAAGGGAAGCGACCGGCCGGTGCACAAGTCCACAAGTCCGGCCAGGTGTTGCAGGCACGGGGCATAGCGCAACGGGTTGACGGCCCCGTTGAAGGCATACTCCGACTGGCCGACGAACACCGGAAAGATCCCTGCGCGCCATTGTTTGACGAAATCGCTTATCATCAGGGAATACCAATAGGCGTCGCCTGACGGGGGGCCTGCGCTTGAGACATACCGCCCGCTGAGGAGGAAAAGGCCGGCGCCGACGAGAAGAACCAACCGGACGCATTCGAGCGGGGCCCGAGGCAGGACTCGGCGCAGCATCAGGTAGGCCAGCCGGCTGAAAAGCAGAACGGGGAAATACGAGGCATATAATTTGATGATCTGCCGTCCGCTCAGATCCACGCCAAGCTGCTGGGCGAAATGATGCAGGAAAGCGGCTGCCAGCGCCTGACCCAGCACCGTCTTCGCCAGGCAGTGCCACAAGGGGCGTCCCTGCCGCAGTCCGTATTGCAGGCAGACCGCGTGACAAGCGAGAGTCAGGCCGACGACAATCGAGTAATCATCTTCGCCGATGGCCCGATGAAAAATGAAGCTATTCAGGGCGAATAGCCACATTCCCAGGCTGGCCGCATCGACCGCCATCAGGGACCACACAACGCGGCCCTGACGTTCCAGGCCGATGAGTTTTCGCCCTGGCCAGGTCAGGGCCGAAAGAGTGCGGTTGAACACGGTTCGAAGATTGGGAGTGGGAAATTGTGCTTGCTGGAGCGCGATCCCTGCAACCTTATACGGATGATGGTAATTGTCTTATGACTTCAACCCGGGTTTCCTGCCGCCGCCTGCTCTTCCTTGCCGTCGCTTGTGCGGGAGTCGTGTTTGGCACGGGTTGTTACCGGTTGCTGCCGGCCCGCAAGGGGGT
>CAZJNA010000148.1:3982-5358 GCA_964547325.1 uncultured Opitutaceae bacterium | reverse complement strand
TCCTAACTTCGGCGGTTGTAGGGACGATGGTGGTGGCGGGATACTTTCTGTTCGTCCAAAATTTTGCGGTCTGGCGTCAGGGTATCGGTGGCACACTTGCCGCGCTGAACCGGGGAGCCTATATTCAAGGCCAATTTATCCGGTATGCGGACGAACTGCGGGAGCAGATCCTTGAAACGCTCTGGACTTACGAATCGATGTTTACGGCGCTGTTTGCCGGGGCTGCCGTGCTGCTTGTCTTTCGCTGGCGGCCGCGGTGGCAGCGTTGGCTCGCGTTAGCTGGGATTCTTGTTGCAGGAGGCATCGGGATTGATGCAACGCCCCAAAACTTTGTCCGGACTGCCGGGTATCTGGGCCTTCGGCTTTTTCTGGCCGGTATTTGTGGGCTGGGGCTGGTGGCTGGCCTGACGTGGATCGTTCGAGCTCCCGGGCCGCGTCCCGGTCTTGCGAAGGGCTCCTGGCGCGCCGTGATCGCGCTGGTGGTTCTGGCCCTCCTTCCCTTCGTTGGCTCATTCGGTACGAGCAACGACATCAGTTCCAACACGGTCTATCAGATGGCACCCTGGCTGACCCTCATCACTTTGCTCCTGGCCTGGCTGTCTCATAGCTGGCAGGCCCGGTGGCTGCCTGCAGTGGGAGTGGTCTGCATATCGGTCCTGACGTTTGGTCAGTTCATCAATGGTTATGTCTTCAATCCTTACCGCGTGCCGGGTGGACGCCTGGCACAGACCACGCCGACTTCGATTGGCGTTCCCTCATCGACGCTGCGGATTGATCCTGGATCGCACGATCTCGTTGAAGGGGTCCGCAGCCAGCTTATGAGTCATGGCTTCAAGCCGGGCGACGACATCTTCGCCTTCTTCAATCTGCCCGGACTGGTCTTCTCCCTCGGGGGTGTTTCGCCCGGGTACCCGTGGTATTTCTCGGGAAATGACGAATCGCTGGCGCTCGATGCCATGCGCGCAAATTGGGTGCCGGCACAGCGCCGCTTCCGGGCCTTTGTCATCCTCAACCGGCGTCCGGAGGATCCTCCTCCGCCTTGGCAGGCGATGTACATGGACTTCCCGAACGCGTACGAGCCGTGCGGTCCCGCCCTGCGCAATCCTCTGACTGGAGAGGTGGTGGAGGTCTGGAAGCCAAAAAGACGGTAGTTATCCCGTAAGCACGTCCGCCGCCAATTCTAAATTCGAGTGATTAGCTATTGCCCAAAGCTGATATGCCCTGCAAATCGGCGTAGTGGATGACAGCCGTTATTACCAACACGCCGGGAGACTACATTTCGCGCAGCACCTCTCCCTGCAAACACGCCTATCGATCTTCGAGTTCTTCATGGGATCACTTGCGCCCAATGAATACACCACGATATTGGATGTGGG
>CAZJNA010000148.1:0-3972 GCA_964547325.1 uncultured Opitutaceae bacterium | reverse complement strand
GGGTTTCATTGGATGTTACAAGCTTCGCAGCCAATTTCCTCGAGCAAGCCTATCCACACCCCCACAATCTTAATTGCGCCGGCATAGGTTCCGGATCCGCAGTATTGAACGCGTACCGGGGAGTTAATTTTGTAGAAATCGCTCCACATAAGCCGCTCCCATTTGCCGATAGCAGTTTCGATATTGTCTATTCAAATGCCGTAGTCGAACACGTGGGTTCCCGCGAGCAGCAGCGGCTTTTCGTCCATGAACTTTGTCGTGTCGGGAAACGCGTATTTATTACTACGCCCAATCGCTTGTTTCCCGTAGAGCATCATACCGCACTCCCGTTAATTAACTATTTTCCGCTTTCTATTTTTCGCTTTCTGCTTCGATCCACGCGTTTTCATTTTTGGAGTAATGAAAGTATCTTGAATCCCCTTTTTGCCTATCAATTCCAGAGGCTTTTCCCAGATCCCAGCCGGGTCAAAATCGAGACGCGCGGCTTGGGTTTCGGTCCGTTCCGTTCAAATTTAGTGGCTGTCTTATAAGGCGTTTTCGTTTGGTTCTCACGCTAAACCGTGGCCGGGCTGTTTTCACGTCCGAAGAAACGAGATCCGGCGGGTTCGGTTGGATTAGAAATGAGCCGCCGGGGCAGTGAATCAGTTTGATCTCCGATAAGGGTGCGGCCGTAATTTACGCAAACCGTCCCATGCTGTCCGTCCCCCAGAAGATGTTTTTAGCGCGCTGTTTAAATCGTTCGCTGCGCTTCGCGCGCGGCTTGGCCGGCCGCGATATGCATGTGCGTTGCCGGCGGAAAGGGGTCGAATGGGAACTCGATCTCGACGAGGGGATCGACCTGTCGATTTATTTGCTCGGCGCGTTCGAACCCCGGGTACTCCGCGCCTATATGGCTCTTATCCGACCGGGTACAACTGTGCTCGATATCGGCGCCAATATCGGCGCGCATACTCTGCATTTTTCCCGCATGGTTGGCCCCGCCGGACGGGTTTTCGCGATAGAACCGACCGATTACGCCGTCGCCAAACTCCGCCGCAATCTTGCATTAAATCCCGAGCTGGCTGCGCGGGTCACGGTTCGTCAGCAGTTCCTGGCGGCGGACCGCTCAACCCCCTCACCCGCTGCCATACGTTCAAGTTGGCCGATCGGAGAAAAATGCGTCGATCCGCTGGCGGAAGCTATGGGTCGCTTTCAGCCGGTCACAGACGCCGTCGCCATCACCGCGGATGATTTCTGCACGGCTGAGGGCATTGACCGCGTGGATTTTGTCAAAATCGATGTGGACGGAAATGAATACTCAGTAATGCGTGGTTTCAGCGGTGGCCTCGAGCGGTTCCGGCCCATCATCTTGATCGAATTGGCTTCCTTTGCTTACGATGGAGGCAAAGAGGCCGAATTCGATCGACTCGTGAGTTTTCTGGCCGATCTCGGCTATAGCTTTACCAACGCCGACACCGGACGCCCCATACCGAGCGATTCCGTTGCCCTACGGGAGTTGGTCGGGCCGATCAGCGGCATCAATGCCCTTCTTTACCCCCGGGTCGGCTAGGCGCCCGGGCGGTGAATCAGTTTGATCTCCGGCAAGGGTGCGGCGGTAATTTACGCAAACCGCCCCATGCTGTCCGTCCCCCAGAAGATGTTTTTAGCGCGCTGTCTAAATCGATCGCTGCGCTTCGCGCGCGGCTTGGTCGGCCGCGACATGCACGTGCGTTGCCGGCGGCACGGTATCGAATGGGAGCTCGATCTCGACGAAGGGATAGACTTGTCGATTTATTTGCTCGGCGCGTTCGAACCCCGGGTGTTGCGCGCCTACACTCCCCTCATCCCTCCCGGCGCCACGATCTTCGACATCGGCGCCAATATCGGCGCCCATACCCTGCACTTTGCCCGCCTCGCCGGCCCGGCCGGCCGCGTTTTCGCCGTCGAGCCCACCGACTACGCGGTCGCGAAGCTCCGCCGGAATCTCGAGTTAAACCCCGCGCTGTCTCCCAGAGTCACGCTCCGCCAATGCTTCCTCGCTGCAGACCGATCTACCAAACCACCCGCCGAGGTGCCGTCCAGCTGGCCGGTCGGAGACGGGTACACGAACCCGCGCGAGGGGGCGGTCGGCCGCTTCCAGCCCGCAACGGGCGCGGTCGCCACGACTGCCGATGACTTCTGCGCAGCAGCAGGGGTCGATCGGATCGACTTTGTCAAAATCGACGTGGACGGCAACGAATACTCAGTCTTGACGGGCTTCGGCGCCAGCCTTGCGCGTTTTCGTCCAAGCATTCTCATCGAACTGGCGCCGTACCAATACGACGGCGGCAAAGAGGACGAGTTCGACGAAATCGTGCGTTTTCTGGCGAAACTCGACTACGATTTCACGGACGCCAGCAACGGGCGCCCGATTCCCAGCGATCCCGCGGAATTGCGGCGTCTGGTCGTGCCGATCGCCGGCATCAATGCGCTCCTCATCCCAAGGGCAGGACGGTCCGGCCGAATATGAAATGCGAGTCACCGAAGACCGGCGTCCGACTTCGGGGATTTCTCCTCTGGACCTGCGTGATCGCGCTCGTGGTCGTCTTTCACAATTTCGGGATGCCGCTGCTGCCGGATGCGCATCGGATGTTCCAGCCCGCCGAAATCAAGCCGGAGTCGCCCGCCAACCCCGCCTCCCATGCCTATGTCGTCTCATTTTCTGGCGGCAGCGGCGATCTCGAAAACGACTACCGCAGCCATGCGGATCTCTACGAGGACGGGACGCTGCTTGGAAAGCACGCCAGCCTTGAAAACATTCGGACGGTCGGAAACGGGCAGTACAGGCATCGGGATGGGCGGGTCGTCTTTTCCGCAACGGACAACAGCGATCCGCGAAGGAACGGCCGGGACTACGACATCTATTATCCGCTTCTTTACAGCCGCGCGGTCGGTTACGCGGCGGTTCTCATATTTTTTGGGGCCGTCGCGGGACTTTTCGCCGTTCGTTTGCGCCGCGCGGTTCCGGACGGGGGAGCCGCGCGGCCCCCCGGCGGATTCGGGCGCCACCTGATCGCATCTGCGGCGTTGCTGACGGTCGGGCTGTATTGCTCGACCGGAACCCTCTCCCCCTACGCAAACACCACGTTTCCCCACGTGATTCCGCCCGGCAACTACCTCTACAACGTCGATCATATTCATTTCAAGGTCCTGTTCGACTTTGTCGACGGCAGGCCAAAATCCGTCTGGAACGGGGCGATTTTCATCAGGCGAATCCTGTTTCCCATCCTCTGCTACCCGTTCATGAAACTGTGGGGCTTCGAGATCGGGGGGACGATCGGGAGCATCGCCATCAACGTCGCCGGATTTGTTGTCTTTCTTCTGGTCCTCAGGCGCCAGGTGGGCGACAGGGGAGCGGCGCTCGCAGGCTGGCTCCTCGCTCTCTATCCCGGCTTCACCTATTGGGGAGGGCTCCCCTATGTCTATTCATTTATCGTGCCCGGCAGCCTCCTCCTCGCGTCCGCGGTCGTGGCGCTTCAGGGCGAGAGCCGGCTGTCCCGCGTCGCCCTGGTTTCCGTGCTCATGGGAATCGCATACCTGGGCTACGACCTTATAGCCTTCTTTCTCCCAGCCAGTCTGCTTGTTCTGCTCTTGCATCGCCGCAAGCCGGCCGCAGCAGCGCTGTCGGCGCTCCTCCAGATCGCCCCGCTGGCAATCTGGCTCGCATGCGTGAGCCTGCGGCTGCATCAGCCGCTCGAAAACTCCAACTCGGCCTCCGTGACCAACGTGCTGGGTTCCTATCTGCACACGCCGGACTTCCGCTACCTGGGTCAGGCGCTGAGGGCGGCCCCGGACATAGGGCTTTTTGTGTTCTTCGGATCGAATTTCCTCTTCCTGCCGGCCCTGTTTCTGGCGCTGCTCGCGATCAATGCCGCCACTTCCCGAATCCGCTTCCAGCCCGCGGAACTGGCGCTCCTCGGCATTACGCTTGCCCTTTTTCTTTTCAACAATCTC
>CAZJNA010000147.1:0-5601 GCA_964547325.1 uncultured Opitutaceae bacterium | reverse complement strand
CTCGATCAGGAGCTTGGGGACCTTTTCGGTGATCGGCCTCAGGCGGGTCGCAAGGCCACCTGCGAGGATAGCGACGGGAAGCTGGTCGGGAGTCATGGCAGGTCAGAACGCGGCGTAGATGAAGGGCTCGGCGGGCAGCGAGAGACGGTAGAGGAGGTAATGCAGGAAGAAGCCGATCGTGATGCCGAGCGCAAAACGAAGCAGCAGGTGGAGACCGGACGGCCAGCCCGCCGGCCGCGGGAAAGCGGGAGCGAGTCTCATGGCACCGGGAACCTCCTGACCTGATCGGCCACGATGTCCGCGAGTTTGAGGCCGCCGCTCGCCGACAGGTGGGTGCGGTCCCGATAATCGGCTGGGTCGAAGTCTGTACCTATGGTCACGCAGGCGACGCCGTGCTCCCGCCATAGCTTTTCATAGGCCGCAAAGGCGAAGAGGTCCCTCGCGCGCTCCGGTGGCGTCAGCCTGTCGCGGTAGAAGGGGCAGTTCTCGCTCAGGAGCATGAGCATCCGGGCGCGCAGCTGCGGGACGAAGATCTCGTCGATGTCCTCCGTGGCCTGGACAAATGGAGGCTGTGTCACGCGCCAACCGCCCGTGCCGTCCGGTTCGGCGAACGTCTGGGAAAAACCGCGTGTGGTCAGCATCTCGACGTCGAAGTTATCGCGAAACCGTTCCGCAACCGGCGGCGCCGTTGCCACGCTGTCGGGGATGTCGGCTCTCGGCTTCCATGAGTCCCGCTGGATGTAGTTGTTCCAGATGGTTGAAACATACCGATAGGCAACGTGGTTCCAGAGCTCCTCGAATCGCAACTTTGCGTCGAGCCTTCCGACGACGATCTTGTCCTTGTCCGGTTGCTGAAGAAGCGGGATGCGACGGGCCAGCTCCACGTCGCGGCCGGGATTCGGCAGCAGCTTGCCCTTGTAGAAGGCATCCCAGTAAAAGTAGGTGTAGATGCTCTCGTAGGCACGGGCGACGGGCCCGGGGTTGTAGTTGGCCACGTAGATGACGGGGATCCCCTGGCGAAGAAGGGACTCGGCGACGAGTGCGCCGCCCTCCGAGGGGTATGCGCCTGGGAAGGCCAGATTCACGACTGAGTACCGCTCGCCGAGCCGGTCCTGCAGGCGCAGGCTCCAGAGCTCGCTCTCCGACTGGCCGATGCCGTTCAGGATCGAGTTGCCGCCGATGATGACGACCGTCTTGCCGGGTTTCCATCGCGCCAATGCGAGGTTCTCCAGCATGGAGAACGTCGGATAGAAACCCGCCGCTGGAGTCAGCTGCGGATAAAATCGTTTGAAATTCGAGGGCTTGCTATAGTCCGTGACGGCGTGGCCGATGGCCACGGCCGCGCAGAACCCCACGGCCGTCCCAAGAATGAGCGCCAGGGCCTGGGCGCGGCTCGACGCCATACCCCGTGCGGCTCCGCTTCCCATCAGTTTTGCGCCACGACCTTCGTCCCCTCGAAATCGAACCGGAAGCGGACCTCCTGCAGACCCTTCTCGCGCATGGCATGGCGCAGCTTCTTCTTATCGCCGGCGTAGAACATAAGGAACCCGCCGCCGCCTGCGCCGATGATCTTTCCGCCGAGGGCTCCATGCGCCATGGCGTAGTCGTACCATTCGTTGATCTGCGCGTTGCTCATGCCGGAACTGCGCGCCTTCTTGCGCTGCCAGTGCACGTCCATCAGCCGGGCGAATTCCTCGAGGTTCTCGCTTTCCAGCGCCGCAAGGGACTTATAACCGAGCTCCTTCGTGAAGTGCAGGTTGTCCAGCATCGCCTGGTCGTTCTTCTTCGATTTGTCGTTCTGGTCCTTGAGGATCACCGAGGCGCTGCGCGAATAACCGGTGAAGAATAGGAGCAGGTTGTCCTCCAGATTGAAGAGCGTCTCCTCGGATATCTTGCAGGGGCGGAACTCGACCCGGCCATCGGGATGAAAGGTGAAGGCGGTGATGCCTCCGATCGAGGCGATGTACTGGTCCTGCTTGCCGATGGGTTCGCCGAGCTTGTTGATCTCGATGTCGCAGGCCTGCTCGGCGAGTTCGGCGGGATGGATGATATTCTTCCTGTAGGTGTGCAGGGTCTTCAGGAGCGCGCTCGTGAAGCTGCCTGAGGAACCGAGCCCCGTTCCTGCGGGAATGTCGGCCATTGAGGTGAGCTCGAGATTGGGCGCGGCGACACCCACAGCCTTCATCGCCTCGCGGATGATCGGATGCTCGAGCTGGTCGACGGATGTCACGCGCTCGAGTTTCGAGTACTTCACGATCAATTCATTCACAAATGTCTGGTGCAAAGTGATATAGACATACTTGTCGATCGCCGCGGCGACGAGGAAGCCGCCGTGCTCGCGGTAGTAGGAGGGCAGGTCCGTGCCGCCGCCGCCAAGGGAAATGCGAAGAGGGGATCGCGTGATGATCATTCGATGGGAAAGGGGTTGGGATGAAAGGAAGTAGGGGAATCAGGCCGCGGGAGAAAGACGAAACCGCGCAAACAGTCCCTGCCCAGCCCGCCACAGGCCCCATGCCGCCACGCAGGCCCAGGCGACAAGGCTGACCCAATAGGCGGCGCGCACGGCCGGAGGGCCGAGATAGTCGAGACGGACCTCATTCCGTCCCGCTTCCAGGGGTACCATCGCCAGGTGTTCGGGCGATTGGGTCACAGGCACGTTATGCCCGTTCACGGTCGCCCTGTAGCCGCGGACAAAGAACCGATGCGTTTCAAGGTAGCCCGGCTGTGCTGTATCGACGAATGCCGCATAGGGCGCGAGGGAGGTGACCCGGATGGGCAGGGAGGCCTGGACGTAGGGCTGGATATGATAGGAGAGGAACCTGGGATGAACCTGACTCGCGTACGCGGGATCCAGGGGATGGTAAAGAACGGCGAGAGGCAGGGCTTCGGAGCCGCTGGTCCAAAGGGCGAGGGTGAGGGGTTTGCCCATGTCCGGCTGAGTGAGCGGGATCTCCTGATAATAGCGGAAGTCCGCGTCCTTGAGCGTCAGAAGCTGAAAAAGGCCGGCCGGGTCGCCGCCCGCGAAAAAGAAGGTCAGCTGGTAGCGTTCGCCGGGACGGAGGACGATGTTGGGGGAAATCAGCATGACGCCGGGCTGAAGCGGGATGGCATCGGCGGTGGGATCCGCAGGCGACGGCTGCCGGCCGACTCCGGCCGCCACCCTGAAATTGGAGACAATCTCCTTCTTTCCCGATCCATCGAGCAGACGGTTGAGGAGCCGCGGATCGTTGACGCGGTTCATCATGGGAAAGCTCGGCAGGGCCGGCATATAGTCGGTCCAATTGGGAAGCATCGGGCTATTCTCGGGCCTGGAGGCGAGATCGGTGGCGACGGCGGTCTGGGTGACGTGGTAGCCGCGCCTGACGAACTTGAATGCCTCGAGGCCGCTCCAGGCGCAGAGGAGCGAGAGCGTCACGGCTCGCGTCCGGACGCTTCCCAGCGCCAGGAGCGCCGGAAGCGCCGCAAAAGGAACCACGGCGGCAAGGACGGGATAGATTCGCTGCATCGGCCAGACATTGCTGATGAGGGCGACAGCGCGGGGCATCACAAGCCACAGTCCGTGGGTTACCCCGGGAACCGGAACGATGATGACCAGCATGAATGCCGCCATGGCGACGAGACCCGTCTGCTCGGGCGCCGGATTCGGCCCGCGGCGGACGGCTGCAAGGAGCAAGAGACCGAGAAACGAATATCCCAACTGGAAATCCCCCAACTGGTCCGCGCTCGCCGAGACAGGGAGGAAGGCACCCGGCATCGCATCGTGGAGGCTGCCCATGATCACCGAGGATGGATCCATGCTTTCCCCCGGCACACGCGCGTCGTACAGTGAAACGAACAGGCCGGCTGCGAGCACGGCGAAGGTGAGGGCGGCTGCTCCGAAGCGGGCCACGTCGCGCCCGCTTGGACGCTGAATGACGAGCCGCGCCACCTGGGTCGTCCCGACGACGGCGCTCGCCCAAAAGCCGACCGGGGGATGGGCCAGCCACACCATGGCGAGCGTGCCCCCCAGCTGGGCGAATGTCTTCAGGTCCCCCTGGCGGAACGTGCGGACGGTCAGGAGCATGGCGAGCGGGAGCCACGGCAGGGTCATGTACGTGAAATACATGTCTTTGCCGTAGAGTCCCTCGAGCCAGCCGGGGCACCAGAGATATAGAAGCGTCAGGGCGACGCTCTCCCACCGGCGCTCCGGCGCCAGGGCCGTCAGGGCCGCATACATGGCATACGCTCCGGCGAAGGCGCTGAGGACGAGCGACAGGTGCTCCAACGCGTACACGTTCAGCGTTCCAAGGCTGAGCCGGTCCAGAAGGGCGCCAAAATAGAGATGATAGGACGCCATCCGGAACGGGAAAACGGATCCATAGGGAGCGACGGCGGTCTGGCTGACAAAGACAGGAAAAATTCCCGCCTTGAGCTGGCCGAGGTAGTCCTGGACCGCCTCGCCGTACATCTTCGCGTCTCCCGTGCCGAGCATGCTCGCCGTGAAGAAGGGGTGGATGACGGCAAAGGCGGCCGCGCCCAGGGTAACGCGGCGGCAGGCCTCAGGCTCGTCCTTCGCAGTCGCAAGATGCAGCCGAACGGCCCGATACAGGCCGCCGGCGACGAGCGGCAGGAGCCCGGCGCCGACCAGGAGTTGCTGCGTCGTTTGCGGCCAGGCGCTTCCGGCGGCGACTGCGATCATCAGGACCAAGCAAAGGGCCTGCCCTAAAAGCCACGTTAGCCACACTCTCTTTTGCGCCGTCGGTTCCGGACGGAGATGAAGGCCGAGGGTCCAGGGGATGAGTACTCGTCCCAAGACGAACGTCGCAAAGAGCCCGGCGCCCACGGGAAGGTTCCACCAGAAACCGTCGATCGTGTAGAAGGCGACGAGCGCCACCAGCGCCTCGCCGATAACCAGCGTCGGCTGGGGAATGCCGCCTTTGCGCCCCTGCCTGAGGACGATTCGGGCCAGGGCGAGGCCCGCGAGCGCAACGACCGCGAAACTGGCGATCTCCATGGGGTCGAGATTGATTCCGCAGAGGCGAAGGATGCCGAACCACGCAGCGGCAACCATGACGTGATCAAGAGCGAGCTTGCCTCCGAGCGTTGAAAGGCCCGCCGCGCCGCCGTCGCGATACGTCTTGCTGAGGCCCAGTCCCACAGCCCAGAGGACCACGGCGAGCGCATACGGCACCCAGCCGAAGTGCAGCTTGTACCACCCGTCGCCCACGAGCGCCCACGAACCCGCCACGATGGCGACGTCTGCGAGCCGCAGCGGCCACTGAGAGAGCGCCTTCATCCGTCGATCACGGGATAGCCGCTGCCTCGGTAGATCGACTCGACAATCTTTAAAGTCGCGATGCCTTCCTTCACGCCTGGATTCGGCTCCCGGCCGAGTCGGATGTCGTCCGCGAAGGCCTCGGTCTCCAGCCGCCAGGAGCCGTCTCCGGCGGGATAGTCCCAGACGGTCGTCTCGGGCGGTCCCATTTGCGGGAGCATCTTGTAGTACACGAGGCGTTCGGGTCCGTAGCTGCCGCCGAGGCCGTCGAGCGCCAGCTTCGCGTCGCGCCCGTAGATTTCGATCGAGAAAAGATTTTTCCATTCGGTGCAGCTCACATGGAGCCA
>CAZJNA010000146.1:0-5793 GCA_964547325.1 uncultured Opitutaceae bacterium | reverse complement strand
CGATGGCCAGGTGCAGCAGCGTTCCGCCATCGATCGGCGTGCCGCACATGCCGGAGAAGTCAGGTCCCACACAGCCGAGGTTGGGCGGATAAATCTCGGCAGAGGGGAACCGTCGCGCCAGCAGCGCGTGATCCCGCTGCAGGTGTCGTTCCAGCAGATCGAGGCGGCCGCGGTGGAAGGCCATGACCGCCGTGTCTGGCAGCGCATAGCCAAGGCGTTCGAAGACCGAAAGGCACGCGTGCTTCTCGGCCGAGTTCCGCGAATAGATGGTCAGCACCATGGCGAGTGGAGCAAGCTTGTTGCCATGCTCGTCGGTGAAGGGAGCGCCGGCATCGGCAAGAAACGAGAGGGCTGCGGAGTTGAGCGTGTGACACGGGCCCATGACGATGCCGGGCCTCAGCCGGGCGCCGTTAGCCAGGAGCCAACCCGCGCAATCCAGGTGGCCTTTGAGCACCGTACGGTCCAGGGCGGCCTGCAGTTCCGTGGTGGCAAGGGCTGCGACAGCCTTGACGACGCCGAGTTGGCCGGCATCGGCGGCGTATTTCAGGGCCGCGCCCCGACTCTTGCCCCGCAATGGCAGTTGGAGGAATTCCGGATTCTGACGGAGCAGGGCGACGACAAGGTCCGCATCGCCGCTGTGGATCGCGTCCTGGATCGCAATCGAGACGTTGTTTTTTTCGATGCGGTGCTTGAGCTCCGCCCAGGTCGCATACCTGTACTCCAGGGCGATGACCCACTGCGCGTCGGCCAAGCGGGCCGGCGCCGCGGCGATTTCCTCCAGGGTTAGGCGTCTGAGCCGTGGATGTTGGGAGCGAAGGCGCTCCAGCGCCGCGCGGTCCCCTTTTTTCCAATCGGCCAAGAGCTCGCGCGCTTCGCGCCGCGGCACATCGAGATGAGGCCGGTCAGGTAGCAGGCGTGTGACATGAGACATACCAATCCTCCGTTGCGCCCGGGTGTCCGCATTTCGGGCTGGAAGACAGGTTGATGAACGAGTGGATCAACCCGGTTCAGGCTAGGCCCATTTCCGCGGACGGGAGGCTTTCCGGAAGCCGATGCAAAAGTGCCTCGGCCCGGAGAAGGACGCAAGCCTTTGCGGTATCTCCAATGCCAGGTCACCCATGGCTCCAAGCACCACACCAGCCTTGCTGGCCCGACGGCTTCGAGATTGGCGGGCGAGACTTCCTCGGAAAAATCTGAAATTTCGAGCAACTATCCAAGAGCTTGCTGTGTTAAAGGGATAGGCGTGATAACAACGCCTATCACCGAAATGGATCAGCAATCACGGCAGGCCACGACGGTCGGATCCCGAGTGGTGGCGGCCTTGGCGGCAGCCAAACTGCTGCTGCATCTGCTCACCGCGACGCGGTATGGAGTCTTTCGCGATGAAATGTACGGTCTCGCCTGCGCGCAGCATCTCGATTGGGGGTATAGAAGCCATCCACCGGGGGGAATCGTGATCGCGTGGGTCGCGAGGCGCCTATTTGGCGAGTCGATCTTCGGCTTACGACTTCTCCCGGCGTTTGCGGGAGCCGCACTTGTGCTCCTCACCGGCAAGGTGGTGCGTGAAATGGGCGGGCGCTCCTTCGCGCAAGTCCTGGCGGCTCTGGCGGTCTGCGTAGCGCCTGTATATCTGATCTTCGATCACTGGCTGACGATGAACGCGTTCGAACCGTTGATATGGCTTGGCTGCATCTACTGCGTGCTCCGCGTCATCAATACGAGCGATGGACGGTACTGGCTTGGATTCGGTGTGCTGGCGGGTCTCGGATTTGAGACGAAGTATTCCATCCTCTTCCTCGTTATCGGCGTACTGGTCGGGTTCGCGCTCACGCCGCTGCGACAACGACTCTCCGATTGGCGGCTGTGGCTCGGATTGCTGGTTTGCGGCGCGATCGCGCTGCCGAATTTCCTTTGGCAGTTGCGGCATGGGTTTCCGTTTCTCGAGCACCTGCACCACGTGGCCGCAACTCACCGCGATGTCATTCGCAAGCCAATCGCTTTTCTACTCGACCAGATGCTGATCATGGAACCTATGACGGCGCCACTCTGGATCGGCGGAGTGGCTTGGCTGCTGGTCGGACCCCGGCGCAGCCTATACGGCGTGTTCGGTTGGACGTTTGTGGTGGTGCTCGGCGCGTTCATCGCGCTCCAAGGAAAGAACTATTACGTCTCGCCTATCTATCCGATCGTCTTTGCGGCTGGCGCCATCGCTGTCGAACGCTTGACCGAACGTCGGAGTCGAAGATGGGCGCGCGCAGTCTACGCCGCACTCATGGCGGCATCGGGCGCGTTGCTTCTGCCTTTGACGGTTCCGATCCTGTCGCCGGAAAATCTCGTTCGATACGAGAATCGACTCGGGATCGATCCACCGGTGGTCTTCGAACATCAAAACAATGGCCCCTTGCCGCAATACTTCGCCGACGAATTTGGCTGGGAGGAGATGGTGCGTGAGGCGGCCCGCATTTATGACTCACTTTCGCCGGCCGATCGGAAGCGGACGGCGATCTTTTCGAATAACTGGGGCGATGCTGCTGCGGTCGATTTCTTTGGGCCGAAATACGGCCTTCCTCGCGCCATCTGCAAAAGCGACAGCTACTGGGATTGGGGGCCGCGCGAATCCACCGGCGAGATTGTGATCGTATTGCACAGCGACGGCGTCGGTGACCGGGAGCACTTTGCCACTGTGGAAAGGGCTGGCCGCGTCGAGCATCCTTATTCTCGCCGCGACGAGTGGTTCGACATCTACCTTTGCCGCGGCCTCAGATTCGACCTGCGCAAGGCGTGGCCCGCGATGAGAGCGGTTGATTGAGGGGAATACGGACGGGGCCGGTTGAGTCACCAGGGCCCCCTCATTTGGCTTTTTTCAGTTACCGCCCGCCGAAAGGGGGCGGAGGAGCCGGGCCGCAGACGGAAACATTCGTGGCGAGATTGTGGCGACATCCTTGCCGGCAGATGGCGTCGATTTGTCTCGAAGACAGTCACCCCAAAAAATTGTTAGCCGCTAGAGCTGCTGCGCGTCGTAGGAGCAAAATACACAAGAATAATGTCAATCGATGCGCAGCCAAAAACCACGTGCGAGCATACGGTAGGAGACCAAACAGAGCACCCGATGCAATTGGCCCTGGTGCTCGCGTAATGAAGGCAACAATGACCTCCTCAAAAAAGATCCGGGTACTGGTGGCGGACGATCACGTTTTCATGCGGCAGGGCCTGTGCGCGCTGCTGAAGGCAGCAGGCCCTTTCGAAATTGTCGGCGAGGCGGGGAACGGGCGCGAATGTTTGGCGATGGCGGCGGCCACCCATCCCGATGTCATCGTGATGGACATTGCGATGCCTGTGCTCAACGGCCTCGAAGCGACGCGGCAAATCCTCGCCGCCCATGCTACTGCCAAGGTAGTCATTCTCTCCGCGCACAACGATGACGCGTATGTTGACCGAGCAATCGCAGCTGGTGCTGTGGGCTTCGTTGAAAAACGGTCGTCATTCAAAGACGTCGTCAAAGCAATCCGTAGAGCAGCCGAGGGCCGCTCCTATTACAGCGCACCGATTGCCAAACGTTTAGACTTCGACGGCCACACGCGGCGCGGATGGGATGGCTCCTTCAAAGACAGCAATTCCCACCTGACCTCCCGGGAGTCTGAGGTCTTGCAGCTGGTGGCGGAGGGCTCGGCCAACAAACAAGTGGCGGCAGAACTTGGCATCAGCATCAAAACAGCCGAGACACACCGACAGCACATCATGGAGAAGCTCAACATTCATAAGACAGCCGGACTTACCCGGTACGCGATCGCCTCGGGGATTATTGAAAACGGCGTCCAGCTAGAGATCGCCTAATATTGCTGCATTAAGTTATAGGGAATCCGACAGGGTCAGGTTGAAAAACTTGATGCGAGGAGGGTTGCGCCATCATGCGGTGTGGGATCTCCCAAAAGACTCAGCCGTCCACCGCACCTGGAATGCCGTTGCCAATCACTTTCTCAGATCAGCTTTTACAGTCTGACCCCGTGGAATTGCCTTTTTCGAATTGTAGCCGGAAAGAAGATAGCTCTCAGGCGTCGGATAGCCGATTCGGCCGCAGGGATGCCAGCCGCTGCTCTACAAACGCACGGCGACTCTTGCCGGCGATCCTTTTGGTCCAACGAGCAACCTCGGCCCAGCGGAATGAGTTGGGGAATTCAATCTCGGGAAGATGAACGAATAGGCGGGTGCGGGTGGGGCCGAGGTAGAGAAGATCGAAGAGCGCCTTCTCAGCCGTCGCCACTTTGGCGCCGTCGGCGGCCATCTCGAATCCTCCGAAGAGCTGGGGTGGCATCCGGTGCAGGGACACGGTGCCAGCAGTTGTCCGGACGCGCCGGGTTCGGCCAAGCGTGACGGCATAGATGACCTCCGGCACTTGCTCGATCAGGCCATGCCGAAAGAGCGCGGACTGCAGGGAGACATAAGCGGGCGACGGGGCAGCCACCTGTTCCGGGAGCTGGTCGCGGTTGGGCAGGGCTCCGATGGACCACCGGCCCCGAGCCAAACGTCGGACAAATCCGCGGCTCGCCAGACGTGACAGCAGGACCGAGGCATTCGCCGGGGTGACCCGTAACAGCGCGGAAATGTCGCGGGTCTCGAACGCCGGCACGCCGAGCTGCTGGATTTTCTGCAATGCCTCGACCTGGTTCATGGCCGGCGCTTCTCCAGGGCGCTGACGACTTCAAGCTGCAGCTCATCCCAGACTTTGCGTGATCCGTAGTAATCCTGGTAGTCGGCGGCAAGATAGGCGCGGACCTGTCCGGAAAATTCGTCAAAGCCGATGGTCATCGCGTTTTCGACGGCCTGGGGAATTTCCGCCGCGAGATCCTTCGGCAGCTTCTCTCGTCCCGCCCCGGCATCGAGCAGGAGCTTGAGGTCGAAAATATCCCGGGCCTGGGTTACGGTCCGGCGGCTGAGCGCTCCGATCTTCTGCCGGAAGGCGGCTTCAGACGAATAATGTTGGGACAGCACCGGTGGCAGTTGATAGGTCCGAATCAGCTCGGGATCGACCGGCTCAAGCATATGGCCCTCATCCAACCCGCGCCGCCTCGAAAATTCGATCTTCGTGGGAATTGCCGGCCCGCCGGCCAACCGGATGCCGACTTTCCAGCGCTGGGTTGTGTCGGTTTGTTTCGCGGAAGTGATGTGCTCGACTTCGATTTGTTTAACGCGGAGGGCCTGCCTGAATGCCGGTGAAGCCAGGATCGTGTCCACGTTGTTGGCCAGAGTCCCGGTGGCCATCGTTCGGATGTCGAAATCGATGTCCTCGGAATAGCGAATGCTTCGGCAGAAGAAGCGGAGGTTGCAGCCGCCCTTGATCGCGAACAAAGCCTTGTCCACCCGGCGTCCCAGATGGGCGACGAAGATAAGGTGGAAAATCTCGATGGCCTGACGGTCGGTCCCCATGCGAAAAGTTCTAGATCATAAAAACGCATAATCAACACTAATGTTGTTATTGAGATGTTAGGAAAGCGGGATTGTTCACGATCCATCGCAGCTTGTTCAACCCGAATTGAACGGAGCGCAATAGAGCGGTCCCCTGGGTTACCGAGCTTCTCGTCACCCCAGACGCCGGGTGCTTATTGCCATTGTTAAGGCCGGCTTTGCGAATCGAGGCCTGATGCATACAACTTTTGGCAATGAAGAAGATCGGCTTTTTGTCCTTCGGCCATTGGACGCCCTCCTCCCAGTCGCAGACGCGGTCTGCCGCGGACGTGCTCTTGCAGTCGATTGACCTTGCCGTTGAGGCTGAGCGACTCGGGATGGACGGAGCCT
>CAZJNA010000145.1:2577-5807 GCA_964547325.1 uncultured Opitutaceae bacterium | reverse complement strand
CGCTCCTGGATGATCTCCATGTGCAGGAGGCCGAGGAAGCCGCAGCGGAAGCCGAAGCCGAGCGCGACCGAGGTCTCCTGCGAATACACGAAGGCGGCGTCGTTCAGCTGCAGGCGCCCGAGGGCGGCCTTGAGCTTCTCGTAGTCGGAGGCCTCGATCGGATAGAGGCCGCAAAACACCATCGGGCGGACCTCCTTGTAGCCCGGCAGCATCTCCGTCGCGGGGCGGGAGGACAGCGTGATCGTGTCACCGGTCTTCACCTCCGAGGGGTCCTTGATGCTGGAGACGACATAACCGACGTCGCCCGCCCCCAGGGAGGCGATCTTCTCCATCTTCGGCCGGAAGACGCCGACCTCCTTCACCTCCGCCTTCTGGCCCGTGCTCATCAGCATCATCATGTCCCCGGCCTTGATCGTGCCGGAGAAAACGCGCGCGTAGGCAATGACGCCTCGGTAGGTGTCGTAGAGCGAATCGAAGACGAGGGCGCGCGTGTGCGGATACTCCGTCCAACGCGGCGGCGGTACGCGGGCCACAACCGCCTCGAGGATGTCCTCGATGCCGATGCCGGCCTTGCCGCTGGCGAGGATCGCCTCCTCGGCGGGGATCGTGAGGATGTCCTCCAATTGCTTCAGGCAGAGCTCGAGGTTGGCGCTCGGCAGGTCGATCTTGTTGATGACGGGGATAACCTTGAGCTTCTGGCCGAAGGCGAGATGCGCGTTGGCCACCGTCTGGGCCTCGACGCCCTGCGCCGCATCGATCAGCAGGACCGCGCCCTCGCAGGCGGCGAGGCTGCGCGAGACCTCATAGGAGAAGTCCACGTGCCCCGGCGTATCCATGAGGTTCAGCTTGTAGACCTTTCCGTCCTTCGCCGGGTAGGTCATGGTCACCGGGTGGGACTTGATGGTGATGCCGCGCTCCCGCTCGAGGTCCATCGAGTCCAGATGCTGGTCGGTCATGACCCGATGGGAGATCGTATTGGTCGTCTCAAGGATCCTGTCGGAGAGCGTGGTCTTCCCGTGATCGACATGCGCGATGATGCAGAAATTGCGGGTGAGCGGCGCGGACACGGTGGTGATTTCTCGCGGGCTCAGGCGGAGGCCAGGTCCGCGAATTCGGCGAAGGATTTGACCGGCCAGCTCTTGTCCGTTCGGCGGACGAGCCCGGCGAGGATGCCGCCGGGGCCCAGCTCCCAGAACTCGGTCGCTCCGGCCGCCTTCGCGCCGCGGAGGCAATCCTCCCAGAGGACGGAGGAGACCAGTTGCTGGACAAGCGCGGCCTTGATGGCCGCCGGGTCCGAAATGGCGCGTCCGGTCGTGTTTGTGAAGACGGCGAAGCGCGGCGGCGCGAAGGAAATTCCCTCGAGGTATGCCGAGAAGGCGGCCCGCGCGGGCTCCATCAGGCGGCTGTGATAGGCGCCCGCCACATTGAGGGGCAGCACCTTTTTCATGCCGCGGAGTTTCGCCGCGGCCACGGCGGCATCGATGCGGGACTTTTCGCCCGAGATGATGATCTGCCCCGGAGCGTTGAAATTGGCGGCCTCGACCCCGAACTCGCCGCAAAACTCGGCAACCTTGGCGCGATCCTCGCCCACCACGGCGGCCATCCCGCCCACGGTCTCCTCACAGGCCCGCTGCATGAGCCGTCCGCGCTCGGCGACAATCCGGAGGCCCGTGGCGAAGTCGAAGACACCGGCGGACGCATAGGCGGTCAGCTCCCCCAGGCTGAGCCCAAGGGCGAAAGCCGGCTCGAAGGCCCCGCGGGCCTCCCGGATCGCGGCCAGCAGGGCCAGGCCATGCACGAAAAGCGCGGGCTGGCAGACCCGGGTCTGCGTCAGTTCGGCCTCCGGGCCCTCAAAACTCACCTTCTGCAGGTCCCAGCCGAGCACGCGGCTCGCCTCCTCGTACAGGCCGCGCGCAGCCGGCGAGCCGGCGTGGAGGGACGCCCCCATGCCCACCTTCTGCGCGCCCTGACCTGCGAACAAGAGTGCGAGTGCCATCGGAAAAGCGGGATTCGAATGCGAAAAGCGGAAACGGTTGAAAATGAATGCGGAAACGGAAAATGCCGTGAACCGAACAAAAAATCGGGCCCCCACGCTAAATCCAAGCCCTAAAAAAAACGCCCCCAGCATTGCCACTGCGGATTAAGTTATATCAGTCTGGTGCGCTAATCACTTCTACCTTTCCGGCCGCCGCCGCTTTTCGCCCTCCGCTCCCCTACATTTCACGATGAAGCCCCGCCCCCTCACCGGCACGTTCACCGCCATGGTCACGCCGTTTCGGCGCGGCGAGGTCGCCTATGACGAGCTGCGGACGTTTGTCGAATTCCAGATCCGGGGTGGAATCGACGGCCTCGTCCCGATGGGCACGACCGGCGAGTCGCCGACCGTTTCCCACGCCGAGCACCTGGATGTCGTCCGCGCGGTCGTGGCGGCCGCGCGCGGGCGCGTCCCCGTCGTTGCCGGAACCGGCTCGAATTCGACCCACGAGGCGGTCGAGCTAACCCGGCTCTCCCACGAGGCGGGCGCGGACGCGATGCTGGTCGTCACCCCCTACTACAACAAGCCGAGCCAGGAGGGGCTATTCCGCCACTTCAGCGCCGTCGCCGACGCGACCGACCGGCCGATCATACTCTACTCCATCCCCAGCCGCTGCGTCATCGAGATCGGCGTCCCGCTCGTCGAGCGGCTGCGCGCGCGCTATCCGCACGTCGCATGGATCAAGGAATCGGGGGGCAGCGTCGATCGCGTGGACCAGCTGAAGCAAGCCCTTGGCCGGGACATAACCGTTCTCTGCGGCGACGACTCCCTCACCCTGCCCTTCATCTCGGTCGGCGCCGAGGGCGTCATCAGCGTGGCCTCGAACCTCTGCGTCCGGGAAGTCAGCCGCATGGTCCGCTCCGCGCTCGCGGGGGATCACGCCGCGGCGCTCAGACTGCACCGCAGGCTCTACCCGTTCTTCAAGGCTATCTTCACGGAGCCCAGCCCGGCGCCCATCAAGGCTGCCCTCGCCCGCGCAGGAATCATTTCCTCCGCCGAAGTCCGGCCCCCGTTGTGCGAAATGAGCCCCGCCGGGCGCGCCATCCTCGCCAAGGCCCTCGCCCACCTGCGGTAATCCGATCCGCCTTCCGCTTTCTCCCTTCGCACTCCTTTTCCGCTTTCCGCATTCCGCTTTCCGCTTTCTTTCTTCGCATCCCTTTTCCGATTTCCGCTTTCCGCTTTCCGCTTTTCCCCC
>CAZJNA010000145.1:0-2477 GCA_964547325.1 uncultured Opitutaceae bacterium | reverse complement strand
TTTCCGCTTTCCGCTTTTCCCCCCATGCCCCTCACCATCCTCCTCAACGGCTCAAAGGGGCGCATGGGGCAGGCGATCGCCGCCGCCGCGCCCGAGGCCGGGGTCGCAATCGGCGCCGCGATCGACGTCGGTGAGAATCCTTCCGCCGTGTCGGGGCCCTGGGACGTCATCGTCGATTTCAGCTCCCCAAGGGCCACTCGGTCCCTCCTGGAATTCGCGGTGTCCCGCGGGACGCCGATCGTCATCGGCACGACGGGGCACGATGCTGCGGAAAAGTCCTCCCTTCTCGCGCTGGCCGGGAGCGTTCCCTGCGTCTGGGCCGGTAATTTTTCGGTCGGCGTGAATCTCCTTTTCGCCCTCGTTCGGCGCGCGGCTCGGACGCTCGGCCCCGATTTCGACGCCGAGGTCGTCGAGATGCACCACCGTTTCAAGAAGGACGCTCCGAGCGGCACGGCCGACCGCCTCCTTGAGATCATCCTCGAGGAGCGAAAGCTGGGCGCGGAGGCCCTGCGGCACGGTCGCCAGGGCATCACCGGCGAGCGGTCGCAATCGGAGGTGGGAGTCCATGCCCTGCGGGGCGGCGACGTCGTGGGCGACCACACCGTCATATTTGCCGCCCTCGGCGAACGCGTGGAGCTGGCCCACAAGGCGAGCGACCGGGCCATCTTCGCGCGCGGCGCGCTGCGCGCCGCCCAGTGGTTGGCCGGGAGGAAGCCGGGCGTCTATGACATGCAGGACGTCCTCGGCTTGAAGTGATCACCTCGATCCAGGGCACGCTTTCCTCGGCAGGCCCGCTGCAGGCTGTGGTCGAGTTGAACGGCATCGGCTACGAGGTGAACGTGCCGGTCACGACAGCCGAGCGGCTCCCTCCCGCAGGTTCGTCGGTCAGGCTGCACACGCTCGTCGTTTACCGGGAGGACTCCCAAACCCTCTACGGTTTCACTACCGCGGCGGAGCGTGATTTCTTTCGCCTGATGATCGAGAATGTCACCGGCATCGGGCCCAAGGTGGGCCTGAGCATCCTGAGCCGCCTTTCGCTGCCGCTCCTTGAAAGCGCGATCCGGACAGGCGACGTCGCAACGCTTGCCCAATGCCAGGGAATCGGCCGCAAGACGGCCGAACGCCTGGTCGTCGAGCTGAGGGCGCGGCTCGGCGCGCCCGGGGGCCCGCTCACCCCTGCGGAGGCGGCCGCATATTCCGGCGGGGAGGCAAGTCCCCATCGCGACGCCGTGGCCGCCCTGATGGCGCTCGGCTACAAGGCGGCTTCCGCTGACGAGGGGGTTCGCCGAGCCGCGCTCGCGCTCGGTCCGGCAGCGGCGACCGAGGCCCTCGTCAAGAAGGCGCTTGCCGGCTAACGCTGGAACTGAAAGGCGGCCTTCTCGGCCTGAACGCCCGAATCGGGCCGTTCGACCTCGAGCCGCGTCGCAAGACGCAGCTCGGGCTTCGTGTCCAGAAGGAGCGTGCCGGCCGACAGGCGGTCGATCGGCGCCAGGTTGACCTCCTGCATCCAGGCAAACTGGCTGCCCTTGTCCGCGGCAGGAAACAGGGGTCCGGCGGCCGCGGTATCCGGATCCTTTGCGAGGCCGCGGGCCACAAAGACGGGCTTGAAATCGCCTGTGGCGGGAGCGGCCGGAACGGGGCTCTGCGCCAGTCCCGCCCCCTGCGGAACGGACTCGGGGCGGGCGGTATGCAGGCGGCCGGAAATCACGATTGCGGCGCAGGCGGCGGCGAGCACGCCCGAGGCCCACAGGGCCGAGCTTGCGCGCCGCGCAGGGCGCGGGGAGAAGGCGGCCGGCTCGGCGGGAGCCGCGTCGCCGAACTGGCTGGTCAGGACGACGCAGGCCTTCTGCATGCGACAGTATTCGCGGTAGACCTCGCGCCGCGCAGGATCGCGGGCGACCTCGGCCTCGAGCAGGGCCGCGTCCGCGGGGCTGATCTCGTGGTCGAGATAGAGGTTCAACAGCTCGATGAATTTAGAGTCATTCATTTGAAGTCTTCCCCGAGTTTTGACCTGAGCGCCTCGCGCGCGCGCGCGATCCGGCTTTTGACCGTGCCCACGGAAATGCCAAGGATGCCGGCTATCTCCTCGTAGGAGTGGTTCTTCACGTTGCGAAGGATGAGGATTTCGCGGTGCTTCGGGTTCAGCCTCTCCATGCCGACCCCGATTCGCGAGACGAATTCCTGGGTCACGGTGATGTCGTCCGGGGTCTCGACCTGGGCGGGGATGATCTCCGCGAGGGTGATGTCGCTGTCGGGGCCGATGGGCATGTCTATGGAGACCGACTGGTCTCTCTTCCGGCGCCACCAGTACCAGTACCGGTTGCGGGCCAGGTTCGTCGCAATCTGGTAGAGCCAGGTCGAAAACGCCGAGTCGCCCCGGAAGTTGGCAAGCCCCCGGTGGGCGCGTATGAAGGCGTCCTGGGTCACCTCCTCAGCATCCTGGGGATTTCGGAGGAGCTGGTTGACCATCGAGTAGA
>CAZJNA010000144.1:0-5886 GCA_964547325.1 uncultured Opitutaceae bacterium | reverse complement strand
GTTGGTGATGGCACCGGTAATTGTGACCGATAAAGAGCCGAATCGTCAGCTGACCGAGAAGATGGAGGAGGAGAACGCGAAGGATTCAGCTTTCACCTGGAAAAACGGCGGAAGAATCCTGAAATTGGGGCCCGTCATTCTCGAAATGAAATACGACCCGAAAATCCGTCGGTTTAAGATACTCGAGTTAGACTGGTAGGCAGTCGATCAGATTAGCCTGAACCCGAGCGCTTCCAGTTCGACCAGGGTGAACGGTGCGCTTTCGAGGACCTCCTGCAGCTTGGCCAGGGCATCTTGGATGGAGGGGGCTTCGAACAGTGCCGCACCATCGTCGCTGTCGTGGAGGTTCACCGCCCAAGGGCTGGACCCGGCGCCGGTCTCGTAAACAGACCCGTAAAGGTAGTTGCCCGGGAGGCCGGGATGCGGCCCCCCTCCCGGCACAAGAAAGAGGCTGTGCACGGGATCGTGCGCGGCCGTTACCGCGTGATGGGCCCGATGATGGATGGGGCGGCCGGCGACGATGAGGCGGCGGGCTTCCGTCTTCGCCCGTCGCTCCGCTGGTAATGAATGGATGTAGCGGTCGAAGATACTCGCGTTGGGCTCGAGGGCCTCGGCCCCGATTCGACCCGCGATGAGTTCGTCCAGGTTCTTTGCGTGAAACGCGGGCAGTCGGGCCAGCGATCGCGCGGTGACGTGCCCCTCCCTGTGATCAGCGTCTGCGTAGACCTGGTGCGCGGCATAAAGCCGTTTCAGCGCATCCTGATGGGTGGGAGTCGCCGGCACCGCGCCGACCGGGCTATGCTCGATCAGATCGAGCACCGTCTGGTCGAAATGCTCGTTGGGGTCGCGGGGCACGATGCAGTTATGAAGGCAAAGGGACGAAGACGCAATGGTGCCATGATGGGCTCGAAATCGCCCGTGCGCCGCTCATCAGAACAGCAGGGAATTTCGAAAGGCATCCATCAGTGCATGGGCAGCTGCAGGGAGCACCAAGGTACGGCTCTTTCGCCAACAAAATGAAAGCGGCACTCCCACGAGAATCCCGATCACTACAAAGCCGGCAGCCGCCAGCCCCAGCCTTTGCCCGCTGCTGACGTCCGGAAGATGCAGCGAACTCCATACAATGGATGTTTCGGGTAGGTGCCAAAGCCCCCATAATATTGACACGAAAATTGCCGAACCCCATTTCCGCGCGGGGCTGTTCGGGCCTTGCGTAACATGGGTGTCAAGAGCTCCGCGAAACACAACCTCTTCCACGGTGAAGCCCAATGGAAACATGATCAGGAATTGTCCGAACAAAAGAGGAAGCCTTGTCGAAATCACTCCAATCGAACGCCCCTGAGCCAGAGCCAGCAGCGCGCATAGCGTGCTGCCAACGGCTGCCGCGGCGATGAAGCTTGGCAATGCTTGCCGGATTGCGCCCTTGCGCTGCTGACGCAGCGCAAATGCGGCCGGAAACGCCCCCGCGATGCTGCAAACGAGACTCGGCGCCAACATCCACAGCCGCCGCGGCACCGCCACCCCCAAAAGGAAGCAGGCAGGCGTCAGCATGAGAGCCACAGTCCATGCGCGGCAGAAGCGATCGAGTCGCCATGATTCCGAATCGCGCGCCCATAATTGCCGAAGAGGGCGGCGAGCCACCAGAAGTTGAAAAATCACGATCAACGGCAAGCCAAGAGCGAGGTAGGCATTCGGGCCGAGCCGAAATAAAAAGCCGGCACCGATCCATGCACCTACTAAGACAATGCACTCAGTGTAGAGGCGGCCTGGACTCCTCATAACTATGGAACATGAATCATCAGCCCGCTCCCTTTCTTGAAGAGGACCCCCACCTTTGGGGTCGTGCATGATGCACCTAGAGAGAGGCTGAAGCCGGTTTTGAGGGCGCCACTAGTGCAAAAAGATCCATGTCGTGAAATCCGTCGTAACGGTGATGGGATTTCTTCATTCTGCCCTCATAGTTCATCCCGAGTTTCTCGAGCACTTTTCGTGAAGCTGGGTTCTCCGGCATGCAGGTGGCTTCAGCCCGATTGAGGTGCAACGACTGAAAAGCAAAATTGAGCACGGCTGCGGCCGCTTCGGTGGCGCACCCTTGGTTCCACTGGGGCCGCGCGAGGTTAAAGGCGATTTCCGCCTTCTGGTGCTGCTTGCTGAAGGAATGCAGGAAGATCATTCCAATTGGTCCTATTGCGTCCGGCTTTACGATTGCCCAATTCAAAAACTGCGGTCCTGTCAGGACCTTGATAAAGCCTCGGGTGAAGATCTCAGAACTATGCGGCCGCCAAAGGGTGAATCGAGCGACCTCGGGGTCGGATGCATACGCGAAAACAGCGGATGCATCCTCCACCGAAAGTGGCCTCAGGAGGAGGCGAGCGGTCATGAGCTCGGTAGGAGTCGTTTCGAAAGGGTCGCTCACTTCCGGTAGGCAACTTCAGCAGCTTCCGGGTTGTCAACTATCCCCGTATTGCGATCTCTGACTCGGAGCGCACCTACAAAGACAATGCACTCAATGTAGAGGGACCTACGTCTTCTCAATTCTTCGAAACGACGACGGCTTGATGCCCGCCTCCGCCGAGGGCGCCGGTTGCGCCGATGAAGAATCCGAGGTCGTAGAGCCGGCCGCGATTGTGGGTCTCGTAAATGCGAACGTTTGGAGTGAACGCGCACGCGATGAGCGTGAACGGGCATATCAGCCCGTGCCAGACGCCTACCCAGAAGCCTGCGGGCTTCGCGCCGGGAACGCGGAATTTCGAACCGGGGCCACCGACGGCAAGTATATTCATGGGAGGAGAAATGAAGCCGAGAAGAACATGGAGCGAATCCTTACATTAGGGTATTTTCGTTTCATCGCCCGGGTCTCCAGCCTCGGGGCCCGTGGTGAACTCGAGCAGATCGGCGGGCTGACACTTCAACTCGCGGCAAAGGGCTGAAAGCGTGCTGAAGCGCACCGCTCGCGCCTTGCCCGTCTTGAGGATGGAAAGATTTGCAAGCGTGATGCCCACGCGTCCGGCGAGATCGGTGAGCGAAATTTTTCGCTCCAGCATGATCCGGTCTAGATTTACCTTAATCGGCATGGCGGATTCGGGTCGTCACACGGTGAGTTCGCTTTCTTCCTTCAGCACCTTGCCCTGCCGCAGCGCCTCGCCGAGCCCTATAAGGACCAGTCCGAGCAGAATGGGCCGGATATCGATCCAGATCGGTCCGATCACCAGTTGGTTTTCATCGATTCGGACGTAGACGCCATGGATGCTGTAGGCGCCCCACGACATTCCCTCGGCGGGCGGAGGGCGCATCTCGATTGTCATCGCGCCGTGCAGCTCGATGTTCTTTTCGACAAAGGTCCACGTATAGACGCCGAACCAATGACCGAAGCCTGCGCCTGCGAGAGTAAGGAGGACAATAAGGGCTCCGACCTTGTGGAGAAGACGGATATTGCTTGAGCTGAAAACCTCCCCGCGCGCCACGCTCCGAAACATGCGGCGGAACAGGTCGCAAAGCGCGATCAACGTGACCGTCTTGCAAAATATGATGCCGCCCAGCGGCCAAAGGAGGTGCTGAAAGTAAGGATTCGCCTCGGGGAAGTTGACCGAAAGACTGCCAAAGAAATCGTGCATGGACAAAGCCCCCGATGGGATTGCGGAGGAGCCCAGATGATAGGCCGAAGGGTCTATCCGAAGTCCGATGAAGCCGAGCACCCATTGGCCGCTTAAATGTTTTGCGGTGCCAAAGATAAAGGACCCAAGGATTTGGACCGTCGACAGGCACAGAATGACCTCCAAAATTGTGAAGGTCCACTTAAGGACCTGTGGCAGTGAGAATGCTTTATTGCTCATTTGCATCGGAAAACAATAATCGGGATATCGTTTGTCAACGTTTATTTATTGATAAACGATATTTCTGAGCTATAGCCCCTCCGCTGCATTGGCGAGGTTGTCAGCATGACCGGGCGCTGTCTTATGCCGCCTGGATAGCAACCAGCCCGCTCCGGCCATCTATCGTTTCCATCGTCTGATCGCAGACCGGTATTGATTCGCGGTCGGAGAGAAGGGCGCGGGCCGCGTCATCGAGCCGGACAAATTCGACGCCGGCCTTCTTCCAGGCGGTGAGCATTTCGCCAAACAACGCCCGCCGGCCCATCCCCTCGATCTCCGCGTGCAGGGTGAAGACGTTCAGCCGGTCGGGCTTCAGGAGCGACACGTAATGCGGAACGATCTTCGCGTCGGGAAACTCCGGGCGGCCGAGCAATTCGTCCAGGGTCGGGAGCGTGCTCGGGATTTCCAGGGTCTTAAAGACGCGCCCGCCAATCCTTGGGAAAAAGGGATGCGTCCCGCGCGTGTCGCTGCCGTAGAGGAGCGCCGCCTCGTCGTAGACCTGCCGGCTGCGCTCGTTGCTCTGCCAGCCGGCTGCCCCAGCGGTGTGCGCCTCGCGGCCGAAGATCCTGGCGAACTCCTTGCTCGCCGCCCCGAATTCGGCGCGGACGGCATCGAGGTCCATCCGCCCCAGGTGATCCTGCCAGCGGTAGTGGTTGTAGCAATGGATGCCGACCTCGTATCCCGCATCCCGGACGGCCTGCATCGCGCCGGCATTCCGCCGCCCGATATGCGGCGCGGGGAGGAGGGTGCCGTTCAGGAGGGTGCGGACTCCATAGAGCTGGACGACGCTCGTCCGGCTGACCTTCCGGAAGAACCCGGGGCGGAACACCCGCGTGATCGCCCGTCCGGTCTGGTCCGGTCCGAGGGAAAAAAGGAAGCTGGCCGGGACTCCCGCCGCGCGGCAATCCGCAAGCAGGTTCGGGACGCCCTCCCGCGTGCCGCGGTCGGTGTCCACGTCGACTTTGAGCGCGAGACGGATGGCCATGGCCCTGCCCTAATCCAACGAGTAGTCCTTGTGGGCGAGGTGGTAGTCGAGCGTCCGCTTGATTGCGGTCCGCAAGTCGACCTTCGGCTTCCAACCCAGGCGCTTCCTTGCATTGTCGATCGAGGGCACCCGTTTCTGGATGTCCTGGTAGTACTTGCCGAAATACTTGCCGGACGAAACCGCGACGACCTTCGCCTGCCGGACATGATCCTTGTACTCGGGGAATTTCTTGAATTCGGCGATGATCAGCTGCGCGAGGCGCGCAACGCTCACGTTGTTGGCCGGGTTCCCGATGTTGAAGATCTGCCGCGAGGCGCAGCCGTCCTTGTTCTCGATGATGCGAAGGAGGGCGTCCACGCCGTCGTCGATGAAGGTGAATGACCGGCTCTGTTTTCCACCGTCAACAAGCTGGATCGGCTTCTTGAAGATGACATTCGAGATGAACTGCGTGAAGAGGCGCGAGCTGCCCTCCTTGGGCTCGAACACGTTGTCCAGCTTGGGTCCGATCCAGTTGAACGGCCGGAAGAGCGTGTAATCCACGCCGTCCCGCACGCCATAGGCGTAGATGACGCGGTCGAGGAGTTGCTTCGAGCAGGCGTAGATCCAGCGCTGCTTCTCGATCGGCCCGTAAACCATCGTGCTGGCCTCCTCGTCGAGCTTCCCGTCGGGGCACATGCCGTAGACCTCGGAGGTGGACGGGAAGATGATCCGCTTGCGGTATTTGGCGGCCTGGCGGACGACCGCCAGGTTCGCCTCGAAGTCGAGTTCGAAGACCCGGAGCGGGTCCTTCACGTACTGAGCCGGATTGGCGATCGCGACCAGGGGAAGGACGGCATCGCATTTCTTGACGTGATACTCGATCCATTCGCGGTTGATCGTGACGTCGCCCTCGACGAATTTGAAGCGGGCGTGCCCCAGGCAGTTGGCCAGCTTGTGGTCGCCGACGTCCATGCCGTAGACCTCCCAATCCTTCTTTTGCAGGATGGTGTGGGTCAGCGAGCTGCCGATGAAACCGTTGGCTCCGAGGAT
>CAZJNA010000143.1:4393-5929 GCA_964547325.1 uncultured Opitutaceae bacterium | reverse complement strand
ACGGAATCCGCAAGGGAGGCAGCAGTCGCCGTCTGGGGCGGCGAATTGTCGAGGTGAATGACGAGTCTCAGCTTCTCATGATGCCGCAATTCCCGCGCCCAGCTGACAATGAACTCCTCGGCATCGTGATCCAGGTCCTTTTCGTTGAAAGGGGAGGGGTCGAGGGAATTGAACAGCTGGGCGACATCGCGCAGCTTGAGCTGGATGACATTGCTTGCCGCGTGGGGATCGACGGCATGGAACAGGGGGTTCACGCGGGGCATTTAATCCGCGCAAGCGAGTCGGGGAAAGAGCGAAGTGGCGGCAATCCGGGCGGCAGCGCCCGGGGATGTCAAATCCGGGTCTGCGAACCGTCGGTGTAATCCCGCCATCCGACGATCTCGGGCTCGGTCCTGGACGCGGGTCCGGTTCCGCCGGCCGGCCAGCCGACCACGATCGGCATCACCGCCGTGTAGCTCATGGGTATGCCGAGCTCGGTCTTCACATCCCCGAGATTAAGCCAGGGCCGGACGAATCCGATCGGACAGGTGCCAAGGCCCATGCCGTGGGCAGCCAGCATCAGGTTCTGGGCGGCGAGGCAGCAGTCCTCCGACGGCGGGTGCTCCGCCGGTTTGGCCAGGATAACGATGAGCATCCCGGCGTTGTGGAAGACATTGTAGCTCCCGCCGGACAGCTCGTCAGATCTCTGGTGAAGCTCCAGGTATCGGGGAAGGATCTCAAGCATGTGGGCCTTGGCCCTTTCGGAATATTCATGGAGCTTCTCCCGACCCCGGATCACGAGGAAAGCCCAAGGCTGCTGGTTCACAGCGCTCGGCGCCCAGACGGCCGCCTGGAGAAGCTCCATGACCCTCGGTCTTGGCACGGGCTGATCCGCATACCGCCGGACCGCCCGCCGGTGAACTATGGCCTCCATCAGTTCCATGGCCACGCTTTCAGGTCTTGGCTTTGGGAGGCGTTTGCCGCACGCCGGGTCAGTCTGCGGTCAGGATGACCTTGAGTGCGCGCTCCCGGGCAGCGTTTCCAAACGTGTCGTACGCCTTCATGACGTCGCGCAACGGAAACCGATGCGTGATGAGTTGGCGCGGCGCCAGTTTACCCGAACGCACCGTTTTCAGGAGCAGCGGGGTCGTCACCGTGTCCACGAGCCGGGTCGTGATCTTGATGTTGCTCGACCAGAGCCTCTCCAGATGCAGCTCGGCGCTCTTGCCGTGCACGCCGATGTTGGCGATCCGTCCGCCGGGAGCGATGATGGACTGGCAGATGTCGAACGTCGCGGGAACGCCGACATCCTCGATCGCCACGTCGACACCCTTGCCGTCGGTGAGCCGCATGATCTCCTCGACGGGATTTTCGCGGACGAGTTTTGTCGCGCCGAACGTCTTCGCCACGTCGAGCCGGTTCTGGTCCGTGTCGACCATGATGATCTCGGCCGGGGAATAGAACTGGGCCGTGAGCAACGCCGCCAGCCCCACCGGTCCGGCTCCGATGATCGCCACCGTGTCCCCGGGCCCGACCTCCCCGTTGAGGACGCCGCAT
>CAZJNA010000143.1:0-4383 GCA_964547325.1 uncultured Opitutaceae bacterium | reverse complement strand
CTCAATATGACGAGCGACTCCTCATCGTCGGCCCCATCGGCAATGGGATACAGGCTCGTGTCGGCATGGGGAATCCGGACATACTCGGCCTGGGTGCCGTCGATCAAATGCCCCAGGATCCAGCCCCCGTCCGCGCAGTGGGAGTACATGCCCCGTCGGCAGGCTTCGCATTTGCCGCAGGATGTTATACAGGAGATGAGAACCCGGTCGCCCGGCTTGAAACCCGAAACGGCTGAACCGGCCTCCGTCACGACGCCTACGCCCTCGTGTCCCAGAATGCGGCCGTCCGTTACTTCGGGGACGTCCCCCTTCATGATGTGCAGGTCGGTTCCGCAGATCGTCGTCTTGGTGATCCGCACGATCGCATCCGTCGACTTTTGGATGGTCGGCATCGGTTTGCCTTCCCACGCGCGGCGATTCGGACCGTGATAGACCAGCGCCTTCATGGCGCCGGCCGTCGACATCCCCTTCGAAACGGCCTTCGGCTGCTCGCAAATGGCTAGTGTGTTCATAATGATGATGGTTGGAACCCTCCGTCCTGTACCCTCGCATGCCCGCGCGCGCCGCGCTCCGCATCCCTTGCCAAAAGCGCCGCGCCGCTTGTCACAGGCGCCAGCTCTGGAGCAAGCGCTGGTAGCTGCCGCGCTCAAATGCAGCGGCCTCCGGGCAGCGATCGAGGTTCATGGCTCCGCGAAAGTCATCGAGGCTCGCGCATCCGTGCTCCTTCATCCACTTCTGGACCCCTCCCAGGATCGTGGCCAGAAAGTGCGGTCCGTGCCTTAGCAGCACGGACACGAGCTGAACGGCATCTGCACCGGAAAGGACAGCCTTCACGAGATCCGAGGCGTTGTGCACACCGCCGGTGACGGCGAGCGAGCAACGCACGCGCGAGGCGAGTATCGAGATCCAGCGCGCGCGGAGGAGAAGTTCCGACGAATCCGAAAGGCGCAGCTGATAGTCCGCCCCCTTCTCCTCCGTGTTGAGTTCCGGCTGGTAAAACCGGTTGAAGAGCACGATCCCGTCGACGCCCCGCCGCTCAAGCTCCCGTGCAAAATGGACCAGGGCCGTGTGGAACGGCGACAGCTTGACGGCAACCGGTATCCGGACGGAGGTCTTCAGGAGCCGCACTGTCTCGAGCATCTCGCCCTCGATGTCCAAGGCCGACGACTCCGGATCGGTCGATACGCTGTAGAGGTTCAGCTCCATCGCGTCGGCACCGGCGGCCTCGCACCGGCGCGCGTAATCGATCCACGCCCCGGGCATGCAGCCGTTCAGGGAGGCGATGACGGGGATGGCCAGCGACGCCTTGAGGTAGGCGATCTGCCGCAGATACTGGTCAGGCGTCATCTGGTACTCCGACAGCGACGGGAAGTAGGCTCCCTTCTCCGGGCCCATCTCGGCGGACCCCCGGGTGCGGCCCTCACGGTAGACCTCATCGAGGTAGATCTGCTCCTCGAAAAGGGAGCGCATCACGATCGCGCCGGCCCCGGCATCCTGGAGTTCCCTGGCGCTCTCCGCATTGTCCGCGAACGGCGAAGCCCCTATGACGACAGGGCTGTTGAGTCTCAGCCCGAGATAGGACGTCGAGAGGTTCATGGTGCAGCCTGCCTTAAAGTCGCTGGAGGCGGGAAATCTCCACGAATCATGCCGACGACCACGGCCAAGCGGTCCGGATCGGGCTGCTCGCCAACGCGGTCCTTGGGGGCGCAACGCCAGCGGAGAGCAATGCGATTATTGGGGTTTTCATAATCTTTCTTCTCTTCGGGGACATCATGCCACCGCCCCGTTACTTTTGCTCCGCGGCAGTTGCCTTTCCATGCGCATAAATTGATTATTGCCGCGATGCACTTCCGCGAATTGACCGAGCCCCAATTGCTCGCCCTGGCGGTTTCGCTCGAGGAGGAGGACGGGCACATCTATGGAGACTTTGCGGACGCCCTCCGGGCGGACTTTCCGGTCACGGCCGCCCTCTTCACGCGCATGGCCGCCGAGGAGTCGGACCATCGGCACAGGCTCATTGAAGGCTTTCGCAAGCAGTTTGGGGAACACATCCCCCTCATGCGCCGCCAGGACGTGAAAGGCTTCATCCAGCGCCGGCCGACCTGGCTTGTCCGTCCCATGCAGCCGGACAAGGCCCGCCGCGCTGCTGCCCTCATGGAGCTGGAGTCGCGCCGGTTTTACGAGGCAGCGATCAGCCAGACGAAGGATGCGGGCATCCGGCAGCTGCTGGGAGACCTCGCCGCGGAAGAGCAGAAGCACGAGGACATTGTCTCAAGCGCGGAAAAGGAGGACGCGCGCACGGGAGTCGCCGAGGCGGAGCGCGAGACAGCCCGCCGTCTTCTGGTCCTCCGTGTCGTCCAGCCCGGGCTTGCCGGGCTGATGGACGGCTCGGTCTCGACGCTCGCGCCCGTCTTCGCCGCGGCTTTCGCCACCGGCAACAACCCGGACACCTTCCGCATCGGCCTCGCTGCGTCGGTGGGCGCCGGAATCAGCATGGGGTTCGCGGAGGCATTGTCGGACGACGGCAAACTCAGCGGCCGGGGCGGCCCCTGGCTCCGCGGCTTTGTCTGCGGACTGATGACGACGGTCGGAGGAATCGGTCACACTCTGCCGTATCTCCTGCCCGGCTTTCGCGAGGCGACGATCCTGGCCGTCTGCGTGGTCACGGTCGAACTCGCGGCAATCACGTGGATCCGCCACCGCTACATGGACACGCCGGTCTTTTCGGCGGCGTGCCAGGTGGGGCTGGGGGGCGCCCTCGTATTCGCGGCGGGCGTCGCGATCGGCCGGAGTTGAGGGCCCGGCTCAGAAGACGATCTGGACCCGCGTGATGAACGCCTTCTCGTCCTGGCGCAGGATCTGGCTCGTCGAGACGGGGCCGGCGTTATTGGAGAAGCTCGTCTGGAAATAGTCCTGGGTGATGCGGACTGCCTTGGTCAGATACCAGTTTACGCCCACGCCGGCCGCCCGGGCCTCGGCCGCATTGGAAAGAGGGGAGGCGAAGAGGGGAAATGTCTTGGGATCGATCTTCAGATCGGAGTATCGGGCCACGGCCTGCCAGGCGCCCCAGGTGCCGTTCTGCCAATTGAAGGGGGCCTTGGGCGTCACGCCCGCGTAGGTCGAATCTTCGCCGGTCAGGACATAGCCAGCGGAGACTTCCCAGGCCTTGTTCTCCAACTGCGTCTTTGCAGGGACCGTGGTCCCGGCGGGCGCGGTCGGGCGGGCATTCAAAATGGAAACCGCGTATTCGCCCAAAACGCCAAACGGCCCCGAATAATAGTAGGCCTGCGGCGAGAGCCTCAATACCTGCCCGTCGGCAAACACGGTCGAGTTGTACTTGAAGAACGTCTGCTGACCGTCGGTCTTGAAGCCCGCCGTCACGCCCGACAGCCCTTTCTGGCGGCCGTCGCTGCCCGAAATGCCGACACCCAGGCCCTGCCACACGGAGTCCTTCTCGTGGAAAAAAGGCGTCAGGAAGATCCGTGCGACGCCATCCTTGTCGTTGTCAAAGTCAGAGTTGCCTGAACTCGTCGTGCTGTCCGCGATGCCGTTCATCAGGCCGACGGTGTAGTTCACGGTGCCGCTGAAGAGGGCCCCGCCAACCATGGCCCCCACGTCGCGATTCGGCATCAGGTTGTTGACGAGGGAACGTTCGGCAAAGTTGGTGCTCGGGTCCGCCTGGAGCTCCTCAAGGCCGATCGGCGTCTTGAACTTTCCGACCTTGAGCTGGGCCTGCGGGGTGAGCGCGATCGTGATGTTGGCGTCCAGAATCGTGAAGGCGTTGGCCGTCCCGCCGCTTCCGTTTCCGAATTCGGGCGTGAACTGGAAGGAATATATCTTGTCGAAAGTCCCGTCCGTCACGATGCGGGCCCGCCGCAGGATGAAACCGTTGTTCAAGACCCCGCCTCCGTCATGAACGAACATCCTCGAGTCGAATTGCGCTATGCCCCCGACGTGGAAATAGCCGGAATGATCGATCGCAGTAGCGACGAGTCCCGAATCGTTGACCGTCACGGTTGCGGTACCCGCCACAGGAGCGACCGCCGGTGCGGCAGGGGCGGCGGCAACCGGAGCACCCGACTCGCTCCCCGCCTCCCTTTTCTCGAGCGCGGATATTTTTTGCTCCATCACCCGGATCTCGGCCTTGAGGGCCTGGATCTCCGCCGCGTCATCTGCCCGGGCGAGGGGAGCGGCGGCGGCCGATATAATCAGGGCGATTGCCAGGAAGGCGGCCGGATGGACAGTGCGGCGGTTGTTCATTTTCAGGTCGAAGTTCAGGTTGTTGCGGATGGTCGGGAAAACAGCGCGCTCGTGTGGTGAGCGATTCATTCGTTGAAGGATTGGTGGAGCGGGGTTTGACCAACACCCCGACCCCGGCCAGCA
>CAZJNA010000142.1:0-6366 GCA_964547325.1 uncultured Opitutaceae bacterium | reverse complement strand
TCCGGCATGTGCGGCACGCCGATCGATGGCGGAACGCTGCTGCACCTGGCCATCGATTTCGACGAGCAGGAGATCTTCAATTGGCTGCTCGCGAACGGCGCCGACGTGAACGTCCCGGCGACGGTCGACGCGGCCGGCTTCGGCGGGCATACGCCGCTCTTCAATGCGGTGGTGGGTTCCCGGCGCGGCACTGCCATGGGCCAAGAGCTGCTGGCCCGCGGCGCGGACCGTTCGCACCGGGCTAGCCTGCGCAAGTTCCTGGACTGGATCGAACGTCCCCACTGGCACGAGACCCTTGCCGTCACGCCGCTCGAATGGGGCCAGACTTTTCCGGAACGGGACTGGGTCAACTCGGAGCTGCTGGCACAGTTGTCGGCGCCGCATTCCTAAGAGGCCACTGAAAAACATGCGGGCCGGCAGGCAGGCCATTGGGTCCGGGAACCTTCGTGGGATTTCCCCTACCAAGGTTCGGTATGAAAACCCTCGAAAACAAAATTGTCATCTGCGCGGCCCTGATAGCCGCCGTCTCGTTCGCCCCCTGCCTGGTTGCGCAAATGGACTCGCCGTCGACCCCCTCGTCGGCGACGCCGGCCTCCACGACTTCAGCCGCGCCCAACGCTGCCAACCTCACGCATGGCGACCGCACGTTCTTTCGAAAGGCGGCGGAGGGCGGAATGAAGGAAGTAACTGTTTCCCAGGCCGTTATGGGCCAATTGACGAATCCTCAAGTGAAGGATTTCGCGCAGACCATGGTCCGGGATCACACCGAAGCGAACACGGAACTTGCGGGGCTCGCCGCGAACAAAGGCGTCACGCTACCCGCGCCGGACAACGATCTAGCGGGAAAATGGTCCAAGAAGGATAGCGATACCGACAAGGATTATGTCGAGGAGATGGTCAGCGATCACAAGGACGTCGTGAAGCTCTTCGAGAAGGCCTCCAAGAGCAGCGATCCCGACATCGCCGCATTTGCCCAAAAGATGCTTCCGACGCTCCAGCACCACCTGGAAATGGCGCAGAGCCTGAAGCAAGCGCTTTGAGGAGTGCATCGGATCCGGCCGGGGATATACGACCGGCCGATCGGTGATGGTACGTTTTGGCAATGGGAGAACCCTCCGGGGCTACGCTCCGCAATTCCCAATCCGGTCGCCGCAGCCGGCATCCCCCTCAAGGGGGGAATGCCAAGAGGCGACCGATGAAGCTACGCTCATGCCCCTTCCGGGTCCTCCCATTGCCAAAACGTACCATCACCGGCCGATCGGGTAACTTGACGGTTTGCACACGTGCGGGCATCAATCAGCTGGTGATCCGCTGGAAACTCCCTGTATTTGAGGATCCTTTCCTCGAAGAGATGAGGTGACATGATTCGATCGATTCCTTGGAGGCCAGGAGTAGCCATCTTGGTCGGCCTATTGAGCTTCGGCATCCGCGTTGTCGGCGCGACGTCCGACCACGGCGCGGACAAATCGGCCGCCATCCTCGCCGTCGCGCCGAGGACCGATCTGCCGGATGCTGCAAGCGATCCGCTTCGTCCGCCAAACACGCGGCTGCTCAAGCCTGGGATATGGACCGACGATTTGGCCTACGACGACATGGGGAACGTCTACAACCAGTACAGGCGTTCACCCTTCGGCACCTGGAGCAACTACGACGAGGCGAAGGCAAATCCCTTCCCGATTCCGGATGCGCTGGTTCTCAAGAACGGCCAGCCGGTCAAGGATGCGGACACCTGGTGGCGGCTGCGCCGGCCGGAGATCTTCAACGACTTCAGCACGGAAGTCTTCGGAAAGATTCCCGAGCACAGTCCGAAGATCACCTGGGAGGTCACGACGGTCAAAGGGGACGCGGGAAGAACCATCAAGAAAATCGTCGGGCACATCGACAATTCGGCCTATCCGGAAGCGACTCCGGCAATCGTGCTCACGCTCACGCTTCCGGCCAACGCAACCGGGCCGGTGCCGGTGATGGTCGTCGTCGGAGGTGGCGACCCGACGAAGCCAAAGAATCCGGCCGATGGCGCCAGGAAGCCGCCCAAGCGTCCCACGGGGCCGAGCTCCCTTGAGCAGGTGCTCGCGCGCGGCTGGGGTTACGCCACGTACAACCCCGCTACGGTGCAGGCCGACAACGGCGGCGGCCTGAGTCGGGGCATCATCGGACTGATGAGCAAGGGCCAGCCCCGGGCCAGCCCCGCCGATTGGGGCGCCTTGACCGCCTGGGCCTGGGGCCTGAGCCGGGCGATCGACTATTTCGAAACCGATCCGGATGTGGATGCGAGACAACTGGGTGTGGAGGGCCATTCGCGGTGGGGAAAGACCGCTCTCTGGGCCGCCGCCTCGGACCGACGCTGGGCCATCGCCTATGTGAGCTGCTCGGGCGAAGGAGGGGCCAAGCTCTTTCGCAGGAATTACGGGGAAACGACGGACAACATCGCCGGCGCGCACTGGATGGCTGGAAATTTCCGAAAGTACGGCGGCCATTGGAACGACCTTCCCGTGGATTCGAACGAGCTCATCGCGCTCGTCGCTCCGCGCCCGATTCTGATCACCGGAGCAACCCAGGACCCTTGGTCCGACCCGCACGGCGAATTCCTGGCGGCCGTGGGTGCAGGTCCGGTCTATCGTTTGCTCGGGAAGAATGACCTTGGAACGACGGAGATGCCGGCGCCGGACGTTGCGCTGATCTCGGGCGATCTTGCTTTCCGGGAGCACGTGGGCCCCCACGACGATCTGCCCGACTGGCCGGTTTTCCTTTCGTTCGCCTCCCGATACCTGAAAGCCCGGTAATTTGAAGGAGAGGTAGTCGGGGGATGGCCCTGAGGCGACCGATGATGCTACGCTCATGCCCCTTCCGGATCATCCGATCTCCAAGTTTCGCTAACCGGGCGGCTTGACATCGATGGCGAGGCGGCGGAGGTACTTATCTCTGATATATCAGTGAAATCGAGTCGGTCCGCCACCTCTTGTTCGGCAAACCCCCCGCCCATGAAGATACCCTCCCTCGTCCGTCCGCTCCAGGTCCTCGCGCTCGCCGCTGCGGCCGCTTTAACCGGCCACGCCGCCGACGCGCCGCCGGCCCCCTACTCGCCCGAGGTCCTTCCCGGCAGCGGTCTCGCGCAGCATCCGTTCTTCTACGCAGGCGAATGGTATTACACGAAGCCGGACCAGACGATGTTCGTCGTTCGCGATGGCGTCGTCGCGTGGTCCTACTCCATCCCTCTCAAGGATGCGAAGGGCAACATCCAGGAGTTCAGCGACGGGACCCTGCTCTCGAATGGAAACATCGTGTTCGCGAGGAAGACCGGTGCGGGCGAAATTACCCCAGACAAGACGCTCATCTGGAATTACGATGCTCCCCCGGGATTCGAGGTCCATGTGATCCAGCCGCTCGGGCTCGACCGGGTAATGATCATCCAGAACGGCAATCCCGCGAAGATGATGATCATCCGGATCGCCACCGGCTCGGTGGAAAAAGAGATGATTCTTCCGACCGGCAACCCGGCGAAGACCCACGGGCAGTTCCGCCGCGCCCGGCTGACCGCGGCGGGAACGCTCCTCGCCGCGCACATGGACAACAACAAGGTCGCCGAATACGACATGACCGGAAAGGAAATCTGGTCGATCGCCATCCCCTCCCCCTGGGCCGCCGTGCGGCTGAAGAACGGGAACACCCTCGTCACGAGCAACCGGGGATTCGTTCGCGAGGTGAACCCCAAGGGCGAGACCGTCTGGGAGCTGACACAGAAGGACGTGCCGGACATCCGGCTCTTCAGCCTGCAGGAGGCCGACCGGCTCGCAAACGGCGACACGGTGATCAGCAACTGGTGCCCCAACGGGGTCGTCGACGCAAAGGGCGCCAAGGACCCCTCCCGATGGCCGACGACCGTGCAGGTGCTGGAAGTGACCCCGGAAAAGAAGGTTGTCTGGGCGCTGCGCTCTTGGACGCCGCCAGCCGACCTCGGCCCGGCCACCTGCATCCAATTGCTCGATGAGCCGGGCGTGCCTGAAAACGGGGAGCAGCAGCGGTAAACTTCAATCTTCCCGTCCATGCTTCGCTGGCGCATCGCGATCCTCGTCAGTGCCGCCATCGCGATCAGCTACCTGGATCGCCAGACGCTGCCGTGGGCGGTCAGCGCGATAGGCCGGGACATTCCGATTTCGAACGAGGTGAAGGCGTCGCTCGATTCGGCGTTTCTCCTCACCTACGGCCTCATGTACTTCGGCGGCGGACGACTGCTCGACTGGCTCGGCACGCGCCGGGGCTTCACCTTCATCATGCTCTTCTGGTCGCTGGCGTGCGGCAGCCACGCCCTCGCGGGGAATCACGGCATGCGGCCGGTCTTCGGCCTCGGGTTCGGCGTCATGATGCTGGGGGCGAGCCGCCTCCTCCTCGGCGTGGGCGAGGGTGGCGGCTTCCCTGCCGCCACGCGGGCGGTCACGGAATGGTTCCCCGTCGAGGAGCGCTCGACGGCGATGGGTATCATCAACGCGGGCACCGCGGTGGGCGCGGTCGTGGCGCCGCCCCTCATCGTGTACGTTCTGACGAATGTCGACTGGCTCGGCTTTGCCCCCTGGCGGTGGGTTTTCCTGATCACGGGCGGGCTGGGTCTCGTTTGGACCGCGTGGTGGTGGTCAGACTTCCGGACTCCGGAATCCCATCCGGGCCTCGGCGCGGCCGAAAGGGCCCGCCTGCGCTCGGTCCTCGATGCGTCTTCACGGCCGGCACTGCCTGCCATTCCGCTGGCCGACATCCTGGCCCATCGGGAAACGTGGACGATCGTGTTCGCCAAGTTCCTGAGCGACGGCGCCTGGTATTTCTACCTGTTCTGGCTGCCCAAGTTCCTGCTCGAGGCCTTCCATCTCGACATCAAGACCGCGGGCGCGATCGGATGGATCCCCTATGCCGCTTCCGGGGTCGGCTGCCTGTGCGGAGGCGGGCTGTCGAGCTGGCTCCTCAGGCGGGGACAATCGGTGAATCGGTCCCGCAAGATCGCGCTCGGCGCGAGCGCGGCCCTGATGCCCTGGGTCATGCTCGTCCCGGGGATGCACTCGGTCGGCTGGGTCATCTTCATCTTCAGCGTGGCGTTCTTCGGCCAGCAGTCCTGGTCCACCCTCGTGATGATCCTGCCGACCGACATGATCCCCAAGCGCGCCGTCGGAACCCTGGCGGGCCTCGTTGGGTTCGGCGGCGCGATGGGCGGTGTGCTGCTGGGCCAGCTCGTGGGTTACATGCGCGACCACGGATCCAGCTTCGGGCCGATCCTCGTGATCGCCGGCTCCCTCCACGTCCTGGCCTTCATCGCGATCTGCATCGGCATACCGCGCATCCAGAGCCTCCCCTTTCAAACCGCACACCCTTCATGAAAATCACCGAAATCCGCACCCGCGTCGTCCAATGGCGCGGCAAGACCGTGCCGCTGCCGCCCCACTTCTGCACGAATCCGATGGACGTCGTCTCGCCCATGCTGACGCGGGCGACGATGGGCACGTTCACTTTCCATGGCTGGCTCGTCGTCGAGGTCTTCACCGACAGCGGCCTCGTCGGCATCGGCAATGCCGCCCTTGCCCCGCAGGTGACCAAGGAGGTGATCGACCTCTACCTGAAGCCGCTCCTCATCGGCGCCGACCCGTGGGACCTCGAGTTCCTCTGGCAGCACATGTACCGCAAGACGATGGCGTTCGGCAGGAAGGGCATCGCAATGGTCGCCATAAGCGCCGTGGACATCGCCCTCTGGGATCTCCTCGGAAAGTCGGCGAAGCAGCCCGTCTACCGCCTCCTCGGAGGCCGGACGAAGCCACGCATACCGGTCTATGCCAGCCGCCTCTACAGCACTCCCCTCGGGGAACTGGCGGCCGAGGCGAAGAAATACAAGGACGCGGGCTACAAGGCGATGAAGCTCCGGTTCGGATGGGGGCCCGTGGACGGAGCGGAAGGCATGCAGCACAACGTCGCCCTCGTGCGGACGGCGCGCGAATCCGTGGGCGACGGCATCGACATCATGGCCGACGCGTACATGGGGTGGACCCTCGATTACGCCAAGCGGATGCTCCCCCTCCTCGAGAAGTTCAACCTCAGGTGGCTCGAGGAGCCCGTCATACCGGACGACATCCACGGGTACGCCGAATTGAAGCGCTCGGGCAGGATTCCGATAGCCGGAGGCGAGCACGAGCACACGATTTACGGCTTCCGGGAGCTGATCGAGGCGCGCGCCGTGGACTACATCCAGTTCGACACGAACCGCGTCGGCGGCCTGACCCAGGCCCGGAAGATCGCAGCCCTCGCCGAGGCGCATTCCATCCCCGTCATCCCCCACGCCGGCCAGATGCACAATTACCACGTCGTCATGGCCAGCCTGAATTCCCCGATGGC
>CAZJNA010000141.1:0-6442 GCA_964547325.1 uncultured Opitutaceae bacterium | reverse complement strand
CTCCGTGATAGAGCGCCAGCATGAGGACCATGCCGACGGCGGCATAGACCAGGCCCTCGACGGTCGTCGGCACCGCGGGCCGAAAGACAGACCAGGTAGCCCCGGCGATCTGAGCGTCGCAATGCCGCAGGAATACGAAAGGTCGGGTCCAAAGCGATGCTCCGCGGAGCGCGCCCTCCGCCGACGCGAGGGATTCCACGCGGGCCGATGCATTCCTGATCACCGCGCCCAGGCGCGCGACGGAGGCGTCCCTCTGGGCGCTCGCAGTCGAGGCGAGCTGGTCCACCGTGACGCCCGTCTGCGCTGCAGCCTCCCGGAACTGGTCGAGGTGCCTCCGCGCCTCGTCCAGGTGCCCGCCGAGCCGCTGCAGGTACTGCTGGAAGAACTCGGGGATCTGGGAAAAAAGGACCGCCCCAATCACGCAGAGCGCCCGGTCGAGAAATTTTTCGAGCGTCGCCGCCAGGGCCCGGAACGGCTGCGTCCATCTCATAGGGGAAATGCTTTCGATAAATGCCGGTCGGGCAAGCACTCCCCGCCCCGGGGCCGGCAGGGCACTGACCCGCCCGGCCGGAGACTTGTTCCGCGGCGCCATCGGCTGCGCGCAGGCCACTATGATCTGGAAAAGGCCGCCGCCAGCCGGCAGGATGAACCTTCCCCGAACAATGCAGCTCCCTACTCTTCGTTGCCTGGGTCGAGCCGCCGCCTTTGCCCTCCTCCTGCCGGCCGCTTCCCTGGCGCAGAACAGCACGATCCCGCTCGCCGGCGAATGGGGCTTCGCGCTCGACCGGTCGGACACGGGCGTAGGCGAGCGCTGGTTCGACCGCGACCTGACGGAGCACATCATGCTTCCAGGGATCCTCGAATCCCAGGGCCTCGGGGATGACATCGCAACGAACACCCCCTGGGTGCTCACGCTCTACGATCACTTCTGGTACCTCCGGTCGGAATTTCTTCCCTACACCGAACCCGGCCACGTGAAGGTGCCGTTTCTCTGCCAGCCGCCCCAGCACTACGTCGGCGTCTCCTGGTACGAGCGGGAGATCGACCTTCCCGCGGAATGGCGCGGCCGCCACCTCTCGCTGCACCTCGAGCGCACCCGGTGGGAATCCACGGTCTGGCTCGACGGCACGAAGATCGGCTCGGTCAGGAGCCTTGTCGCTCCGCACGACTATGACCTCGGCTCGCTCTCGCCCGGGCGCCATCGCCTCAGCATCCGGCTCGATACGCGGATGCTCCTCCCCTATCGCCCCGATGGCCATTCCGTCTCCGATTCGCTCGACGCCGCCTGGAACGGCATCGTCGGCGCGATCGAACTCCGGGCCACGAAGGCCGTCTGGATCGAGGACGCCCAGGTTTATCCCAACGTGGAAAAGCGTTCGGCGAGGATCGTGGTGCGGATCGGAAACATGACCGGCGAGGCCGGGGCAGGCCGGATCTTCGCGGGGGGAGCTTCCGGTCCGGCGTCCTGGGACGCCGAGGGCGGCAGCGCGGAACTCGAGGTTCCGCTCGGGGCCCATGCCGCCCTGTGGGACGAATATCATCCCGTTCTCCAACACCTCATGCTTCGTCTCTCGGGCGACGGAGCGGAGGATCGCCGCGATCTTGCGTTCGGCCTGCGGGAATTCCGGGCGCAGGGCCGGGATTTCACGATAAACGGCCGCGCGGTGAACCTGCGCGGCACGCACAACGGGGGCGACTTTCCCCTTACGGGCTATCCCTCGACCGACGTCGAATTCTGGCGGAGGATCTTCCGCACCTGCCGCGAATGGGGTTTCAACAGCATGCGCTTCCATTCGTTCTGCCCGCCCGAGGCAGCCTTCACGGCAGCGGACGAGATCGGCATCTTCCTCCAGCCCGAGGCCGGAATGTGGAACCCGATCAGCCCGGGGACGCCGATGGAGAAGGAACTCTACGCCGAGACCGACCGGATCATCCGCGCCTACGGCAACCATCCCTCCTTCGTCATGCTGTCGCCGAGCAACGAGCCCGCGGGCCGCTGGAAGGAGGCGCTACCGGTGTGGGTCGAGCACTACCGGGACGCCGATCCCCGCCATCTGTACGCTCCGGGCACGGGCTGGGCGTTCCTCGACGCGCCCGGTCCCGTAAAGGGCGCGGACTACCTTGTGAACGTCCGCGAGGGGACCACCTACCAGTTGCGCGGCGCCTCGGCCTGGTTCGGCGGCGACTACTCCGAAAGCCTGGCCGGAGTGGACGTCCCCATGCTCGCGCACGAGATCGGCCAGTGGTGCGCCTACCCGGACTATTCCGTCATCAAGAAGTTCACGGGCTACATGCGGCCCGGCAACTACGAGATTTTCCGTGATTCGATGGCCGACCACGGGCTCCTCGACCGCGACCGGGACTTCGCCTGGGCTTCCGGCCGCTACCAGGTCGCCTGCTACAAGGAGGAGATCGAGGCTAACCTCCGGACGCGCGGCATGGCGGGATTCCAGCTCCTCGACCTGCACGACTACGTGGGCCAGGGAACGGCCCTCGTCGGTATCCTCGACACGTTCTGGCAGAACAAGGGCTACGTGCAGCCATCGGAATGGCGCCGCTTCTCCGGCCCCACGGTCCCGCTCGCCCGGCTTCGCCAGCGCGTCTTCACGACCCCCGAATCCTTGGACGCGGACGTCGAGATCGCCCACTACGGGGAGCAGCCCCTGGTCAACGCCGCCGCCGTGTGGCGGGTCGTCGATCCGGCCGGAAGAAGCGTCGCCTCCGGCGCCTGGCCCGCCGCGACGATCCCGATCGGCAAGAATATGCCGCTCGGGCACGTCCACGTGGACCTGGCCAGGCTCGCCGCCCCGCAGGCGTACAAGCTCGTCGTCGGCATCGCCGGCACGCCCTACGAGAACGACTGGAATTTCTGGCTCTATCCGGCCGGGGTCCCCACGGCGGCGTCGCCGGATGTCCTCGTGACGAGTTCCTGGGAACAGGCCGACGCGGCACTGGCCCGCGGCGCCCGGGTGCTCCTCCTTCCCAAGGCGGCGGATCTCGCCTGGAATTGCCCGCCCCTCGATTCGGTGCCCGTGTTCTGGAACCGGCTTATGAATCCGAACTGGGGCCGGATGCTCGGACTCTGGAACGATGTCCGCCACCCCGCGCTCGCGGAATTTCCGACCGAGGCCAATTGCGACTGGCAGTGGGGCGATCTCGTCCAGCACACCCGCGCAGTCAACCTGGACAACCTCCCCCGCTCGCTCCAGCCGATCGTGCAGCCGATCGACGACTGGAACCGGAACTGGAAACTCGCCCTCGTCTTCGAGTGCCGCGTCGGAGCCGGGCGCCTCATGGTCTGCTCGGCCGACATTGCGACCGACCTGGCCCACCGGCCCGCCGCCCGGCAATTGCGGCGCTCGCTTCTCGACTACATGGGAGGCCCGAAGTTCGCCCCAAAAACGGAAGTGGCAGTGCAGGCCCTGCGAGCCCTCTGGTTCGACTCCCGCATCATGAGCCACCTGGGCGCGACCGCGGAATCCAACGGAGCCAACGCCTCCTCGGCGATCGACGGCGACCCGAACACCTTCTGGTCGGTCGGCGTCGGCCGCGGAGCCGCAAATCCGCCCCCGCCGGGCGGCCCGCATGAACTGACGATCTCCTTCCCCGCCCCGGTCGCCATGGACGGCGTCAACCTCCTCGCGCGGCAAGACGACCGCTACCGGGCGGGCGACGTCCGTGGATATTCGATCGCCGTCAGCGACGATGGAGCCGCCTGGCGTGAAATCGCCCATGGCGAACTGGAATCGACCTTCGAGACTCAGACCGTTCGCTTTAAGGAAACCGTCACCGCCCGGAAGCTCAAGCTAACGGCCCTCTCCGGTTTCGGCACCAATACGTCGACCACCCTCGCCGAACTCGCCGTCCTCTACGCCGGGCCCAAACTCGCCGCAGACGACTCTGGATCCGTGGACTACAAGCGCGTCCGCAGCACGAACGGCGACATCATCGAAGGCGGCCCCGCCACCGTGCCCTCCAGCGGGCACAAGCAATCGCCTTGATTGCCGAAACTGCATTTGGCCGCGCTGCATCTCGAGTCGGCGGATAGCACGTCTTGGCGATGGGAAAACCCGTAAGGGGCATGAGCGAAGCTTCATCGGTCGCCTCTGCGCCGCCCCCCTTTAGAGGGGAAGGCGGGCTGCGGCGACCGGATTTGGAATTGCGAAGCGTAGCCCCAGGAGGGTTCTCCCATCGCCGAGACGTGCCACGACCCTCGTTGACTACATCCGGCAAATCAGCAGCTCGCGCTCGTACACCATTTCCTTCGGCAACCGATCGTGCAGGTCGAGGAACAGCTCCTCGTGGCTGATGACCTCGCGCCTCCATGCCACCCGGTCGAAAGCCTGAAGCGCCTCGAACCGCTCCCGCGAAAAATCGAGACCCGTCCAGTCGAGGTCCTCGTACCGCGGCATCCAACCGATTGGCGTCTCCCGTCCCAAGGCCCGGCCCTGTGCCCGGTCCACGATCCACTTGAGGACGCGCAGGTTCTCGCCGAATCCCGGCCACAGGAATTTTCCGTCGGCGTCCTGCCTGAACCAGTTCACATGGAAGATCCGCGGCGTCTCGCTCAGCCGCCGCTGCATCGTGATCCAGTGCCGGAAGTATTCGCCCATGTGGTAGCCGCAGAACGGAAGCATCGCCATCGGATCGCGGCGGACGCGGCCCTGTTCGCCGGCCGCCGCCGCCGTCATTTCCGAACCCATCGTGGCGCCGAGATAGACGCCCGCGCTCCAGTTGAACGCCTGGTAAACGAGCGGCATCGTCGTGACGCGCCGGCCGCCGAAGATGAACGCGCTGATCGGCACGCCCTCCGGGTCCTCCCATGCGGGATCTATCGTCGGGCACTGCGCCGCGGGCGCGGTAAACCGCGCGTTGGGATGGGCCGCCTTGGCGCCCGTCTCCCAGGCCATCGCCGGCGTCCACATATTGCCCCGCCAATCGATGCACTCCTTCGGCGGCTCTTCCGTCAGTCCTTCCCACCAGACGCCGCCCTCGGGAGTCAGCGCCGCGTTCGTGAAGATCGTGTTTTTCGCAAGCGCCGCCATCGCGTTCGGATTCGTCTTCGGCGACGTTCCCGGAGCCACCCCGAAGAACCCGGCCTCCGGGTTGATCGCTCGCAGGCGGCCCTGCGCGTCCGGCCGGATCCACGCGATATCGTCCCCCACCGTCCAGATCTTCCAGCCCTGGTCCCGGAAGGGCTTCGGCGGGATCATCATCGCGAAGTTGGTCTTCCCGCAGGCGCTCGGGAAGGCGGCGGCGACGTAGGTCTTCTTTCCCTCGGGGTCCTCGACGCCGAGGATCAGCATGTGCTCGGCCATCCAGCCCTCGTCGCGGGCGATAACCGATGCAATCCGGAGGGCGAAGCATTTTTTCCCGAGGAGCGCGTTGCCGCCGTAGCCCGAGCCGTAGCTCCAGATCTCCCGGGTCTCGGGAAAATGGACGATATACTTGTCAGCGTTGCACGGCCAGGGAACGTCCTTCTCTCCGGGCCCAAGGGGCTTCCCCACCGAGTGCAGGCACGGCACGACCCTCTTTTCAGCCTTGTCTATCTCCGCGTACACAGCGCTGCCGATCCGCGCCATGATCCGCATGTTGACGACCACGTAGGGTGAGTCGGTGAGCTGGACTCCGATCTGCGACATGGGCGAGCCGATCGGACCCATGCTGAAGGGCAGCACGTACATCGTACGCCCGCGCATGGTGCCGTCGAAGAGCGTCCTAAGCTTGCGGCGCATATCGTAAGGATTGACCCAGTTGTTCGTGGGTCCCGCCTCGTCCCGCGACAGGGAACAGATGAACGTGCGGTCCTCCACCCGTGCGACATCGCTCGGATCCGACCGCGCTAGGTAGCAGCCCGGCCAGAGCTTTTCGTTCAGTTTGACGAATGTCCCGCTGGCGACCAGGTCGGCGCAGAGGCCCTTGTATTCCTCATCCGAACCGTCGACCCAATGGACCGCCGCGGGCTTGGTCAGGTCGCCCATTTTTTTCACCCACTTGAGCAGGTGCGGATTGGTTGAAAGGGGTTTGGAATTGGGCTTCATCGGCCAAAAAATGTTTTGCCGCCAAGGAGATACCTCCCGGGGGAGCTGGAAGTATGCCGGAGAAAATCTTCGGATGCCAAGTTTTCCGGAAGCATGTCCCTCCCGAGGAGTTGCTGCCGTACCCGCTGTCTCCGAGGCCGACATCTGCGCCGGCCGAAGGGACGGCGTTCATTGGCGGCCGGCATTGACGGCGGTCACGGCATTGGCAGCACCCGACTGGGGAGGGACATGCTTCCGAAAAACTTGGCCCCGCATGCTCCCCCGCCGCCCTTGCAATAGGCCCGGCGAAGCCTATCATGGTCCCTCACGTTCTTTGATCGCGCACTTCGCCGATCGGTCCCCGTCAACTTTTCCCTTTATGGGGGTGTTCCGGATTCGACCCTTAATCCAAGTGCGCCGCT
>CAZJNA010000140.1:2281-6466 GCA_964547325.1 uncultured Opitutaceae bacterium | reverse complement strand
AGGCGGGCGCTGCTTGCTTCAGCGACCCTTGCGGGCAGCTTCGCCATTCTCCTCGCGGGCGCGGGCCTTCTTGGTTTCAACCTTTTATCCTCGTATCGGAGCTTTGCCAGCTCGATCAACCAGGGGAATTTTGACGAGGGCTACCTCGTCTTCTTCGACTACCTTTGGCGGACCGAGCGTTTCACCGCGCTTATCTGGCTCGCGTCGTTCCTGTCGCTCGGGTGGCTCATCCGGTCGTGTCCGGCCGAGGATCGTCTTCGCGGGTTGATATGGGCGGCGATCATCGCCGCGTTGTCGGGGATCCTGATCGTTGGCTCCAACGGCCTCGGACTTTTTGTCGTCTACGGAAGGCTGGCGCGCCAGGTGGCGCCCTTCTGTTCGCTGCTGGTTGGCTGGACCGCCGCGCGCCTATTCGCGCGCGTGGGGCGCTGGCATCCCGCGGAGCGTGTTGCGCTGGCCGCGCTCTTCGCCTGCGGGGCCTGGAGCATGGCCACGCCACTTAGGATGGAGTTCCCCGTGCCCTTTCACGAGCGCGCCCTGGGTGCGATGATAGCCTACCAGAAGCAGCATGCCGCGGATTCAGCGGCTGTTGCGCCCGAAAGGTTCCGCTTCGTCTACAATGGCTTTATCTGGCCCTATCCCAGTGAGACACCCCTGCCGAACCATTATCTCCTGCTCTTGGCGAGTCCGCATCCCCTTTCGTGGCGCCCCTACCTTTACGAGGGCTTTAACCGCGACCAGCGCGACAAGATCGAGGCAACCGACATCACCATGCGGGTGATACTGCTGCAGGATTGATTGACGCGCCGCTCCCGTCCAGACTGCGTAACCCTGAAGGGCTGCACATGAGCTCAAAGCTTCCACCCAACCCTTACCACGAACTGGCCTGGATCGCCGGCACGCCGGAGATAGGCCCGGATTGCTGGATCGGCGCCTTCACCCTCATCGATGGGCTGGGCGGACTGAAGATGGGCCGGGGATGCAATATCAGCAGCGGCGCTCAGGTCCTGTCGCACTCCACGGCCCGACGCTGTGTCACGGAGCGGGCCTATGATCTCGTGGATCGAAAGGCGACGGAGCTTGGGGACTGGGTTTTTGTCGGCGCCAACGCGGTCATCCTCATGGGCTGCAAGGTCGGGCATCATTCAATCATCGGAGCGGGTGCAGTCGTCGCCGAAGACACGGTTGTTCCGCCCTATTCCCTGGTGGTCGGCGTGCCCGGCCGAGTCGTGCGGTCGATCGAAGCGGAGGCAAGGCAATGGAGCGAGATGGGCAGGGAGGCGGCCGCACTCGCCGCCGGGCGCGGGTAGGTTGCCTTATCTCATGCTCCTATCCATCGTCACCCCGGCCTATAACGAGGCTGATAATCTGCCCCGACTTTACGAACGCCTCTGCGGGCTCGATTGGCCGGCTCTCGGCTTGGACTGGGAATGGGTGGTCGTGGACGACCATTCCCGCGACGGGACGCCCGCGGTCCTGCGCGACCTGGTTTCGCGGGATCCCCGTGTGCGAACGATCCGTTTCTCCAGGAATTTTGGCAGCCACGCGGCCTGCACGGCCGGGCTCGAGCATGCGCGAGGGGACGCCGCCATCGTCATGGCGGCTGACCTCCAGGATCCCCCGGAGACAATTCCCGCGCTCGTGGAGAAATGGCACGGGGGATCGGATGTCGTCTGGGCGGTGCGCGGCGCCCGCGAAGGGGAATCCCTGCGCACCGTGGCGAGCGCGCGGCTGTTCTACGCTCTCATGCGGCGGGTCACCTCCCTCGAAATGCCGCCTGCGGGCGTTGACTTCTTCCTCGTCAACCGGGCGGTCATAGACGCGCTCAAGGCCGCACCCGAGCGGAACACGTCGCTCATAGGCCAGATCCAGTGGCTGGGTTTCAACCAGGCCAGCCTGGAGTACACCAAGCAGGCGCGGGCGGCGGGCCGGTCGAAATGGACATTCTCGAAGAAGCTCAAGCTCTCGGTCGACTGGCTCGTCGGGTTCTCCTATTTTCCAATCCGATTCATGTCCGCCTTGGGCGTTCTGTTCGCGGTGGCCGGGTTCCTATACGCCCTCTTCCTCACGCTCCGGCGCTTCATCTGGGTGGTGCCTGTCGAGGGCTGGACATCGCTCATCTGCGTCCTGCTCATCACATCGGGCGTGCAGCTCGTGATGCTGGGCGTGCTCGGGGAATACCTATGGCGGACATTCGACGCCAGCCGCCAGCGTCCGCGCTACGTGATCGAGCATCGCGCGGGATTTCCGCGACTTTAAAGAATTGATGAGTCTTCGCCAGAGATACCAGGGACTGGCGAACGCCGTCGGACATATGGCCGCTATCCTGGCCTATGGGCTGGTGCCGGCTGGCATCTGGATCGCCATGAGCGGCCTGTTTGGCGGGTCGCCCGGCACTCCGGGCGCGCTCGTATATTGGGCGGCGGCCGCCGCGCTCCTTGTCGCCGGGTTGCGCTGGATCGCGCGCCGAAACTCCGATCCCGGCCGTAATCCCGGGGCCGAGGCGCTCAGGATCGTGTCGCTCGCGGGAGCCATGGGCTGGGCCTCGTCCCATCTTTTGACCATGCATTTCGCAGGCGGCCTCGATGCGCGCTGGTACGGGTACACGATGATCGACGCCTTGGAGCAGGCGCGTCACGGCCATTGGCCGGTCTTTGTCGGCCAGGGCGAATTCCAATGGAACGGCGCGATCCACCCGATTCGTTCCGCCCCTTATCTTTCGAACCTCGCCATCCTTCTCGATGTGCTGACTCTCCGGCGTCTGACGCCCCTGGGCGTGCAGCACCTGACATTGATTCTGTCGCTCGTGCAGGCGGTCGTGCTCACCTACATCCTCCTTGTCCGGTGCGCCCCGCGCGCCCGCTGGCTGGCCTGGATCTGCGCGCTGGCATGGGGGCTTGCGCCGATGATGGTGGCCTACCTCGTGGCGCAGGAGATGTTCATGACGGTCATGTCGTTCGGCTGGCTGCCGCTCGTGTATTTCGGCAATGTCCGCATGATTCAGCGCGATGACCGGGTTGGGCAGGTCTGCCTGGCCTGCGGGCTCGCGCTGACATGGATGAGCCACGCGGCCGTCGCGCTCTGGGCCACGATAATCACCGCGGTCATCCAGGGGCTTCGGCTGCTGCTGCGCGACTTCACCTGGCCCGCCTGGCGCCGGACACTGCTGTGCGGCCTCCTCTTTGCGTGGCTGGGCGCCTATTATTTCTGCTCGATGGCCGAGTTGTCGCTTGCGAAGACTTCCGATTCCACAAGCGCCTTGGCGGGTCTCTTCATGTTGATTGCGGCCCTCGCGGCACTGATCCGCGCCGCAGTGGGAGGAACCTGGCGGTGGTGGCTCGTGGCGCTGGCCGGGCTTCCCGTCCTTTGGATTTGCAACCGCCTGTACTTTAACTGGCTGGTCGCCCTGCACGCCTGGACCCTGCTCCTGTGCGCCTGGCGGCGCTGGCTGGGCGCAGGGACCCTCCGGCCCAGGCTGCCCGAACTGCTCATGGCCGGGTTTCTCGTCTCGATCGCCGTCGCGGTCCAATTTCCATTCTTTATGCCGCCGCTGGACTTCGTGCGCGGGCAACAGGCCGCGGCCATGCTCTCGCCTCTATCGCCTGCAATCTTCATGCCCGTGTCCCCCGAGGCCGCCCAACTGACGGATCTCCAACTTGGATTCGTCCTCTGGGCGGTTGCGGCTGCTGGTTGCCTTCTTGCGTGGCTGCGGGGCGGATGGGAAGCCCGGCTCCTCTGCCTGGCAGCGGCCTTTGTGCTGGGTTTTATCGCTCCGATTCCCGGACTCACCCCGGGCCTGATGCTCGCTGTTCCCGCATGGCTCTACGGGATATGTTCGGTGAGTCTTTGGATGCGGCTCCTGCCGAATTTCTCCCTGCTGGCCGTCTTCGTGCTTTTCCTCGTGCTGGCTCAGTGGGCGCCGAGACGGACGGCTGTCCGTTGGCTTGCGGGCATTGTGTTCGTCGCCCTTTCCGCCTGCGCCCTCGTTTGGGACGTGAAGGAACTCTCCAAGCTGCGCCGCCGTGCCGCGGCGAGCGTAAATTCTGAGGAAGGCACGGAGGGCTTCTACCGCGAGGATACGGCCCAGCTCTACAGCTACAGCTATGACAACATGGCATGGCCCGGCTACCTGATCAATGCCACGACGGACTACCATTTGGAAAGCCGCCTGCTGCGGGCGGCGGA
>CAZJNA010000140.1:0-2181 GCA_964547325.1 uncultured Opitutaceae bacterium | reverse complement strand
CCCGGATAGCGCAGCACCACGTCGTTTGCGCCAGCCTTGAGTTCGACCATGACCAATCCGTCGGGCGAACGCTTGACCCGCGCCGAGGTTCCGTTGGCGGTCGCCGCGTAGCCGGGCACGAACAGCCGGGGTGTCTCAAGCCATGCCCCCGCCTGCGGAACAGCCAACTTTGCACGGTAGGGAACCCAGGAAGTCACGGCCACCGGCAGGTCCTTCGGCGAGTAAGGTCTCAGGGTGAGCCGCCCGAAATCCGAAGGCACCGATGTGGGTGCGGGATCGCTGTAGGTGTAGGTCATCCCGATCACGTCTCCATAGGGGGCGGGGCTCCAGATCGAGAAGAAATTCCCGCTGGTCGGCGTAAGCCCGAAGGAATGGGTGGAGACGGCGTGAATCATTCCGAATGACGAATCCGGAAGGAAATACTGGCGTTCCGTCCTTCCACCCTGCGCCACGAGCAATCCGGAGGGCGTCGGTGCGCGCAGTTCGATGCGAGCGGCGTAACGAACGCCTGGAGCAATCGGAAATGCCGGCGATATCGCTGCGAAGTGATACGTGGCGTTGTAGGTCGCGGTAAGCGGTATGGATGTGGCTGAGTCCGGCGGTTGCGCCGCGTCCAGATTTGAGGCCAGCACCGTCTTGCCGTCGGTTCCAAGGATGCGGTTCTCAAGATACGGATCCACGTATCCGTGTGAAAAATAGCCCGGAACGGGCAATTGGATGTTGAAGGCATAGCGCGTAAGATAGGCGTTGTGGATACCCTCCGACCGGAGGGCCGCGGCATCGGAGAGGACCATGGCCTTGCCCCTTCGGATGAACTTGGAGGCTTCGGTGCCGCTCCAAATGAGGGCGATGCATAGGACGGCCGGCCATGCGATCCTCCGGGAAATGGCGCCGGGCGGCGCAGGAGGCAGGGCCGCGGCGGCACCGACCGCCGCAAATGCCGCGAGAATAATGCAGAGGCGCTGGGCTGCCCAGGCAAACGTGATGTCGGACGCAACCTGGGGGACCGCGTGCCGCCAGAGCCAGCGGTCGATGCCGGGGACCGGCATCAGGAAGAGGACGATTATGGCGGTCGTCCCGACCAACGCGCACAGCCCGCGGCGCGGGCGGAGCGCACACGCGGCGGCCGCTGCGAGAGCCGCGAGCCAAAGACTCCATCCGAGTTGATAGTCGCTTATCTGCGCGGCACCCGGGCTCACCGGCAGGATCGACGCCGGGAAAGCCGCTTCGATCGAACCGAGGAAGGAGGCCGGGTCAACGGGTGCCGTCGGCGGCTGTGCAAGGGTCAGCACCGATACAAACACAAAGCCCGCGGCGAGCGCGAAGAGGAGGGCGGCGACAGCCCCGGTGAGCCAGGCGCGGCGGTCGCGCCAACTCCCTGCCAGCCGCACGGCTGCGACCGGCGCAACCACAGCAGTCGTCCAGAGCGCGATCGGTGGGTGGCACCACCAGAGCGCGGCGAGCGGAAGCGCCAGCCACGCCGCGCTGGCGAGGACCGGGGTGTCGTCCGCTCCCCGGCTCCACCAGCGCCAGAGACCATAGGCCGCCATCGGGAGATAGGGGAGGGTCATGACGCTCATGAACAGATTTCCCGTGTAGAGGAGGGCCATGGCCGCCGGACAGGAGACGTACAGAAGCGCGATTCCGGCCGCCTCCCAGCGGCGCAGGGGCACGATGGCAGCGCAGCAGAGATAGGCTGAAATCCCGCCGCCTACCACGGCGAGCACCAGAGTCAGGTTCTGCAGGGCGGGGATTCCCAGTATGTGAAACGTGGCCAGGTCGAGGATGCCGCCCGCGTGCTGGAGGTAGGGCGCGAAGCGCAGGGGACTTATTGCGCCGTTGAACGCGTATTCGCTCTGGCCGATGAAGACGGGAAACCCGCCCGCCCGCCACTGGGTGACAAAGTCGGCGAGCATGTTCCGGTACCAGTACGCATCGCCGCTGCCGACCGCGCCGCCGGTGACGAAGACGCCCGCGAGCGCGAGGCCTGCGACGGCGACGATCAGCAGGCGGATCCTTTCCATCTCAGGCGGATGCCGCGGTCGGCCAGCGACGCACCGCATGTCGGACCAGGAGGACGACGACGGCGACCCAGGTGAAGAGGGCGGTCCAATAGGCTGCGCGAAGCGGCCAAGGGCCCGGGTAACGCAGGACGACGTCGTTGGCTCCGCTTTCCAGGCG
>CAZJNA010000139.1:0-6520 GCA_964547325.1 uncultured Opitutaceae bacterium | reverse complement strand
TGTGCTGGGAGGGGATAGCCTCGTTGAGGATACCCCCTCCCAGCCCGCCTGGCGGAGAGCGAATTCTGATCGCAACGACGGCTCAGCAGATTTTTCAACAGCCTGCTAGGGAGAACATGCGCTGGACCGAGCAGCCGATTTTCTTCGTCGATTTCGAGGGCAGCCGGACTTCGGGAGTGCTCGAGTACGGAGTGGCGACCCTTCTCGGGGGCCGCATTGTCGAGGCAAAGACGCGTCTGTGCGGGGCCACAGGCCGCGTGCGCATGGAGGACACGGCGGTCCACGGCTTGCGCGCCGAGGCCGTTGCTGCACACCCACCACTTTCCGTCGACTGGGAATACTTTGCGGGCCTGCGCGAGCGCGGTCCGCTCGCGGCGCACTACGCCGGAGCCGAGAACGGCCTTCTCAAGTCGGTGTGGCCCTATCCCCGCAGCTCCCCCGATTTTGCGCGGGAGGGTGAGTCGATTGTCGACTGGGGACCATGGATCGATTCGGCGCGTCTTTATGCGCAGCTGCGGCCGCAGATCGAGTCCGGCAAGCTCGAGACACTTGTCGCCGGTTGCGGGCTGCAGGCTGAGCTGGATGTTCTCGCGGCCGCACATTGCCCGGGCGATCGCCGCGGCTACCACGCCGCGCTCTACGATGCGCTGGCCGGCGCGCTGCTGCTGGCTGCACTGACGCGCGACTCTCGATTTGCAGACCTTACCGTGAGACAGCTCCTCGCGCTGAGCACACTGGATCCCGAGAAGCGCGACGGGCTCATGCAGGAGAAATTATGGTAGGCACATCGGGCCATGTTTCCATTTTCTCGGCAGTGGCGGCTCGGCGCTGACGCTGATCAAAAGTCACAAACACCCCGTCTTTGTTCCCCAGCGCGCAGGCGATGTGCAGGCTGTCCAGCGAGCGGAGGCCGGGCTGGCGGCCATGTCGGCGCAGCAGGCGAATGGCGGCCGCAAAGATGCCTGGCCACGCTAATTCTATTCGCAGCAGAATGCCCTTAGCCAAGTCGCTTTCGACCAGAGCGCGGACTCGTTCGGCTTGTTTTGCGCTGATATCACCTATGCTCTGCCGGCGCTCGAGTGCCTGAGTGAATTCCAGCTCATGCAATGAAGTGTAGGGCAGCGGCTCCTCGCATTGCCTTACGAATTCACTCAGTCGCTCGGACTCCGGCTCGGCCAGGTAGAGCTTCACCAGTGCGCTGCTGTCGAGGTAGAGCCGTTTCATGGCTCATCGCGTTCATCGAGGATGGTCTGGCTCAGACCCCGACCCTTGATCACGACGGCGCGAGCGGCAAAATCGGGCCACCGCAAACGGGCAGGCGGCGACTGGATTGGAACCAGACGGGCAATGGGCCGATTGCGACGCGTGACGACAACTTCCTCGCCGTGATCCACATGGCGGATGACCTCGCTGAGATGGTGCTGCATTTGGCGTAGGGATACGGATTTAATGTGCAACAAAATGACGCACACCGATTGTTACGTCAAGAGCTGTTAACTCTGCTCTATTATTGCAACCCGTTGCACGGGCCGCCGACGGCCGCTCTTTTTCTAAAGAGCGCACAAGACTTCATGTCACGTATTACGTGACAAGGCCCCGGGCAAAGCGGGCGAGCAGGTCGGGAAGCCGTGCTTCCGCCAGCGACGCCAGCTTGACGTGGGCCGGGGAGAAGTCGTGGTGCGCCGTCGAGGCGTTGGGCACGGCGACGGCGGCCAGCCCCGCCCGCGTGGCGGCGAGCACCCCCGTACGGGAATCTTCGAAGGCGATCGCCTCGTGCCCGCGCAGGCCGAAGCGGTTGAGGACGAGCCGATAGAGATCGGGCTCCGGCTTGGGCGAGGGGGCGTCCTCGCGGCAGGCAAAAAACTCGAAGCGGGGGTGGAGGCCGAGCCGCGTGAGATGGCCCTCGACATGCGGATGGCCTGAGTTCGAGGCCACGCCCAGGCGAAGGCCCGCCTCCCGTGCGGCGTCGAGGAGCGCGAGGACGCCCGGCAGGAGTTCGAGCCCGCGATCGAGCTCCTTGTTGCGCTTCCGCCGCTCCGCTTCGAGGGCCGCCCGGTCCGCGCGTTTCTCGAAGGCATGCCACGGATCGAACGCGTAATCGGCGTGGCCCACGCTCTCGAGGAAGAGATCCCGGTCGAAAGGCCGCCCGTGGCGGGCGTGGATGTCGGCGTAGGCGCCGATGAGCGCCGACTCCGTATCGATGATGAGCCCGTCGAAGTCGAAGACGAGGGCCCGTATCATGCCGGCGTCTCGCCGCTGTTTTCCTCCTCGGTCTCGACGATGCGGGCGATGCCGAGAAGCTTGTCGCCGGGCTCGAGGGTGACCAGGCGCACGCCCTTGGCGCCGCGGCCGGTCTCGCGGATCTCGCTTACCCGTGTCCGGATGCTCTGGCCCTTGGCGGTGAGAAGCATGACTTCGTCGTCCTCGTGCAGGCTCAGGGCTCCCGCGACGTTGACGGAGCCGTCCTCGGGCAGGTCGATCGCGATGACGCCCGTGCCGCCGCGGCTGATGAGGCGGTAGTCCTCGAACGGCGTGCGCTTGCCGACGCCGTCCTCGCGGGCGATCAGCAGCCGGGCGGCCGCGTCGCAGACCTCGATCGCCTTGACGTAGTCGCCCTCCAGCTTGAAGCGCATGCCGGTGACGCCGACCGTGTCCCGGCCCTGGTCGCGGAGGTCGTCCTCCTTGAAGCGCACCGCCTGGCCCTTGTAGCTGACAAGGACGATCTCGTTCTGCCCGGTGGTGAGGACGCAGCCGACGAGGGTGTCGCTCTCCTCGAGCTTGATGCCGCGGAGGCCGCCTTCGCGGGTGGCGTTGCCGTAATCGGCGAGGTTCGTCTTCTTCGTGACGCCGTTCTTCGTCGCCATCACGAGGTGGAGGCTGTCGGTGAAGTCCTTCACGCAGATCATGGCGGCGATCTTCTCGCCCTCGGCCAGCCGCAGGAAGCTGGAAACCGACTTGCCCTTGGACGCACGCGTCCCCTCCGGGGTGTCGTAGACCTTCTTCGCGTGGCACTGGCCGGTATTCGTGAGGAAGAGGATGATGTCGTGCGTGCTGGCCGTGAAGAGGTGCTCGGCGAAGTCCTCCTCGTAGGTTTCGGCGCCGATGACGCCCTTGCCGCCGCGTCTCTGCGAGCGGTAGTCGGCGACGCGGGTGCGCTTGATGAAGCCCAGGTGGGAGACGGTGATGACGCAGCCCTCGTTCGGCACCACGTCCTCCATCCGGAATTCCCCGGCGGCGGCGACGATCTCCGTCCGGCGGGGGGAGGGATGCTTGGCCTTCATCTCGAGGAGTTCCTGCTTGATGAGGGCCAGCAGCTTCGCCTCGGAGGCGAGGATCGCGCGGAGTTCCTCGATGATCTTCATCAGTCCGAGGTATTCCGCCTCGATCTTGCCGCGCTCGAGTCCGGTGAGCTGATAGAGGCGCAGCTCGAGGATGGAGTCGGTCTGCCGCTCGCTGAGGGGATACTTGGCCATCAGCTTCACCTTGGCCTCTTCCCGGTTGGACGAGGCCCGGATGATCTTCACGAAATCATCGAGGTTATCGAGGGCGATGATGTAGCCTTCGAGGATGTGCGCCCGGTCCTCCGCCTCGCGGAGCCGGAACTGGGTCCTTCGGGTGATGACATCGCGGCGGTGCTCGAGGTAGCACTCGATCAGCTCCTTGATGTTCATCTGCTTCGGCCGCTTTCGGTCGAGGGCGAGGAGCGTGACGCCGAAGGAGGACTCGAGCGCCGTCTTCTGGAAGAGCTGGTTGATGACGACCTTGGCCTGCTCACCGCGCTTGATCTCGATCACGATCCGCGTGTTTTCGTCCGATTCGTCCCGGAGGTCGCGGATGCCGTCGAGGAGCTTTTCACCGACGAGCTCGGCGATCCGCGTGACGAGCGTCGCGCGGTTCACGTTGTACGGGATCTCCGTGATCACGATCTGCTCCATCCCGCCCTTCAATTCCTCGGTGTGGGCCTTGCCGCGCGTCCGGACGATGCCCTTGCCGGTCTTGAGATAGCTCAGGATGCCTTCCCGTCCGGAGATCACCCCCCCTGTCGGGAAATCGGGCCCCTGGACGATGGCGCAAATCTCGTCCACGGACGTGGACGGGCGGTCGATGATCGCGCAGGCGGCGTCGATGATCTCGCCCAGGTTGTGCGGCGGAATGTTCGTCGCCATGCCGACGGCGATGCCGGTCGAGCCGTTCATGAGCAGGTTCGGCAGGGCGGATGGGAGGACGGTGGGCTCGACCGTGGACTCCTTGTAATTGGGCGCGAAGTCGACGGTCTCCTCCTCGATGTCGCGCAGCAGGTCCGCCGCGGTCTCTGCCAGGCGGCACTCCGTGTACCGGTAGGCGGCGGGCGGGTCGCCATCGACCGAGCCGAAGTTGCCCTGCGGGTCGATCAAGGGATAGCGCATGACCCAGGTCTGCGCCATGCGCACCAGGGTGTCGTAGACCGACGCGTCGCCGTGCGGATGGTAGTTCTTGAGCACCTCGCCGACCACGCCCGCGCACTTGTCGTAGGGGCGGTTGTGCAGCAGGCCTTCCCGCAGCATGGCGTAGAGGATGCGGCGCTGCACCGGCTTCAGTCCGTCGCGCGCGTCGGGCAGCGCGCGGGAGATGATGACCGACATCGAATAGTCGATGTAGGCCGTCTGCATGATGTCGGTGATATTGGCCGACGAGAGCTTTTCGGAAGCGGTGTACATTAAGGCAAAGCGGAAAGCGGTAAGCGGAAAGCGGAAACGGACTCAGATCGAACGATCGGAGCGCGTAGCCAAGACCTGCGAATCAATAGGTAATTGCTCATTGGATCGGTTTTCCGCTTTCCGCTTTTCGATTTCCGAATTCGCCTTCACACATCAAGGTAGCGGACGTTCAGGGCGTTGTCCTCGATGAATTGGCGGCGGGGCGGGACGTCGTCGCCCATGAGAAGGGTGAAGAGCGCGTCCGCCTTGGCCGCGTCGTTGACCGATACCTTGAGAAGGCGGCGCTTGTCGGGATCCATCGTCGTCTCGAAGAGCTGCTTCGGATTCATCTCCCCGAGGCCCTTGTAGCGCTGGATCGTGAGGCCCTTGCGGCCGTTCGCGCGAATCTGCGCCACGATCTCGAGCGGGGCGAAGAGCTCGGTCTTCACCTCGCTCTTCTGGCCCGCGTTCTCGGTGATGACGTAGCGCGGCTTCTCCGTCGGGCTGAACCGGCTGATGTCGAGTTCGCTCCGGGCGATCAGCTTTATCAGCTTCGACATCTCCGTCCCCTCGAAGATCTCGTGGAGGGTGATTCGCTTCGACGGCCCCGCCGGCTTCTTCTCGCCGTTAGAGCCGTTCTCGAGCGTCTCGGCGAGGCTCAGGTCGGCGTCCAGGCCCTGGGCCTGCATGAACGCGACGCGTGCGCCCTCGTCCTTGAGGAACTTGTGAGACTCCCGGTTGCCTTCCCGGATCCGGGCGACGAAACGCGGCAGCTCGTGGGTCTCCGGGTCGCGCTGGTCGAGGTACTCGGCGAGGCCGGCGCCGTAGCGGGTCACGCCGCCGCCGAGCTTTTCGAGCGCGGCGAGCGCCTCGACGATCTGGTCGATCTGCGCCGGGGCGAAGACGTGGCCGTCGGAGGTGCGCTTGAGCACGATATCCTCCGAGCCGAGCTCGAGCAGGATGCGGTTCAGCTGCTCGTCGTTGTCGATGTACTGCTCGCGCTTCTTGCGCTTGATCCGATAAAGGGGCGGCTGGGCAATGTACACGAACCCCCGGTCAAAGAGCCCGCGCATCTTGCGGTAGAGAAAAGTGAGGAGGAGCGTGCGGATGTGCGACCCGTCGACGTCCGCGTCGGTCATGATGATGACGCGGTGGTAACGCGCCCGGTCCACATTGAAGGCGGCCTCGTCCTCGCCGGTCCCGATGCCGGTCCCGATCGCGGTGATGAGGGTCCGGATCTCCTCGTTGTTCAGGACCTTGTCGAGCTGGGCCTTCTCGCTGTTGATCAGCTTGCCGCGCAGGGGCAGGATCGCCTGGAAGCGGCGGTCGCGGCCCTGCTTTGCGGAGCCGCCCGCGGAGTCCCCCTCGACGATGTAGAGCTCGGTCAGCGCGGGATCGCGCTCGGAGCAGTCCGCCAGCTTGCCCGGCAGGCCTCCGCCCGAAAGGGCGCCCTTGCGGATCGTCTCGCGGGCCTTGCGCGCGGCCTCGCGGGCGCGCGCGGAAAGGAGGGTCTTGTCTATGATGCGCTTGGCGATGCCGGTGTTCGCCTCGAGGAAGAACCGCAGCTTCTCGCCGACGACCTTCTGCACGATGCCGTCCACCTCGGAATTGGAGAGCTTCGTCTTCGTCTGGCCCTCGAAGCGGGGCTCGGGAACCTTCACCGAGACGACCGCGACCAGGCCTTCGCGCACGTCGTCCCCGGTGATGGAGGGGTCCTTTTCCTTCAGGAGATTGTTGGCCTTCGCGAAATTGTTTATGACCCGGGTCAGCGCCGTCCGAAAGCCGGAGAGATGCGTGCCGCCCTCGAGGTTGTAGATCGAGTTGGCGTAGGCGAAGACCTGGTC
>CAZJNA010000138.1:0-6616 GCA_964547325.1 uncultured Opitutaceae bacterium | reverse complement strand
CCGATCTCGAATACGATCTCTCGGACTACGAAGAGCTCCTTTCCCCGATCGTGACAGGCAGGCAGGCGTTCGTGCTTGGGTCGCGTCACGGCCAGGGTGGCTGGGCGATCCGCAAGTTCGCCGGTCAGCCCGTGCGTGCCTTCATCCTGAACGTGGCCCACTGGACCTTCGCTCTTTTGATCAATGTCTCCCTCGGGATCTGGCTCCGCGACCCGTTCACGATGTACAAGGTGTTCCGCCGCGACTGCATCGATGGCCTGACTTTCACCTGCAACCGGTTCGATTTCGATTGGGAGCTTTTGATCAAGCTGGTTCGCAAGGGATATCGCCCCATCGAGATCCCGATCACCTACCGGTCCCGCTCATTTGAGGAGGGCAAGAAGGTCTCGATGATCCGCGATCCGCTGACGTGGATGGTGGCCTGGGTGAAATCCCGGTTCGGGCCGCTCTGACGATGTCATCCGACGCCGAATTCGCGGTCAGCACGCGGTGGTTCGGTGCGCTGGCGGCCGTCCTGCTCGCCCTTGCAGCGGTTGTCCGCCTGCTCGACCAAAGGCCGACTCCGATCGCAGCGGCTGCCGGTGAAACGCTGCCCTTCGGCCACGGAGCGTTCGAGGAGCGCGCCTACAATGCCGATCCCTCGGATCTGCCGCCCGGGATCGCGGCCCGCGGATCCTTCATCGGCGGAGACGGATTTCAGGGCAGCTTTGTCTCCGGCTGGTTCGGCCGGCACTCCCATGTTGAAATGATGGTCGCCGGCTATCCGACGGGACCCGGCAATTTGCTCGAGATCGACATCAAGCTGCAGAGCGGCGGCTCCCAGCAAACGGTGTACACGACCGCCAATCCGGGCGATGCCTGGAGGCCCTGGCAGGTGTCGCTTCCCACAGATGCTGTGGCGTTTCGAATCGTCGCCGTAGACAACTCCGCGGCGCTTCGCGGCTGGCTGGCAGTCAGCCAGCCCTTCAGGCCCGATTGGCGGCTTTCCCTGACGTCGCAAGCCGTGCGATCGCTGCTCGCATTTGCCGTGCAAGGCCTGCTCTTTGCGACTCTGGCCCTGGCGCTGCAGGACAGCGTGCGGCTGCGCTTCGGACTCGCCTCCTGGCTCGCTCCGATCGGCGCCGCAGCGGCGGTCGCCGGGCTCGGATACGCCGCATTCTGGCTCTATTTCGCGTCGCCGATAGTCGGCCGGATATTTTCATGTACCCTACTGGCGCTGGCCGCCGGCAAACTCCTGACACGAAAGGCTGCTCCCGGGGACACCCACAAGGGCTCCGAATGGCTCGGCCCCTTTGCCCTGGCCGGAATCATAGGAATCGGCGCGATCGCCTTCACCTGCCTCTACCAGGGCGGATCGTTTTCATCGATCGCGGACGACCGGTTTCTCGCAGGAATGCCCACGGACAACGTGATTCCCGGACTGCTGGCCGAGCGTCTCTGGGACGGCCTGCCGCCCAAGAACTTCCTCGGCGACTGGCATGCCAGCGACCGCCCTCCCCTCCAGGCGGGCTGGCTCCTGCTGACACGCCCGATCATGGCGGGCCTGGGTTTCGACACCGACACTGCGTCAACTGCCGGCGGCATCTGCTTTCAGCTCCTTTGGGTGCCCGCCCTTTGGGCGCTCCTTCGCCGGATGGGCGCCCGGCCCGCGCAGTCTGCGGCGATAATCGCGGCAATGAGCTTCACGGGTTTCTTCCTCCTTTTCACGATATTCACGTGGCCGAAGATGGGCGCGGCATCGCTGCTCCTGGCTGCGTTTGTCGTGTGGTGGACGGAGCCGTCGGAAGCTGGGACGGGAGACGCCACGAGGTTCGCCTTCGGCGGAGCGTGCGCCGCCCTGGGATGGCTGGGCCATGGCGGCGTGGCATTCTCGCTGATCGGCCTCGTTCCGCTTATCCTGGTCGTTTCCCGGCGAAAATCCCGACTGAGAAAGCCCTGGCTGGCCGCCGCTCTCGCGTTTGCAATCATGGCCCTTCCCTGGTTCGGATTCCAGAAGCTGTACGATCCACCCGGCAACCGGCTCCTCAAGTGGCATCTCGCCGGAGTGATCCCGGTCGACGACCGGAGCTTTGGCCGCGCCCTTGTCGAAAACTACCGCGCGGTCGGCTGGCGGGGAGCGCTGGCCAATCACCTTGTAAACCTGAAGGTCCAATGGGAGGGGGATTGGCGGGCGCTCTTTCCGTTCAGCCCGAGCTTGCTGATCAGGGAGACCCGGTGGGAGCAGTGCGAGTGCCCGTCGTATGCCTATGGATGGTGGCTGGTGGCGCTCGCGATCCTTCCCTGGGCAATCTGGCGGGAGGGAAGGACCGGCAAGGGCGTCATGGGCTGGGCCGCTTCATGGTGGCTGGCCGGCTGGGCCGCTTGGGTCCTGCTCATGTTCATGGCGAATCAGGCGACGATCCACCAAGGCAGCCTGGTCACCCAATTGCTCGGGTTCGCATTGCTCACCTGGTCAGCCCTGAGATGCCACCGGCTCATATTCCTCGGCTGTGCAACGCTTGAGGCGGCTCTGTTTGTTTGTTCCTGGGTGCCCCTTCCCGGCACGCTCAGCGGCCACGTCGATCCCCTTGCGGCGGCAATTTCAATCCTCTCAGGTCTGGTCCTCGTCGATATAATCATTACTGGAGCCTTCGCTGCGCCCGGCAACATTCATGAGACCTCCCTCTCGCCAACGGCGGGACGATCGGGCAGCATCACTCGGGTCCGGAGGGCCTAGTGCTGTCGTTTTTCTCCAGAGCATTCACGGCCCAGCCTTCAGGATTGATCGGGATGCTGAAGGCTTTTCCTTCACGGATTGGCTGAATGCGCTGAGCCCAAGCATAGTCACGCAACGGTTCCATGCGATAAAACTTCAGATTCGCAGCCAGAGCAACCGCTAGCAGGATCGAGGGTATTAGCCGTTTCCAGCCACTCTGGCGGGCACCCTCAACCACCAAAAGCCATGCGAGCAGTACGTGAGGCAGGAAAAAATAGCGATCCCCGTTGCGCGGCCCAGAAAGCGCGAACGCCTCGCGAAGAAATTTGCTGCCGACGGCCACAACCAAACAAAGCCAAGCACCGACGAGCACTTGTCGGGGAAAGCTCCAAGCCCCTGGCCGACGTGCCAGGCTGATCAACAGCACCGTCAGCACCGCCCCGAAAAGGATCCATGCAGCACTGACAGAAAAATCTGCCAGGCCATAGCCTCCAAAAAATGTGCCGTAAAGCCGGCCGCTCATAACTGACGCCAGCAAGACAGGATCAGCTAGCGATTTCCTGACAAAAATAGCCCGCTCGCGATATAAATAAAAGGCCTGCATCCCGGCGAGCAGGCTAGCCCAACAGACAAATCGCGCACTTTCAGGGGTGCGTCGCGACAACAGGCGTAAGATGAAAAGGGGCGACAAAAAACACAGAAACGGCCCGGTGAGTCCACAAAGTGCCAGTGCAAAAAAATCAAAAATCCGCTGTGCCCATGTGACGGCATCCTCTGCGATCAGCAGTAAAATGAGAACGAGGGCGAGCGACCATTGCACATTGGCCAAATTGACGAAAACCTCGCCTGTATGGGGCACCAAAACAAACGCGAGGGCCAGAATAGGCTTGGCCGGCAGCCGAAGGCGAGGAGACAACAACATGGCCACAACCGTTAGCTGAAGAGCAAAAGCGGAGAAATTATAGATGGCTGGCGCCCAGCGTGGATCCGGGCCCAAAGCCATCCACGCAACCAATCGCGGCACCACATGCAGGTACCCACCGTAGGGCATCAGCACGGCCTTCAAGCCAAAGATATACGCCCCGAGAAAAAAGATCGGACCATCCTCAGCGAAAAATTGTGGATTGAACAATGCGTCCGGACGGCGGAGAAAAAGAATTAATCCCGCCAACACCAAAGTGCCAGCTCCCCACCCAGGGCGTCGCTTCATGTCTGATTTGGCAACGATGGTAAATAGCCGCGTTCTAGTCCACAGTAAGCCCGATGTTGGTCTCGGCTATCCGGCCGCGGACGGCCTCTGTCCCGAGGCAGAACCGCGAACCCATCCCGCGATTCAAGTAGTCCGGCCCGGGCAGACCGATCCGGGCCGCGGCGCGGGCGGCGCTGACCGCCAGGACTCCAAGGCCGTACCGCAGGCTGCGGCTGAATTTGATCGATGAGGCCTCCGGAAAGTATTTCGTCGGGCACGAGATCTCCCCAATCCGGAATCCCCAGTGGTGGCATTGGACGAGCATCTGGTTGTCGAAGACAAAGTCGTCGGAGTTCGCGAGGAGCGGGAGCGTTGCCAGCACCTTCCTCGAAAACGCCCGATAGCCCGTGTGATACTCGGAGAGTTTCTGTCCGATCAGGAGGTTCTGGACCAGGGTCAGGAGCCGGTTGGAGACGTACTTGTAGAACGGCATCCCGCCTCCAAGCGCCCCCTTGCCGAGAATCCGGGAGCCTATTGCCACATCGTAGACGCCCGAGCCGACCATCTCAGCGAGAGCGCCCAGAAGCCGGGGCTCGTACTGGTAGTCGGGATGGAGCATGACCACGATGTCGGCATTTGTGGCGAGGGCCAGGGCATAGCAGGTCTTTTGGTTGGCGCCGTAGCCGAGATTGCGGGCGTGGAACGCATAGTGCAGCCCGAGCCGCATCGTGATCTCACGGGTCGCGTCGGTGCTTCCGTCGTCGACGACGATGATATCGTCCGCGACCGCCCGGTCGATATCGGCCACGGTCTTTTCGAGGGTGCGCGCCGCGTTATAGGCGGGAAGGACGACGCACACTTTCTGGCTATGGATCATTGGTTTGGGATATCGTGCACCTCCGGACGGTACGGCCATTGAGCGGGTTACGAAAGTTGATTCTGGGGCGGGAGATCCCGTCACCGATCGGGTCAGTCAATCCGGATTCAAAATCCTTGGCTGCGCCACGTTAACCGCTTGGCCTGAAAGTTCTTGAAGAACGCCGGGCCGGGCTCCGCGCACGACTTGCTATCTTATGAGCGCGGCCCCGATTCCCGACATCTCCAATCAGGAATTGAAAATCGGTTCCTGCGCCGTCGTCGAATCTATTTAAAAACCCAATCAAACGGAGGGCATCGTCCTTTAATTCAAATGGCCCACCATCCCAGCCCATGTCCTCGCGGGCTTCCGATCAAAATAACCCGCCATGGGACGGTTCAGGCCGCATCCCGGGGAATAAGTGAAACAGAGATTAAGGAGACAATCGCCCATGGACGAGAGCTCGCTTCGGAGCACAAGGGCCAGAAGGGCGGATACATAAGTAAATTTTACAAAACATTTGTAAAAACGGACACCGGTGTGCCGATGTCAAAATCCGTGGTTGCCGTCTGCGAGGTGTTCGACGACAGATATGTCCTAGTGTCGTGCTACAGGGAACCAACCAGGAGGTAAGAATGGATGCCGAAATCCAGTTCATGGTTAAGTCTGACAACCCGCCTAAGGTCGAACTGACCGATGCCGGACTCTACGTGCGTTTCCAAACCGGCGTTGCCGTGGCTCGTACGGTAATCCAGAACGAGTGGCCACACATCGCGGTTGACCTCGACGCAAAGGAAGAGGTTATCGGAATCGAGGTGGTCCCGGTCCCTCCAGCTTTTTCAATCAACTCAATCGCCAACATAGCGGCTAAAGCGCGTGTCGGCGGCCTTCCTTCCTACAAGGCGGGAGATGTTCTGATTGAAAATCTGTGCGCAGCCTGATTGGGCTTACTTTTAGGAGGCTTCGGAATCTGCGGGATCTGATAGGCCGATCACCACTTCAATCGGCCAGACATCGCGTGTAACCTCGGCTACCATGGTTGAGGGGTACGGGCTGAAGAATTCAGCCGCGCCCATGCCCGGCAGGGTCTCTCCGCTCGCCAAATGTGCCATCGCGGAAATACCGTTGGCAAGGGGGGCATTTCCAGCCAGAAACACTCCTTTTCATGCCCAAAACCCTCCTCGTCACCGGCTCCTCCGGCCTGATCGGCTCAGAGGTCTGCGTGCATTTTGCGCGGGAGCTGGGCTATGCCGTCCATGGTGTGGACAACAACCAGCGGGCGGTCTTCTTCGGGCCGCAGGGCGACACGCGGTGGAACCAGCAGCGGCTGCAAACGGAGCTGCCGGGATTCCGGCACCATGAGCTCGATATCCGCGACCGCGCCGGGGTGATCGCCCTCGTCAAGGAGCTCAAGCCCGCGGTCATCGTTCACACGGCCGCGCAGCCCAGCCACGACCGGGCCGCGGCGATCCCGTTCGATGATTTCGACACGAATGCGGTCGGGACGGTGAACCTCCTCGAGGCGGCCCGCCAGGCATGCCCTGAGTCGCCCTTCGTGCACATGAGCACGAACAAGGTCTACGGCGACGCTCCGAATTCGATCGCGTTGAAGGAACTCCCGACTCGCTGGGACTACGCCGATCCGGTCTATGCGAACGGAATCCCCGAGACATTCACGATCGACCAGTCGAAGCATTCGCTCTTCGGCGCCTCAAAAGTCGCCTCGGATATCATGGTCCAGGAATACGGCCGCTACTTCTCGATGCCGACCTGCTGCCTCCGTGGCGGCTGCCTGACGGGCCCTAATCACTCCGGAGTCGAGCTGCACGGATTCCTGAGCTACCTGGTCAAGTGCAACCTCGAAGGCAAGGAATAC